>CAZOMJ010000009.1:0-81794 GCA_964581055.1 uncultured Candidatus Kuenenia sp.
CCCACGAACGATTAGGACGACTGAAACGGTTGGAGGGTGGTGCCAGGATTCGTCTGGAGGACGGGACGCCGTCAGGACGAAGCTATGGTCACTGACATTCGACCTGTTTCCGCGTCCCGTCGGAGGTGCCAAACCCAACGCGTTGGTCCGGATCCTCGAAAAGCACGTACCCGCCGGCAGCGATGCCGCCGGAGTGCGGCCGATCCGCACCAGTTTCGCAATTACCTACCCCGTTCGCAGGCGGACAACAGGTTCGATACACCGAAAGGCCGTGGCAGATTCGTCTGCCGCGGCCTTTCGCTTTTGACGGCTGCGAGCCGTGCCGTCGCCGTCTCGAGGCACGCCAGGCTGAGGCACGCCAGGCTGAGGCGCGCCAGGCTGAGGCACGCCAGGCACTCGCTGCCGGCCGGCGCGGCTGTGCGGATTATGACGACGCCGCGAGCCGAACGGCAGCATCGGCATCCTCCCCGACCGTTTGCCGCGGCTCCTCCCCGCAATTAGCATTAGAATCCGGCGTGGCGCCGCGGTGGCTGCAGCCCTGATCTCTTTTTCGCGTGAGGTGATGCGTGCGACGGTCGATGCGTGCCCTGATCGTGGCCCTGCTGTGCCTGACCCTGTTTGTCGACTCGGCCAAGGCGTGCTGGTGGCTGCGGCAGCACGGCAGCCGCGCCCGGGTCTGCCGGCCGGCCGCATGCCGCCCTGCGTCTTTGCCACGGTGCGGTGCCGTCGCAGGCGAGCCGCTGGCCAGTGGCGAGGTCGTCTTCGTGGACGAGCATGCCGGGTGCTTCTGCAACGCGGCGATCGCCGAGCACGCAGCCATCGACCAGACCATCGACCAGACCACGACTCACGAGGCCGTCGAACCGGCTGCCCGCGTTGAGGAGAGCGTGGTCGTGCACGGCCCGACGCTCGTGGTCGATACCACCCCCGCACAGCCTGCCCCTGGCGGTCCCGCGGCCTCGTCGGTCGTGATCGCGCCGGCAGCCGACACGCCGAGTCCGGCAGCCGACGCAGCGAGTCCGGCAGCGGCCCAGCCGATGCCGGTTGCAGCGACCGGCCCAGCCGTGCTGCCGACGCCGACGGCTACGCAGGAGCCGATCCCCGAGCTCAAGCCTGCCGTCGCATCCCCGTCACCCGTGGCGCCGGTTTCGAACGAACAGCCCGTGCCCGAACCGCAGGCTCCGGTCCCAGCAGCCGCCCTGGCCGAGCCGGCCGACGCACAAGAAGCGATGCCGGCGCCCGCGGAAGACCTCGCCGGCGGGCCCGACGTGAAGCCCGCGATGCCCGAGCCGCAGGAGCCGAATCTGTTCGACCTCTACGGTGACGAGGGTGACGAGTCCGGCGACGAGGGTGACGATGGCGTCGCGCCCAGCGAGGAACCTCCCGCCGACACCCCGGCGGAGGAGGTCGAGGCCGACGCGGGGGAACCTGCGGAGGAGTCGGCCGCAGCGTCGCCCTCAGACGCTGAGCCTGAAATGTCTGACGAGGACGCGGCCGCCGTGGAGGCTGACGAGGCCGACAGCGAAACCCCCGAGCCGGCCGACGAGCCAGCCGCAGACGATGCCGCAGACGAACCAACCGACGATACAGACGCCGCGCCGGCAGCCGAGCCCGAACAGGCGGAGGCCGATCCGGCAGCAGCGGCGACGGTCGTCCCGAACGAGCCGATGCGTCGCTGGACGAATGCCACCGGCACGCACCAGGCTCAGGGCTGGCTCGTCGAGGTGCGGACCGACCGGGTGCGGATCCTCAAGGTCAATGGCCGCCATACGACCATGTCGACGGAGTCGCTCTCCACCGCGGACCGCGACTATGTCTCGGCGGTCAGCGCCCGGCTGGCGGCGGAACGGCAGGGCAAGAGCCCCGCCGCCGTGGACACCGCCGGACTGTGACAACGTCTCATTCGCTGGAAGTCAGTCGTCGAGCACCGCCACCGTCTCGAAGGCCTTGCCCTCGAGCATTTCCAATGACGCCCCGCCGCCGGTCGAGACATGGCTTACCCGATCGGCGTAGCCCAACTGCTCGACCGCGGCGGCCGAGTCGCCGCCGCCGATGATCGTGATCGCGCCCGCAGCGGTCGCCGCCGCCACGGCATCGGCCACGGCCTTCGTGCCCGCGTCGAAGGGGGGCATCTCGAAGACGCCCATCGGTCCGTTCCACACGACGGTGCCGGCCGAACGGACGATCTCGGCATACTGCTTCGCCGTCTCCGGCCCGATGTCGAGCCCCTCGAAGCCGTCCGGGATCTCGCCGGCCTTCACGATCCGCTTGTTGGCCCCGGACGAAAAATCGTCGGCACAGTGCGTGTCGACCGGCAGCACGAGTTTTCCTGCGGCCTTGGCGAGCAGTTCCTTTGCCAGGTCGATCTTGTCCTTCTCGACCAACGATTTTCCGGTCTTGCCCCCTTGGGCCATTGAAAACGTGTAGGCCATCGCACCGCCGATGAGCACGTGGTCGCAGATGGAGAGCAGGTTCGTGATCACCGCGATCTTGTCCGACACCTTCTTGCCGCCCAGGATCGCCACGAACGGCCGCTTCGGCCGCCGAATCGCGTCGGCGAGATACTGGATCTCCTTCTCGACCAGAAAGCCGACCACGGCGGCCTTGCCGAGGGCCTTCATCGCCACAGGCACCGCGTGCATGCTCGCCTCGGTGCGGTGGCAGGTGCCGAAGGCGTCGTTGACGTAGGCATCGGCCAGACCGGCGAGCCCGTCGACGTAGGCCTTGTCGTCTCCCTTCTTCTCCCCCTTGTTGAACCGCACGTTCTCGAGCACGAGCACGCCGCCGGCCGGCAGCGACTGGGCCTTGGCGTGCGAGTCGGGCCCACCGGTGTCGCTCGCGACCGCCACCGGCTTGCCCAGCAGTTCGCCGAGCCGCCGGGCGACGGGAGCAAGTGAAAAGGCCTGTTCAAACCCCTTGCCGGAAGGCCGCCCCAGGTGCGACATGAGGATCGCCCGACCACCGCGGTCGAGAATCGACTTGATCGTGGGCAGTGCCATGCGGATCCGCCGGTCGTCGGTGATCGCCCCGGCGTCGTCCTGCGGGACATTGAAGTCGACGCGGACGAGGATGGTTTTGCCCTGGGGATCGATGCTGGCGACGGATTGCTTGGCCATGGTGGAGATGCTCCTACGAATGTCTCTGGGGAACCGGGACCCGGAATGCAATGCCGCGATCGTATGCAACAGGCCCCGCGACCGTCCAGCGCGACCGCCCGGGGCGGTGGAGTCACCGCTTCAGATGCCGGTCGAAGAATTCGATCGCCGCCGCGTGCACACGTTCAAGGTCAGCGGACTTGAGGCCGTGCCCCACGCCCTCAAGCGTGACGAGATCCGCCTCCACGGCGGCCGCCGTGAGCCTCTCGACCAGCCAGGTCGACTGCTCGATCGCCACGTTCTTGTCGTCGGTGCCGTGGATGCAGCGGGTCGGCGCTGCGTCAGGCGTGACCCAATACAGCGGGCTTCCCTGGATATACACCGCGCGCTGCGCATTGAGATCGCCGCCGAACCAGAGCGGCAGCACCTCGTGGGCGTCGACGCTCTTGCCGTAGGACTTCGTGAAGTCGTTCGCCCCGTGCACGTTCACGACACAGGCCACGGCGCTTGAATGTTCCGCGTGGCCACCGTTCCCCTCGAAACGGGGCACGTGCGCCGTCACGCCGAGGAGTTGCGCGAGCGTCCCGCCAGCGGAACTGCCTGTCGCGCCGATCCGGTGCGGATCGATCTGCAACGTCTCGGCATGGGCCCGTAGCCACCGCACCGCGGCCTTCGTGTCGTGGACCGCAGCCGGAAACTGAAACGTGGGGGCGAGCCGGTAACTGATCGTCACCGCCACGTATCCACGGGCGGCGAACTTCACGCAGAGGGAGTCGTGGGCCTCCCGCTTCCCGGCTCGAAATCCGCCACCATGGATGCAGACCACGGCCGGAAAAGGTCCTGCTCCCGTCTTCGGCCGCGCCAGGTTCAGCATGAGGTGCTGCTCGTCGGGATTCGTGTACTCGATCCCCTCCTGCCAGGCGACCGTATCGGGCACGCTCGGGGCAGCCCCGGCCAAGGCAGGCCAGACTCCAATCCACACCGCGCACCGTCCAAAAAGGGGCCATCGCATGGCTCGTTTCTCCAGAAGGATCTCACTGGTCAGGAACAGGTCACGCCCCGGGCTGCGGCGGACGCGCGGGGATCTCTCACGGCGGCAGTACGCTGAGCATGGCACGACCGCGAGCGGAGCCCGTTCCGAAGCCGCTCCGGAGACGGCCGGCCACACGCAAACCAACGACTCCCCCGGATGGTATCCTACCGACGGCAGGCCCACCGTGGCGATCCACCGCGGTGGGCAGACGCTCGGCCGGACGGCACGCTTCCACGGCACGCTTCCACGGCATGTAACCATGGGCGGCGGCTCGAGGCGGCTGGAGGGAGCCGATGGCGATGACCACCACGATCCACTCGTTCTTTGCCCGGTCGCTCGCCGGAGCGGTCGTCGGCCTGGCCATGCTCGACGCGGCAACCGCAGCGGAGCCGCCGTCGGTTGAGGCACTCGCGAAGGCGGTCAAGCCGTCGGTGGTGACGATTCGATACACGGGCCGCCGGCGGGGCGACGAGGGGCTCGGCACCGGCTTCGTCGTCGCCGATGGACTGATCGCCACCAACCTCCACGTCATCGGCGAGGCCCGGCCGATCACCGTCGAACTCTCCGACGGCAGCCGCCACGACGTGACTTCCGTCCATGCCTCGGACCGCGCAGCAGATCTGGCGATCGTGCGGATCGTGGCCCGCGGTCTCGCCCCGCTGCCCCTGGGCGAAGCCGACGCGATCGTCGACGGGCAGGAGGTCGTGGCCATCGGCAATCCGCACGGCCTGGACCGCAGCGTCGTGACCGGCCGCGTCTCGGGGCTGCGCGAGATGGATGGCATCCGCATGATCCAGCTCGCGCTGCCGGTCGAGCCGGGCAACAGCGGCGGCCCGCTCCTCGACCGACAGGGCCGCGTGCACGGAATCGTCTCGCTCAAGTCGCTCGTCACTCCCAACCTCGGCTTCGCCGTGTCGGTCGCACGCCTGCGGCAGCTGATCGAGCGGCCGAATCCGGTGACGATGGCTCGCTGGCTCACGATCGGGGCCCTCGATCCCGCGGAATGGACGACGGCTGGCGGCGGCCGCTGGCGGCAGCGGGCGGGGCGGATCGAAGTCGCGGGGGCCGGCGAGGGCTTCGGTGGCCGCTCGCTCTGCCTGGCCGTCGAGCAACCGCCGGAGGAACCCTTCGATGTCGCGGTATGGGTCAAGCTCGACGACGAGGCGGGAGCGGCCGGGCTCGTCTTCGCAGCCGACGGCGGCGACCGCCACTACGGGTTCTACCCGTCGGCCGGCCGCCTGCGACTGACGCGGTTTGACGGCCCCGACGTCCTCTCGTGGAAGATCCTCGACGAGCAGCCGAGCCCGCGGTATCGCCCCGGCGCCTGGAACCATCTGCGAGTCCGCCACCGCGACGGAAAGATCACCTGCCTGGTGAACGACGGAGTGGTCTTCGAGTCGACCGACCGCGGACTCACCGGCGGCCGGGTGGGGCTGGCAAAGTTCCGCGAGACGGAGGCGGCGTTTCGCGGGTTCGCGGTGGGCCGCGACCTGCCGCCTGTCATGCCGCCACCCGAGGTGCTCGCCCGCATCGAGTCGCTCACCGCCGCGCTGCCCGCAGACGGCCCGCCCAACCGCGAGCTGGTCGAGCAACTCCTCGCCGATGGAGACGCGGCTCGGGCTGCACTCGCCGGCCGGGCGACGGAACTCGAGCGGCAGGCGGCGCAGCTCGAGGCCCTCGCGGCCGCCGTCCATGAGAGGCGGACGCTCGACGAACTAAACCGGCTCGTCGACCACGACGAGGCCGATATCGATCTCTTCCTCGCCAGCCTGGTGATTGCGAAGCTCGACAATCCCGACCTCGACGTCGATGCCTCGCGACGCGAGCTCGACCGGCTCGCCGAGGACGTGGCGAAGCGACTGCCTGCCGAGGCCGACGACGACGCAAAGCTCGCGACGCTCACGCGCGTGCTGTTCGATGAGCTCGGGTTCCACGGCAGCCGAGGTGACTACTACAACCGTTCCAACAGCTACGTGAACGAGGTACTCGACGACCGCGAGGGCATCCCGATCACGCTGGCGATTCTCTCCATGGAGGTCGCCCGACGGCTTGGGCTGAAGCTGGAGGGCGTCGGATTTCCCGGTCATTTTCTGCTGCGCTACGAGCCGGCAGCCGGCCAGACCAGGTGGATCGATGTCTTCGACCGCGCCACCGCGCGGACCCGCGACGATCTTGCGAAGCAGTTGCGTGACGACTCCGGCGACGAACTGACCGACGAGCATCTGGCCGTCGCCAGCCCGCGGAGGATCCTCGTCCGCCTGATCGGCAACCTGCTCGGCATTGCGATCCGCGAAGGCAGACAGGCCGACTCGCTGCGATACCTCGACGCGATTCTCGTGATCGACCCGGACTCCGACCGGGATCGCGTGCAACGGATGGTGACGGCCGCCCGACTCGGCCGACGCGACACCGCTCTGGACGACGCCCGCTGGCTCCTCGCCCACGAGCCGTCGGGCATCGACCTCGACCAGATCCGCCGCCTCGTCGACCGCCTCGAGGGAGACCGCTGAGCCGGTCGGGGAAAAGCCCTCAGCTCCGCCGCTGGCATTTCGCGGCCGGGCGAGCCATAGTCGGGGCTATGGAGCAGGCCCCTCGCCCGTGCCGACGCCACGGCACCCTTTTCATCGCGATTTTCGTCACCCTCCAGGCCGCCGGCACGGCGGCCTGGGCGGGGCCGCCGCCGGCCGTCCCGCTGCCGTGGCAGCCCGACCACGCCACCGCCGTCGCCGCGGCGCAGGCCGCCCACCAGCACATCTTCGTCATGCTCGCCGCGCCGGATTCCAAGCCCTGCCGCCGGCTCGAGACGGAGGCCCTGGCCGACCCGCTCGTTCGCGAGGCGCTCGCAGATATGGTCTGGCTGCGCGTGGAGAATGACGCGGTGCTCGAGGCGCAGGTGGGGGTGAAGGAGCATCCGACGCTGGCCTTCGTGAATCCCTTCACCGGCGGTGTCCTCCACCGCGTCTCCGGCGAGAAGACCGTGGAACTCCTGGCGCGGGAAATCGTGCATGCGCGGCGGGCAATCGGTGTCGAACTCACTGCCGGGCTCGAGGATGTGGCGTCGCGGATGTTTTCGTTCGACGGCGAGCGGGCCGAGCAGCTGCTCGAGGCTGGCGATGTCGACGGGCTCCACGACCTGCTCGCCCCATCCGCCGCGGACGACTCGCGGCAGGCCAACTACCTCGTCGCCCACGTCACCCTGCCGGCCGGCCTGGTGCCCGACGACGTGCGGTTCCTGGCCGGGTCGGATTGCCTGGTCGGCACCGACACGACGAGGGATGCGGCCGACGCGTCGCTGGTCGCCGCCCGCCTCCCCGACCTGGCGGAATCGTGCACCGAATATGGCCTGCCTGCCTCCGGGCTCGTGCTCGTGCCGAGCGAGCGGGCCAGCGGGGCGGAGCTGGCCGTGCGGATCACGGCGCCCGGCTGCCGACTCATGACCGACACGATCCGCTTCGCCGGTCCCGCCCCCGGCACCGCTGTCCAGGTCCGCCACTACGACCTGCGGCTGCTCGCCGATGCCGAAGCGGCCCGGCTCTCCGGCCGCGTGCTGAAGCCCGACGGCTCACCGGCTGCCGCAGCCATCGTCCGCCTCGATGACTGGTACGACGCCGTCGGCAAGGGGGCAGACGGTGAGGGCGCCACCACGGCCGTGCCCGCCGTGGTGCGGACCGATGGCGATGGCCGGTTCACGTTCCCCAGGGTGTCGCCGGGCAGGTGGCTCGTGCGGGCGGAGTTTCCCGGCGGCGAGCGGGAGCAGTTCGTCGATGTCGAGCCGGCCGGCCACGCCTCGTGCGACCTCGCGCTCACGGCCGTCACCACCGTGGGCCTGCGGTGGGTGCTCCAGACCGAGGAACTGTCCCAGGCGCTCGCCGGTCGGGGCGTCCGTGACGGCGAGGCGCATCTGAGCGTCGCCAGCAGCCGGATCACGCTGGCCAAAGGGATGCGTGTTCGCACCCATGGCGCTGGCGATCTGATGCTGGCCCAGACACCCCTCGACGACGACAGCCTGCCCGAGGAGACGCGACACGCCCTCGCGGCGCTCCCCGCCGGCACGCCCGTGTGGTATCCCATCGACGCGGCCTACACGTTCGACTTCCAGCCGCTCTCCGGCCTGCATCGCGATCCACGCCCCTTTGCTACGATCGAAGCCGTTCGACAGGGATCGCCCCTGCCCGATCAGGAATGGGACATCATCGGCCCGCTGCTCCCCGAGGCCCTGACTGCATCGCGGGATCGCGGGACCTATTTCCAGTTCCCACGCGGCGAGCCGGTCCGCCGAGGGGATGTCTTCACGCTGCGGTGCGCCACGAGCAACTGCTTCGCGAAACTCGAGGTCACCGACGTGACCATCGTCACTCCCGAAGCTCGATGACCGCCTTGATCACTCCGCTGGCCGGCTCGAGCAGCCGCGGAAACTGGCGGATCGTGTCGGCGAACGGCACCCGATGGGTGATCCACGGCCCCGTGTCGATTGTCCCGGCTTCGATCAGCCCGATGATCCGGGCAAAATCGCGGGAGAGGGCGTTGCGGCTGGCGAGGATCGACAGCTCCCGGCGATGCATGACCGGCGCATGGGGCAGGACGAGGTCGCTCTGTGTGATCCCCACGTAGACGACCCGCCCGCCGAAGCTGCAGAGTTTCAGACTGCAGGCCATGCTCACGGCGCTGCCGGTCGCATCGACGACGACGTCGCACATCCGGCCGCCGGTGAGTGCCGCGATGGCCTGCTCGTCGGCAGCATCCCCCGTGGCGAGGAGCGTGTCGGTCACGCCCATTTTTTCACGGACGAAGGCCAGGCGGCTCTCGACCATGTCCATCACGATCACTCTCGCCCCCGACAGCTTCGCAAACTCGATCGCCGACAGGCCGATCGGCCCGGCGCCGACGACGAGCAGGTTTTCGCCCGGCTTGGGACCGCCGCGGTCGATGGCGTGGCAGCCGATGGCGAGCGTCTCCACGAGCGCGTTCTGGGCATGGGTGAGCCTCGGCGAGGCATGCAGTTTTCTAGCGGGCACCGTGAAGAGCGGCCGTAGGCCCCCGTCGCAGTGCACGCCCAGGGTCTGGTGGTGTTCGCAGCAGTTGGTCAGCCCTCGCCGGCACGAATAACACTGCTGGCAGTTGATGTAGGGCTCGACGCAGCAGCGGTCGCCCGGCCGCACGTGCGTGACCCCTGGGCCGACAGACACCACCTCGACCCCGAGTTCGTGCCCTGGAATCCTTGGATAGCTGAAGAAGGGCATCTTGCCGAGATAGCCGCCGTAGTCGGTGCCGCAAATGCCGACTGCATGCACGCGGACGACCGCCTCGCCGGCCTGCGGCGCCGGCGGCTCCGGCGTGTCGATGAACCGGAACGCCTTCGGTTGTTCCAACTGCAATGCCCGCATCTGCTTCACTCCGTGGTGTCGAGACCGTAGAAGCGGGCGGCGGTGCCGCCCCAGATCGCCGTCTGTTCGGCCGGCGACAGCGTATCGCAGAAATCCCTGACGATCCCTGCCACCTCGGCGTAGCCGCCGGAGAGCAGGCAGACCGGCCAGTCGCTGCCGAACATGAGCCGCTCGGGACCGAACGCCGCCAGGGCGACGTCGAGGTACGGCGTGAACTCAGCTGGCCGCCACTGCCGCCAGACCGCCTCCGTCACCAGCCCCGACAGCTTGCAGCAGACGTTTGGATGGGCGGCCAGAGCCTCGATCTCGCGGCACCAGGCATCCCTGTCGCCAGGCTGCGTCCACGTCGCGACCTGCGGCTTGGCCAGATGATCGAGCACGAATGGCTGCTCGGGCAGCCGGGCGACCAGGTCCACGGCGGCCGGCAACTGCGGGGCGTAGAGCAAGAGGTCGTAGGTGAGGCCGAATGGCTGCAGGCGCTCGAGGCCGCGGACGAACTCCGCGGCCAGCAGAAACCGGGGATCGGGCTCGTCCTGCACCACGTGCCGCACGCCGACGAATGCTTTGCGTGCCGCAAACTCCTGCAACTGACCGTGCACGTCACCGCTCCGCAGGTCGACCCAGCCGACGACGCCGCGGATCAGAGGATGGTGCTCGGCCAGATCAAGCAGCCAGCGGGTCTCTTCGAGGGTCTGCCGGGCCTGCACGGCGACGGTGCCGCCGATGCCAGCCGCCGCAGCGACCGGCCCGAGATCGCCGGGCAGAAAATCCCGCGCGAGCCGCTCCATGCCAGCCCCTATCCACGGATAGTCCGTAGCCGAGTAGCGCCAGAAGTGCTGGTGGGAGTCGATGTTCATCGTGGCTTACGAAGCGACCGCTGCCGCTGCAGGAAATGACTTTTTAACCGCATTGGTTCGCCGGCTGCGGCATGCTCGCCGGCGGATTCTGCTGCGGGAGGCTCTTGGACGAATCGCGAATCGCTTGTGAGT
The DNA here is from genome assembly GCA_964581055.1 of uncultured Candidatus Kuenenia sp. Taxonomy (GTDB): domain Bacteria; phylum Planctomycetota; class Planctomycetia; order Pirellulales; family UBA1268; genus CAMCQY01. The sequence continues at coordinate 10,502 of CAZOMJ010000009.1, forward strand.
CGCAGAATTCACCGGCTCATTGTGGGGGCGAGTTTTTAACTTGTCCCCGCCGACCGGCTCCTCAGCATCGATGGATTTCTTGTCTCCCCAGAAGAAAATCATGAAACGATCGTCAATTGTTTTCGGGCAGTCCCTCGGTGTGGCCGATGTTTCTCACCGGGGCGAAGATCGCCTGCACATCGGCGAGGAGTTCATGGTCGAGCGGCTCCGTGGCCCACGTGGCCCAGTCGCGGATGTTGTTCGGATTGGCACTGCCGGCCACCGTGGTGGCGATGTCTGGGTTGCCCAGCGCGAACTGCAGCGCCAGCTTCGCAATCGGCGTGCCGCGGGACCGGCAAAGGTCCGCCGCCCGACGGGCCGCCGCCTTGACCGCCTCCGGCTCCTTGAGCCACGCAGGCAGCGGCGCGTCGGTGAGCAGCCGGGCGCTGAATGGTCCGGCGTTCATGACGCCGATCCCCTTGGCTTTGAGAGAGGGAATCGTCTCGTCGGCGAAACGGGTGTTCTGCAGCGTGTACTGGTTGTAGTTGAGCACGCAGTCGACGCTCGTCTGCTCGCAGATGAAGCGGAAGATTTTCTGCGGATAGCCGCTGAAACCGATGTACCGCACCTTGCCAGCCTGCTGGATCTTCCGCAGGGCAGGGAGCGTTTCATCGACGATTTGTTGCATCGGCACGAACTCGATGTCGTGGCAGAGGATGATGTCGAGATGGTCGGTGCCGAGCCGGTGCAGCGACACGTCCACGCTTTCGACGACCCGCCGGGCCGAGAAGTCGAAGTGCGGCAGGTCGTAGCGGCCAAGCTTCGTGCAGAGGAGGTAGCCGCTCCGCGGCACGTTCCGCAGCGCGACCCCGAGCAGCACCTCGCTCATGCCGCGGCCGTAGAAAGGACTCGTGTCGATAAGGGTCAGGCCACAGTCGAGCGCCGCCCGCACGCTCTCCAGGGCTTCATCGAGCGTGACCGAGCGGAATTCCTGTCCCAGCGACGAGGCCCCGAAGGCGAGGATCGGCACCTCGAGTCCGGTGGCGCCAAGCATGCGTGTCTTCATGCGTTTTCCTGTGCGGTGTCGGACGTTTTCAGGCGGTTCATGAAAAGGTTCTGCAGCCGACGGACAGCAACAGATTGGCCCAGGGCTGCCGATCGGCGGTCTGGATCGTGAGCACGTGGTCGGCCGAGGCGACCGCCTCGTAAAAGTCCCACTTCACGATCGGCTCGAGGGTGCAGGAACTCTTGGCTGTGGTCAGGATCCGGCGATACTCGTCCCATACCGGCGGGTCGCCCGGCGTCGCGGCGGCGTAGGAGTCGGTGCGGTCGATGCCCATGGTGCGCACCTCGTCGATCTGCACCGTGCCCAGGATCGCCTCGAGCACCTGCGCGACCGTCGGCACGCCCGGCATCAGTTGCAGCGAGACGAGCTCTGCCCGGGGCCCTCGCTTGTTGAAGGCGGGATAGTTGCCGTCGGCGATGAGCACCTTCGAGTGGTGCCCGGCCTGGGCGAGAATCCGGAGGATGTCGGGGTGGAGCAGGGGGGTGTTGAGCATGGTTTCCTTTCATTCGCAGGACGGGGCGGTGTTCAGATGGTGCTGGCGTGCAGGCGGAGGCTCGCGATCGTCTGTCGGGCGGCGTCGAACGGCGAGGGGAGCGGAAATACCTCCGCCGAGAGGAAGCCTCGGTAGCCGATCCCGCGGAGCGCGGCAACGACCGGCCCGGGAGGGGTGTGTCCCAGGCCCATCGCCCGGCGGTTCGAGTCGGCCCAATGGACGTGGCCCACCTGCTGGCCGGCGGCCGCGAGGGCGGCGGCCACGTCCGTCTCCTCGATGTTCATGTGAAAGAGGTCGCAGAGCAGCCGCACGTGGGAAAGCCCGCACGACTCGAGCCACGTCGAGGCGTCCCCCTGCCGGTTGAACAGGTTCGTCTCGTAGCGGTTGAGCGGCTCGTAAAGCAGCACCTGGCCCTGCCCGGCGGCCCGGGTCCCGAGGTCGTCGAGGGCCACGGCGAGATGATCGACGGCCTCCTCGCGCGACATCTCCCCCTCGCACCTGCCCTGCATCGAGCCGATGATCGCCGGAGCGCCGAACTGGCCAGCCACGTCGATGATCGCCGCGATAAACTCCCGCGCCGCCGACCGCACGCCCGCGTCGGCATGGCAGAGATGGAGCTTCTGTTTCACCCAGCCGGCCCCCGTGCCGACCGCCGCCACCGTCAGGCCATGCTCGGCGAGGAGCCGCTCGAGAGTCGCCACAGGAAAGGCCTCGGCCGACTCGGGGAACATCTCGACGGCGTCGAATCCGAGTTCGACCGCGGTGCGGCAGGCGGCCGCCAGGCCTTCCCCTGCCGCAGTCGTGTGAAACACGAAGGGACCCTGCCGCGCCTCGGGCACCAGAGAGATCGTGACCGCTGATTTCATGCTGTCCTGCGTATACGTCTCGAAAAAGGCAACACGACCGGAGGAGTTCGACCCGTGGCCACGAGTTTTTAACTTGTGGAATCCGTGCCGAGGACACGGACAAGTTAAAAACTTGCCGCCACGGCGGGCAGCACATGTCAGACCTGGAAATGAGCTGCGTCCCCTTTTTCTTCCAGAAACAGTGGGCGGAGGTGACGATCAAAAATATTCTCGGTCACCTGCCGCCCCACGATGTCCCGGTTGGCATCGAGCAGGTCGGTGTACCGCGGCCCCTGCTTCGCGGCCACCTTGAACGACACGTGCAGCAACTGCCGCATGTTCGCATCGAACTGTGGATGCCTCGGCACGTGGCGGATGGCGGCGGCGAGCCTGCCCCCGCTCCAGCCCTGGACGTCGGCCGCCGATGGCAGACGCGTGCGGTCGATGTCGATCACGCTCGCATACGGCCCGCAGAGTTCGTCGACGTGGTCGAGGGCGTAGGCATAGATCTCCTTGGCGAGCGTGAGGCCGTCGCCGCCGGCCTCTGCCAGACCGATCAGTTCCTCGAGCCACGTCGTCCCGGCCGTCTTCAGGTGCACGCCGGCACCGGTGGCGGCGAGCACCCGGCGGATGAGCGGATAGAGTGAAAACTTGTCGCTGCCACTGTGCACCGACAGCTTCAGGTTTCGGGGAAGGCCGTAGCAGTCTGCCGCGAAGGCGAGCACCGCGATGTCGTCGGCAAACTCCCGCTCGAATCTCGCGAGGTCGCCCACGTAGTCGACCCCCTTGTTGAACCGGCCGGTGAACTTGGGCGCGATCGTCTCCAGGGGAATCCCCTCGTCGGCGAGGATCGCCAGGATGACGAGCAACTCTGGCGGCGTCTGCGGGAGATCGGTCTCGTCCATGCTCACTTCGGTGACAAACGGCCGCCCGCCACGTTTCGCCTGGATGTGACGGTAGATCGCCCCCGCCTCCCGGCCTGCGAGCAGATACTGGCGGACGATCGCCCCGAGGCTCGTCGCGTCGAGGTGGATCGGCTCGTGGCATCCCGGAATCGTCAGTCTGCCCACCAGTTCTCCGTGGCGGGCCACGAAGTCCGCCACGTCGGCATCACCGGCCGGCGTGCCGATACTGTCGGCGACGTCGATCGTGAAGAAATCGCTCGCATCGAGGAAGCGGTCGACCGTCTCGAGCCGGATGTGGTCGGCATCGACGAACCAGGGATGGGTCCACCGGCGAGCCGCCACGGCGGCCGCGGCGGCCGCCCGCACGCTCGCCGGCTCGCTGCCGATGAAGCTGTGCTCACGATTCGACTTGTTCCAGACCGGGGCGACGATCACCCCCGCCGCGGCCAGCCGCTCGAACGCGGCCAGTTGGGCCTCTGCCTGATGGGCGAAACGATCACCGACACCGAAGGAAAAACGAGGGAGGGACATGCGGTCTCCGGCGACAAGGAGCGGACCATCGAGGCTCCTCACTGTCGCTTTTCCCCCGTCGGCGGGCAATGATGATTCTTGACCGCAGGATGGCTATTCTTGACCGCATGGCACGTCAGCCGCGACACACCGCCGGTCGGAACAGTTCCTCTCGCCGGCCGCTGCCCGCGTTCGTGTCGCGGCAGGTGGTGTCGGCGCGCCGCTGGTTTTTGCACCGTCGGCCGGCGGGCCGCAACAGCAGCGTTCCCGATCTCGCGGTCGTCTGCGGCGGCTGCGAGCGGGTGCGTGGCGACTATCGTGTCGACCGCCACGACTTCCCCTACTTCTGCATCGAGTTCGTCGCCGCCGGCCGAGGCACGCTCACGCTCCGGGGCCGCGACCATGACCTCGTGCCAGGGAGTGTGTTTGCCTACGGCCCAGGCATCCCGCATGCCATCCGCACCGATCCGCGGCTGCGGCTGCGGAAGTATTACGTCGACTTCGTCGGCCCCGCCGCTGTCGCCCGCATGCAGGCGGCGCGGATCGCCGCCGGCAACGTGCTGCGAGTCCCGCAGCCGCACGAGATCTCCGAGATCTTCGAGCTTCTGCAGCAGTGCGGCCTTGCACATTCATCCCACACACCCGCCCTCTGCGGCCAACTCGTGGGCGTCTTGCTGACGAAGATCGCCGAACGCGGCCGGCGGGCCGACGACGTCGATCCGAAGGCATTCGATACGTATCGCCGGTTTCGCGAGTTTCTCTCCGCCGAGCGGCGCCGGCTCTCGAGCGTCGCCGAGGCGGCCCGAGACTGCCGCATCTCGACGGCCTACGCCTGCCGGCTCTTCCGCCGGTTCGACACGACCAGTCCCTACCAATACCTGCTGCGGGAGCGGCTCAACCTCGCCGCCGACCTGCTGGCCCGTCGGGAGGCGGGGGGCGAGCGGTTGCTTGTGAAGCAGGTGGCGGCGCACCTCGGCTTCGCCGACCAGTACCAGTTTTCGCGGGCGTTCAAACGGGTGTTCGGGATCAGCCCGGCCCGGTTCCAGCGGGAGACGGTGGGGTAGCGGGCCACCCCGTGACGGCGAGTTTCCAACGTGCCGTGTCTTCCAGTACGGATTCCACAAGTTGAAAACGTGTGGCCACGGGGTCAGACGTCGAGGTGTTTCACGTCGAGCGCATGTCGCTCGATGAATTCGCGGCGGGGTTCCACCTTCTCGCCCATCAGCACGCGGAACAGGTCGTCCGCCGCGGCGGCGTCGGTCATGGTCACCCGCAGGAGCGTGCGATTGGCCGGGTCGAGCGTCGTGTCCCGCAACTCCTCGGCATTCATCTCGCCCAGTCCCTTGAACCGCGTGATCGACAGTCCCTTCTCACCCGCCCGACGGACAGCCGCGAGCAGGCTCCGCAGGTCTTCCAGGCCGATCTCACTGTCTCCGCGGCGGAGTTTGTACCGCGGATCCTCGGAGCCGGTGCGATCCTGGGGGAGGAGCGTCTCGGTGCCAAACCCCATCGACTCGAGTTCCTTGAGACCCGCATTGATGCTCCGCACCTCGTGCAGGTCGACCACGACGAGCTGGTCGTCGCCGGTGTCGGCCGCGGTGCCGGGGGTGGCGTCGGTGAGTTCCTCTTCCGGCCGACCGACAGCCAACTCTCCACCCGCCGCCTTCTCCTTCGTCTTCACGAAGGCTTCCAACTGGTCACGGCTGGTGAACCAGTGCTCTTCGAGACCATAGTAGACGTGGTACATCGGCAGCTTGCCGCTGACCGCATCCCGACGGGCGACGTGATCCCGCAGGCTGATGCCTCGTTTTTCCAGCGCCACGAGCGCATCCTCGAGCCCCGAGAGCGTCCGGCAGAGCTTCTGCATCTCCTCGCCGGCGATCTCCCGGCCGTCTCCCGGCAGGAAGACGCCCTCGCCGAGCCCCTGATCGAGCAATTGCGTCTTCATCTCCTCCTCGGTCTGCACGTAATACGTCTGCTTTTTCGTCCGCACGCGAAACAGGGGTGGCTGCGCGACGTAGACGTGGCCGGCGGCCACGAGTTGGTACATCTGGCGGTAGAAGAACGTCAGCAGGAGCGTGCGGATGTGGGAGCCGTCCACGTCGGCGTCGGTCATGATCACGACCTTGTCGTACCGACGCTTGCCAAGATCGGCCTCGACGCCGATGCCGGCGCCGATCGCGGAAATCACGCTCCGCACCTCCTCGTTGGCGAGCACCTTGTCGTCACGGCTCTTGTAGGCATTGATGATCTTGCCTCGCAGTGGCAGGATCGCCTGATACTCCCGACGCCGGCCGCCTTCGGCCGACCCGCCGGCTGAATCCCCCTCCACCAGGTAGATTTCGCACTTCTCCACGTCACGGCTGGTGCAGTCGCGGAGTTTGCCGGGCAGACCGCCGCCCGAGAGTGCCCCCTTTCGTTCCCGCAAGAGGGCCTTCGCCTTCAGTGCCGCCGTCCGCGCCTCGGCCGCGAGCACACCCTTCTGCACGATCGCCTTGGCGCTTTTCGGGTTCTCCTCGAGATACTTCGACAGGAAATCACCGACCGCCGAATTGATGATTCCCTCCACTTCACCGTTGCCGAGTTTCGTCTTGGTCTGACCCTCGAACTGCGGATGCGGCACCCGTACGCTGATCACCGTCGTGAGGCCCTCGCGGACATCGTCGCCGGTGGGCACCAGGTCCTTGTAGATGCCGCTCTTCTTGCCGTAGGCGTTGAGCGTGCGGGTGAGCGCCGACCGGAAGCCCGACACGTGCGTGCCGCCTTCGGTGGTGGTGATGTTGTTGACGTAGCTGTGGACGTTCTCCGTGTATTCGGTCGTGTACTGCAGCGCGATGTCCCATGACACGCCCTCCGCCTCGCCCCGGATTGAGATCACGTCGGAGTGGACCGGGTCGCTCGACCGGTTCAGCCACTCGATGAATTCCACCACGCCCCGCTCGTAGTAGTACTCCTCTTTCTGGCCGCTGACGGCGTCGGTGAAGGTGATCCGCACGCCCGAATTCAGAAACGCCAGTTCCTGCAGGCGGCGGGCGAGCACGTCCCAGGAAAACTTCGTCTGGGGGAAAATCTGCGGGTCGGGCTTGAAGGTCGTCTTCGTGCCGGTGCGGCCGGTCGTGCCCATTTTCCGCACGGGCCCCGTCGGCTCGCCACGCTGGTATTCCTGCTGCCAGACGTGCCCCTCGCGGGAAACCTCGACTTCACACCATTCGGACAGGAAATTGACCACCGTGACACCCACGCCGTGGAGGCCGCCGGAGGTCTGATAGGCACCCTTCTCGAACTTGCCGCCGAACTTCAGCACGGTCATCACGCCCTCAAGCGTGGAGACATCGCGGTCCATCTCCTCGGAGAGTTGCGCGTGGCGGTCGGTGGGAATACCGCGGCCGTCATCCTCGACGGTCACGCTGCCATCGACGTTGACCGTGACGCTCACGTGCTTGGCGTGGCCGGCCATGCACTCGTCGATCGAGTTGTCGACCACCTCGTAGACGAGATGGTGCAGCCCACGAGCGGTGTTGTCGCCGATGTACATGCCGAAGCGTTCGCGGACATGCTCCCGATCGGAGAGGTGCTTCAAGTCCGCGGACGTGTAGTCTGCCTGCTGTGATTCGTCGGCCATCGCGAAAGTCTCTCCCAAAAAATAAAAACAGCGAATGAAAACCAGCGGAACCGAACACCCTTCAACCATCAACCATCCGCAGAAAACGGCTACCGGTCGGTATCGCCTCGGCCTGCGTCAGCCATGACCCGGCAGCGGATGTCGGTGATTCCCTCCGCGGGAACCAGTTCACCCAGTCGGGCCAGCACCTGCCGCTTGTGAAACCCCATCTCTTGCACGAGCGCCGAGTGGCTCACGAACACGTCGAGCACCCCTCTCCGCACGAGACCTGCCTGGGAACTCCCCTGCAAACTCGCCGGCGCAGCCTGCTGCCAGGCAGCCGTGAGAACGTCGGAACCGTGCTCGCGGTCATAGCCCGTGCGTGCCAAGAGACGCGACATGACGCTGCCAATCGTGCGGGGTCCGACGGCGACAGATGGTTTCTGCTTGGGGAGCATCGTGCTGGAACAACTCGTGTTGGGACAACTCGGAGTAGGGTCGAATGAGAGGGTCGAACCAGAACGTCGAATGAGCGGGTGGAACGAGTCGAACACACCGGGCAACAGGCTAGTCGGCAGCCAGAGGCATGATCACGTAGCCATAGCCGTCGTCGGTGCGGCAGACGCAGGCACTCTGGGCGTCGGTGAGTTCCAGCGTCACGGTCGCTGCGCCGTCGAGAACCCTGAGAAACTCGCTCATGAACCGCGGATCGAGCTTGATTTTCACCGTCGCGCCGGCATGTTCGATCGGCAGTTCGATCCGGCTTTCCCCGCTTTCCGCCGACCGACCGGCGAGCACGAGTTGACCGGACTCGAACGCAAAATCGACCCCCTTCGACTGCTCGCTGGTCACGATCGCCGCCTGCCGGACGGCGGCGAGCAGCGGTCCCGCCACGATCTTCACCCGCATCGCCTCCGGCCGATCGGGGAACACGTCGCGCCACCGCGGAAACCGCCCGTCGACCAGCCGCGCCGAAATCGTCGTCACCCCGGTCTTCACGAGAATATCGTTCGCGCGGACCGCAATGTGCACAGGCACGCTGGCATCGCCGAGACACCGCTCGATCAGTTGCATCGCCCGGGCCGGCACGATCGGCTGCGCGTCGGCCGGACTGCCATCCTTGGCAGCGGCAGGCCCCTCCATCTTGGCCAGCCTGCGACCATCGGTGCCCACGGCGATCACGCTCCCTGTGGTTCCCTGCGATGAAAACTCAAGCAGCACGCCCCCCAGGGCATAGCGACTCGATTCGTTGTCGGTGGAAAACACCGTGCGTCTGACCAACTCCCGCACGAGCGGTGGGGTGAGTTCAAAGCATGGCTCGGCCGGGAACACTGCCACCGACGGAAACTCCAGCGGATCCTCCGCCGGCAGCCGGAACTCGCTCCGCGGTGCCTTGACCACGGCGGCTGTGCCATCGGAATGAATGTCGAACACCGTGCCCGGCTGACTCTCGCGCACGATCGCCATCAGACGGCCGCTCGGCAGCAGCACCGCGCCGGCAGCCGCAGACTCGACCGCCTCAAGCTCGATGCGGATTCCTACCTCCAGATCGGTCGCCGACAGCACGGCCGATGCTCCCTGCGCTTCGAGCTTGACGTTCGACAGCACGGGCTTGGGCGAACGAGCCGGCACCACGGCCGACGCACTCTGCAAGGCGGCGAGAAGGGGCTCGCGGGTGAGACGAACTTTCATCGAAAAACAGCGGTCCTTTCCACGGACATGGGCCGGCGCCGACCCGCCGGGAGGACGGACTGCGGCCGGGTGGAGGGCACAGATTGGAGGACCTTGAGTGTACCCGACGTGGGACCGTCTGGCATGCCCCTCGGGACCGGTTTTTCCAGGTGTCGCCGGACGGCCCGTTGTTCTTCTTCTCTTCTTGTTCTCTTCTTGAAATGAATGAGAGCATGAGCAGAAAAACAGCAGTCGGCAGCAGGAAGAAGAAAAGGGTCTGCGAGAAGAGTGAGGCAGAGCACAGTTCCGTGGCAGCGGCGGCAGAACGATGTTTTTCACGGATAAAACAGGGAGGAACACCATGGTGTGGCCCTGCGGCACGCTGTGGAAAATATGCCAGTTCGATGTCTGCTCGAGGTCGTCGGCCCGCCGATCCCGTGATTGACAAGCGTCGTCGCCCTGTCAGTGGACCCTCGGAGTGGCTGCCTGTCCGAGGCTGGTTGTCTGCCGGTGGCCTGTGCATCGAAATGTCATCCGGGCGACGGCCGTCTTTCCGAGCCCGAACTGACACGGTTCCAACACACCCTGGGATCCGTTGCAGCCGGCACGGGCTTTTTAGGTGGCCCTTTTGTCATACGGTGCACTGCAGTACCCTCACAGCTGCGAAGACTGCTTCGCGTTTCCACGGATGTCGGCATGGAGGCCGCGTTCCCCACCGGGACGTTGCCAGTGTCTGCCGCCGTCGCCAACGCCTTGCCAACGACACGCGGCCGCCTGCCAGAGTCGCAGCGGCTTGCGGACCATGCGCTCTCGGTCGTCGCCGCCGGGCTCGGGGTCGGCCGTGAGCCGGGAATCGCCCCCGACTACAACCCTGTGGTCCTCGTCGGTCCGGCGGGCTCTGGAAAATCCCGTCTGGTGTCGGAGTGGTTCGTGCAGCACAGCGGCGCGGCACGGATGGCCCGGTCGCACGCGGCTGCGATCTTCTGGGACGGGCGGTCGTTGGACCGTGAAATCGTCTCGGCCCTGTCGCGGAACACGATCGACCGACTCCATGAACGGTTCGTCGCGTCCCGTCTGATCATCATAGATGGCGTCGAGCAGATCACCGCCTGGGATGCGCAGCGGGCATTGGCCCATCTGTTCGACGCCGCGACCGCCGCCGGCACGGTCTTTCTCGCCACGCTGCGGATTCACCCCATCGCCTGCACGAGCCTGGACCCGTCGCTGGCGTCGCGTCTGTCGGGAGGACTTGTGGTGGCGATGCCGCCGGCCGGCACGACGCGGTGTGACGTGGATCATGCGACGGCCGGTGAGCGAAGGGGCCCTTCGCTCCGCCGCGTGATCGGGGCCACCGCGCGGCGGCACGGTCTGACGGCGGCCGATTTGGCCGGCCCTTCCCGGTGCCGACAGGTGTCGCTGGCCCGCGGCATGGCGATGTATCTCGCACGGCGGCTCACGCCCGCGAGTCTGCAGGTGATCGGAGCCGTGTTTGGTGGTCGTGACCACACGACGGTGCTGCACGGCATTCGCGTCACGGAGACGAGACGCTCACGGGATCCGGGCATCGCCGCCGAGATCGACCAACTCATCGAGACGCTCATGCGCTGATAAAACGGCGACGTACACTGGTGGGATGGCTACGCCCTCTCCCATCGATCTTGATCATGCCGCCGCCACGCCCATGCACCCGGCGGTGGCGGATGTGATCGCCGAAACGCAGGCGGTCGCTTTCGCGAACCCCTCGAGTCAGCACGCCCTCGGTCGGGCTGCGCGGCGGGTGCTCGAGGATGCCCGCGAGCGAATCGTGGCGGCGATTGGCGGCTCTGGAGCCGGTCTTCACCGGGACAGGCTGGTGTTCACCTCCGGAGCCAGTGAGGCCAATCACCTGGCGATCCTTGGCATGACCGCCGCGTCGGCCGCCATCGGCGAAGTTATTTTTTCACGGCGCGATCATCCGAGCATCGTCCATGCCGCTCAAGTCGCCGGCCGCCACGGCTGGCGGCTCCGCGAACGGCCCCTCGACGCCGCCACCGGGACGGCCGCGGCGGCGTTGGCGCTGGCGGCTGCAGAACCCGTCGCGCTGCGGATCGTGTCGCTCACGCTCGTCTGCGGTCAGAGCGGTTCGATCGAAGACATCACACGCTTCGTCCGCGACGCGGGCGCGAGCCTCGTCCACTGCGACGCCACGCAGGCCGTAGGCCTGATGCCGGTGTCGTTTCCGGAACTCCCGGCCGCCACGCTGGCCTTCGCGCCGCATAAGTTTGGCGGCCCCCGCGGCATCGGGGCCCTGCTGATCCGCGGAGGCGTGGCGATCGACCCGCTCCAGGGCGGCTCGCAGGAGCACGGTCTCCGCGGTGGAACCGAAGCGGTGCCGCTGGCGGCGGGATTCGCCCGGGCGCTGGAACTGGCGGTCGCAGACCGTGACCGGGTGGCGCACCGCGTGGCCAGCCTCCGCGACCGGCTCGAATCCCGTCTCCTCGCCGTCGCCCGTGAGGCGGGCATCCCGGCGGTCGTGATCGCCGCCACGGCCAGGCGGTGTCCGCATATTTCCACGATCGCGTTTCCCGGTCTCGACCGGCAGGCGGTGGCGATGGCCGCGGACATGGCGGGCGTCTGCCTGGCGACGGGCACGGCCTGCGCGAGTGGGTCGAGTGAACCGTCGCCGGCCTTGGTCGCGATGGGGCTCGAGCCAGCCGTGATCCGTGGCGCGGTGCGGCTGAGCGTGGGGCGGACCACGACTGCCGACGACGTCGATCAGGCGGTGGTGAGGCTCACGCCTCTGTTGCAACAACAGGCCTCGTCGAGTCGCCTGCATCTCCCTTCCCGGCACGTCACGTGAGTGCGGTGCAGCGACTCGGCTGGCCGCGGGGAAGCCCTCCAACACGCCTGCGAAGCAGAAGGCATGGCGAGGCGTGCCGCAGACCTCGAATGTCAGCGTCGCTTCGGCTGCAACGCGTAGAGCGAGACATTCTTCATGTTGCGCTGGACTTTCATCCGCAGCGGAGTCGATTCCAGCTTCTTGTAGGCCAAAGGCACGTCCATGCGGGATTGGACGTCGGGCTGCAGGGTCACCCGGTAGACGCCAGCCGGCAGCCCACCGATGGAAAAGTCACCCTTGTCCGACGTGGTGACCCGTGGCGGAGTGAAATTGCCGTTGGCGACGTGAAACTGGAGTTCGACGCCCGCCAAGGGCTTTTGCTCGAGCAGCATGGTGCCGGCGACTGAATAACGGGAAGCACCGAAGACGAGCACGGCCCCGGCCACCAGCAGCACGCAGCCGCAGCACACCAGCCCGACGACAAGTGGCCCGCGAGCCATCGTGGACGGGTTCGGAGACGCTCCCTCGCCACGCTGCTGGTTCGGTGTGTCGGCCGGTTTCGAATCGAGGGACTGGCTGATTTTGGCAAGGATGACCGAATCGACCTCCTGACCGCGATCCCGGAGGCGGTTGAGGCTCTTGATGTTCGACATCGCCCGCTGGGCCGCGAGCGCCGAGCCACTGTCGGAGACCGTGGCTTTCCCGCCACGCTCCTTCATCTTGGGCTTCCATTCCCGTTCTTTGCGAAGCAGCTTCGACGACCGGCTGGATGAACTCATCTGCAATCCCTCCTCTGGTCGGGTGTGGACGAATGGACGGTCCGCGAGCTACGCGAAGCGTACCCCACAGACCCCCTGGAAAGGTGTGAGTTTTTGATGAGACTCCCTATTGTGAGGGGCATGGTGGCGTTCTGCCCGGGGTGGCCTATTTTTAGAGTATGCGGTTTTGCTGAGCCTTCTGGGGTGTTCCGAGGAAGCGGCGACGGCACGAGCACAGTTCTCACAGGATGGAATCGATGCTTCACCCGCAAGCCGACCCCAAACACGTGGCGATCATCGGTGCCGGACCGGCCGGTCTCACGGCGGCCTACCTGCTCACCCAGGCGGGCGTGGCGGTCACGGTTCTGGAACGCGATACCAGGTATGTCGGCGGCATCTCGCGGACGGTTGAATACCAGGGCTTCCGGTTCGACATCGGCGGGCACCGGTTCTTCTCGAAATCGCAGGAAGTCGAAGACCTGTGGACGGAACTCCTGGGGGATGACCTGCTCCATCGCCCGCGGTCGTCGCGGATCTACTACGGCGGCAAGTTCTATGCCTACCCGCTCAAGGCGGGCGAGGCGCTGAAAAACCTGGGCATCTTCGAGTCGGCCCGGTGCGTGGCCTCGTATGCGAAGGCCCGGCTCTTCCCGGTGAACAATCCACGGACCTTCGAGGACTGGGTCTCCAACAAATTCGGCAAGCGGCTTTTCGGCATCTTCTTCAAGACCTACACCGAGAAGGTGTGGGGCATGAGCTGCAGCGAGATTTCGGCCGACTGGGCGGCCCAGCGGATCAAGGGGCTCTCCCTGTCGACTGCGATCATGGCGGCGCTGTTGCCCAAGAAGAAAAAACCGGCCGACCGTTCGCAGACGATCAAGACGCTCATCGACACCTTCCGCTATCCGCGGAAGGGCCCCGGCATGATGTGGGAGGCGGCAGCCGACCGCACGCGGGCGCAGGGGGGCGAGATCCGCATGGGTGCTTTCGTCACGGCGCTTGAAAAGCTGCCGGACGGCGGCCGCTGGCGGGTGGGCTTCCGCCAGGCATCAGCCGAGGGTGAAGGCGTTGCCGCGGGTGCCACCGGCCCCGTCGAGTGGATCGAGGCGGATCATGTGATCTCGTCGGCCCCGATGCGGGAACTGGCCGCCTGTATTCGGCCGGCCATGCCGAATGCCGTGCTCGAGGCCGCCGCCAAGCTCCGCTACCGCGATTTTCTCACCGTGGCCCTCATCGTCCGGCCCACCAACCGGTTCGACGACAACTGGATCTACATCCACGAGCCGGGCGTGAAGGTGGGCCGCGTGCAGAACTTCGCCAGCTGGTCGCCGGAGATGGTGCCGGACGCGAAGCTCGCCTGCTACGGCCTGGAATATTTCTGTTTCGAGGGGGACGGACTCTGGTCGAGCTCCGACGCTGACCTGATTTCGCTCGCCTCGCGGGAGCTTGAGTCACTGGGCCTGGTGAAGGCCGGCGACGTGATCGACGGCCACGTGGTTCGCCAGCCGAAGGCGTATCCCGTCTACGACGATGAGTATGCCCGGCACGTGGAGACGATCCGCAGCGAGATCGAGCGGCACTACTCTGGCCTGCATCTCGTCGGCCGCAACGGCATGCACAAATACAACAACCAGGACCATGCCATGATGACGGCGATGCTGACCGCGCGAAACATCATCGCCGGCGAACAGCTCTTCGACGTCTGGAACGTGAACCAGGACGCCGAGTACCACGAGGCGGGCGACCGCGGAGCGCAGGTCACCGACACGAGCGGCCGGCTCGTGCCCCGGCGGGTGGCCGCTCGGTCGACGTGAACGGACGCCTCCGACGTCTACAACGCATTCGCGGCGCGGTCAGGGCGGCGCCTATTCGGCCGTCGGAGTTCCGGTCGTCGCCGCTTTGAGCACCTGCAGCCGGGACATCACGGCGGCATCGGCGGGGTCGAGTTCCGCGGCGCGTCCGTAGGCATCGATCGCGTGATCTGTCTGCCCAAGTGCCTCGAACACCTGCCCCAGGGTCGCATAGGCGAGCGGATAGCGGGGCTGCAGTTCGATCGCGTTTCGCAGAAAGGGCAGGGCATCCTTCGGCCTGCCGAGGTCGGCGAGTTCGCAGGCCAGCATGCGATGGGCTCGCGGGTTCGAGGCCGCCTTGAGAACGGTGTCGATTCGCAGGGCAAGTCGTGACTCATAGCAGGCGTTGCGGGCTTTCGTCACGGCCGCCAGCGGCGCGACCATTCCGACGACGACCAGCCCGAAGGCCGTGGCCTGCCGCGACGGGAGCCGCAGCCCCTCGAGGCTTCCGGCAAGCCACTCGAGCCCGCGGGCGATCGCGAAGGCCAGGACTGCGCAGAGCGGCGCCAGTGGGGCGTACATCCGGTGCTCGGTGCAGAGTTCGTTGCAGGGGACGAGGCTGGAGGTGGGGGCGAGGAGCGTGAAGAACATGAGCGACGGCAGGGCGGCTAGCCGCCTACGGATGCCGAAATAGGTGGCCACGGCCAGCGCTGTTCCGACGAGCACGCACCACGGCGCCAGAAGGTGCCATGTGCGGTAGACGGGCCAGCCGTAGTCGAAGCAGAGTTTCGTCGGCCAGACGGCGAGCCGCAGATACCAGACAATCACGGCCGGCTGATTGGCCAGGTAGGCGAGCGGGCCATAGCCGAGCCCCTGCGACTCGGGATAACGGTCTGCCTGGAGCCTGACGATCGCGACCACCAGCGGCCAGCAGGCGAACAGGCCGGCATAGAGCGGCAACCGCGTCGTCACGAGTGCCTGCGGTTTCGTGCGGAGCACGATCCAGTCGCAGAGCAGCACGAGCACCGGCGCGGCGATCACGGTCTCCTTGCAGAGGCTGCCCAGCAGGCACGAGCACACGGCGAGGCCTCGCCAAGCCGTGCCGTGGCGGCTGGTCTGCCCCAGCAGAAAACATGACACGGTCGCGAAGATCGCGGTGGCGCCCATGATCTCGATCCGCTGGTAAATATAGGTGACCGCCTGCGTCTGGAGCGGGTGGACCAGCCAGAGACAGGCGGTCGCGGCCCCCACCCACTCCGCCGGGATGCGTGGCGGCTGCCGCCAGCCCGCCAGCCGGAGGACATGCGTGACGATCAGGGCGATCAGGAAGCCGTTGAGGCAGTGAAGGCCGATGTTCACCACGTGGTATCCCGGGACGGCGAGCCCGTGGATGGCGTGGTTCAACGCGAACGTGAAGTAGGGGAGTGGCCGATGGGCAAGCCTGCCCCCCTCGAACATCGGCACCCAGGGCGGCCAGAGCGTGCGGATGGACTCGTTGTCCACGATCTCAGACACGTCGTCCATGACGAATGCGCCGCCGACCCCGTTGGCGTAGGCCAGGCCCAAGCCGACGGCCGCAATCGCGAGCATCGGCCACAGCGGCAGTCGAGAGTATTTTTTCAAGGGGCGTGATGGGGCGCGATGGGGCGCGATGGGGCGTGCAGCATGCCGGCGCGGACTGCCCGTCGAGCCGCCTTGTCTGTCCGGTGCGACACTCGCCACCACTCTAGCTTCCCGTGTCGAAATCATCCGGCCGTGGCGGCGCTGGCCCGGATCGGCTGGGGCAACCTCGGAGGGCAGGGTATCCTGCCGTGCTGTGGCACGACGCTGGCACGAGCCGCCGTGCCCCGCTCAGAACCCAGTCACCCTCCTTCGCCCGGCGAGGGCTCCGTCATGGCTCACGCCCGCGCCCCTGCCGATCGCTACGCCGTTCGTCTGGCCCTCCTGCTGCTCGTGGCGGCGTGCGGTATCGCCGCCTATGCGAATTCGTTCCGGGGCATGTTCGTGTTCGACGACGTGCACGAGGTCCTCGAGAACCCGGCGGTGCATACGCTCTGGCCTCCGTGGAGGCCCATGTTCGGCGGCCGTAACGTCGCCGCCAGGCCGCTGCCCTACCTGAGCTTCGCAATCGACCATTCGGTCTGGGGTGACGATCCGACCGGCTACCATCTCACCAATCTCGCCCTCCACCTGCTGGCCGCCGCGTTCCTGTTCGATCTGGTCGCCCGCACGCTTGCAGGCCCACGAGTATCCGGCCGCTTGGGCGGCTGGTCGCTGCCCATCGCGACGGCAACGGCGGCGATCTGGGTGGTGCATCCGCTGACCACGCAGGCCGTGACCTACATCTACCAGCGGATGGAGGTGATGGCGGCGGTCGCCATGCTCGCGTGCCTCTGCGCGGCAGAGCGGGCTCTCTCGGCCAATGCGAGTGCCACGGGAGCACGAGCCGGCGCCGTCCGTCGGCGGTGGCAGGCGGCCTCCATCGCGGCGGCCGTCGCCGCCATGCTGTCGAAGGAGACGGCCGTCGTGCTGCCGCTGCTCGTCGCCACGCACGCCTGGGTGTTCGCCGCCAGCCCGGCGCAGGTGTTCGCCCCCCGCTGGCGGTTTTGGCTGGCGGTCGCCGCCACGTGGGGCGTGCTGGCCGCCGCGCTGCTGGTGGAACGCGGTTCCTATGGCGAACTGCGGGAGATCCAGCATGCCCCGCTGGCGTATCTGGCCACGCAGGCCAGCGTGATCCTGCACTACGTCCGCCTCGCGTGCTGGCCGACGGGCCAGACCTTCGATTATGGCTGGCCGCTGGTGAACGGCCTCGCCGAGGCAGCGGCGAGTATCGCGGTCGTCGGGGCCGCGGTGGTCGGGGCTGCCTGGGGCGTGTGGCAACGCCGGCTTTGGGGCTGGCCGGCTGCCGCTTTTTTCCTGCTCCTCGCGCCGACGTCGAGCGTGCTGCCCGTCGCGGACGTCGCCAACGAGCACAGGATGTATCTGCCGTTGGCCTGCCTCATAGGCCTTGCGGTGACCGCGATGGCAGCGGCCCTCGCCCGCGTCGGCACGATCTATCCGGCCGCGGGGAAAGCCCTGCGTGCTTGTGCCGTCCTGGCGGCGACGTCGGCCGTGCTCAGCTTGGGCATGGCGACACACCTGCGGAATCGGCTCTACCACGACCGCTGGTTGCTCTGGACCGACACGCTCGCCAAGCGACCGGATAATCCGAGAGCCAATTCGATCGTGGCGTTGATGCTGGCCAATCGAGGCCGCGTCGATGAATCGCTCGTCCTGGCCCGTCGGGCGGTCGTCGGCAACCGGTGGGACATGGCGTTTCATGACATCAGCGACCTGCTCAGTGCCAAGGGGGATCGCAGGGGCTGGGAACGGGCATGCAGCGCAGGCCTCGAGGCATTGGCGGAGGCCGGCGCCGCCGCATCGAAGCCGGCAATGGATCTGCAGGCGGGCCTGGCGGCGGCGCTGGTGGAGCAGGGCAAGGTGGACGAGGCGGACGACCTCGTCCGTGGGCACCTTCCGGCGATGCAGGCCGCCCTGGGAGACGATCATCCCATCACGCTGTCGCTCAAGTTGGCGGGGGTGCGCGTGCACCTGTTGCGCGGCGAGTGCGACGCCGGGAGCCGGGAGTCGCTGGTGGTCTTCGAGGCGGCCCAGCGATCGCTCGGTGGCGACCATGCCGTGACGCTTTCGGCTGAAATCACACGTGGGATAGCACTGGCCGAATGTGGGCAGGATGCCGCGGCTGAGAGACACCTCCGCCATGTGCTGGCCGTGCAGGCGGCGCGTCCCGGGGATGGAGCATCGCTTCGATCCACGGCAACGCTGTTGATGGATTTTCTTGCCTCCCGCGGGAGACACGCGGAGGCGCGGGCCGTTGACGCAGCGATGCGGGCCCGCTTCGTGCCATCGGGTGCGTCTGCCGCGGATGCCCGGTCGCCCCCGAGCGAGTCATCCGGGGCGCAGTGAGGCGGCAGGGGGCCTGAATCGGCCGAGCGGCCGTCGCGACGGCCGTGGACCGATGACCAGAACGCCGTCTCTGAGGTTCTGCCGGAGACCGTCTGACAGCTGGACCGTGTGTTTTGTCGTGCTTTTTACCCAGCCAAGCCGTCCGCCGGAATTCGGCGCCCTCACACAATTCTCACAACAGATTCACAATCGGCTCATCGCCTGCCCGTAGGTTGCCATGGCCGAGCCGGAGGGTGTCTCCGGGGCGGTGATGACACCGGTTTCGAATACCAACCAAAGGGATTGTCTTATGCGTTCTTCATCGTTCCAGAGGCGAGGCGGTTTCACGCTCGTGGAACTGCTCGTCGTGATCACGATCATCGGTTTGCTGGTGGCGTTGCTGCTGCCGGCGCTCTCCGCGGCTCGCCAGTCGGCGATCGCCGCCGGAGCGAACATGCACCTGAACGGCTTCGGCCGGGCTTTCATGCTGACGGCCGACCAAGACGTGGCTGACCGCGGCCAGCTCTGCACCGGTGCGTTCGACCACCTCCGCGACGGCGACAGCCGCCGCATCGGCTGGGTGGCCGACGTCATCAAGGTCAAGGTTGCCAACCCGGGCAAGGCGCTCGACGCGTCGAACCCCTCGAAGGTCAACGAGAAGGTGGCCGACTATGTCGGTGCCACCAACGTGACCGGCAGGGCCAACCAGACGCGGTGGAAGGATGCCAGCAATGCGGCGACGACCGACAGCGTATGGTTCGGCGGTGCCAATGGTCCCAAGGACATGCGGGGCTCTTCCGCCACTGCGATCAAGTGCCAGGAGATCTGGGACGACGGCCTCAACACGAACTTCTGCACGACGTGGCACTTCAGCCGCGGGGACGTGCGGCCGACCGCGACCGGCGACAAGTACGGTGGTTCGTCGCAGAACCCCGTCACGACCGATCCCGGCAAGTGTCCGCTCGACGGCGAGGGGCCGCTCAGCGAGAGCAAGCTGATGAACTGCAAGGTCAATCGGGACGTGATCGCCCTGATGGGGAATTCCCGCAACGGCGACGCGACCGATGCCACGGTCACGGCTGATGTTGCCACCAAGATCAACACCTTTGCCGGCGTGAACGTCGTCAACGGCGACAAGCCGGTCGTCAAGGAAGGCGAGTTCCTCGTCGAATCCTTCACCGACGGCATGGTTTGTCCGTTCACCGACACGGCGCTTGGTGGCAGTGCCGGTGAGAAGATCCACGAGATCAACGACATCTATCCGGTCGTGGGCGCTCGCAAGAATGGTGATGGTCTGTGGGCCGGCGGTGCGGCACAGATGCTCTTCGCCGATGGCCACGTGGCCAGAATCGCCGACAAGGGCGGCTACAACGACGCTCCGGACGGCTGGATCGGGCCCTACAAGGCGGGTGGTACGGCCGGCGTCGGCGGCACCTACGAGATCAACGCCACGGGCTTCAACGAGACCCGCAACCTGGTCTGGCTCAAGCACCTCGGCAATGCGGCCGGTGCGGGCGTCGGCGGCGGCGGCGACGGCCTCGAGTGATCCGACGCCCTCCGGGAGTCGGTCTTTGGTATGTCTGGTTCTCGCTGCGGCCGCCCTCGGGCGGCCGCAGCCTTTTGATCCCGATGCTATGCTCATTTCGTCGTGTTTGCCGACGGTTTTCCTCGATGGAGTTGCACGCGTGTCCACGGCCGTTCTTCCCGACACCACCGTTTCCTCAGACGTGATCCGTGGTGAACCTGGCACCAGAGGCGTCGGCCGCGATCAGGGGTCGCCCGCCGAAGTCGCCCCCAGGCTCAGTGGCGGACTCAAGGTGCAAATTGCGGCCACGCTCGTCGGCGGCACGCTTCTGCTGTGTTCGCTTCTGGCCGGCTGGCTGTGGAAGCAGCCGTTTTTTGCTGCCTTACCGGCGGCCTTGTCGGTGGTGCTGCTGGCCGCGCCGCTCGTGGCGGCTGCCGCGCGGGATCTCATCGCCGGCAAGGCGGGGATGAACGCGCTGGTCGCGCTGGCTGTGATCGGTGCCGTCTCCAGCGGCAAGTACCAGGAGGCTGCGGCCGTCGCCTTCTTCATGATCGTCTCGTCGCTCATCGAGAAACGGACGGCCATCGGCGCCGAGGCGAGCATCGAATCGCTGATCCGACTGGCGCCCACGAAGGCCAGCCGGCTGGTCGGGGCACCCGCCCGGACGCCGACGGAGCGGTCCGCACAGGAGGAACAACTCGTCGAGGCCACGTCGCTCTCCCCGGGCGACACGGTCCGCGTACGGCCGGGCGATACGATCCCGGCGGACGGTCGGGTAGTGCAGGGGGCCAGCACCGTCAACCAGGCGAGCGTCACGGGGGAGTCGATCCCGGCCGAGAAGGCGATCGGCGACGAGGTCTTCGGCGGCACGATCAACCTCACCGGCGTGCTCGACATCGAGGTGACGAAGGCGGGAGCCGACACGCTTCTGGGCCGCGTCAAGGATCTCATCCTCCAGGCCGAACGGACGCGGACGCCGATCATGCGGCTGGTTGATCACTATGCCGCCTGGTACACGCCGACCATCCTCATGCTTGTCGGGGTCGTGCTCTTCTTCGCCCTCAAGAGCAATCCCGACACAGCCTTCAACCGGGCGATCGCGATGCTCGTCATCGCCTGTCCAAGCGCGCTGATCCTCGCCACGCCGACGGCGATGGTGGCGGCCCTCTCGGCCGCGGCCCGGCTGGGGGTGCTCGTGAAGAGCGTGGCCACGCTCGAGGCGGCCAGGAGCGTCACGGCGATCGTCTTCGATAAGACGGGCACCGTTACCAGTGGCGTGCTCACCGTCACGCGGCTGTCGCCCTCGGACGGCTTCGAGGCGGCCGAGTTGCTGCGGCTGGCGGCCGCGGCTGAGCAGAATAGCCGGCATCCGGTGGCGCGGGCCGTCACCGAAATGGCCCGCCGCGCCCGGGTCGAACTCGCATCACCGGAGCGTTTCGAGGAGGTGGCCGGCCGGGGCGTCAGCGCCGTCTTCGCGGGCGGCGACAGCGTGATGGTGGGGCGGGCCTCGTGGCTGGCCGAGGTGGCCGAGGGGTCGCACGGCATCGACGTCGCCGACTTGGATCGCATCCAGTCGTCGTCGGAGGCCGAGGGCCTGTCGGTGCTGCACGTCGTCTTGAACGGCCGGCATGTGGGGTGGATCGGGCTGGAGGACAACGCCCGCCCCGAGGCCGCCGGTGCGGTGGATCGGTTGCGTGCCAAGGGCATTTCGCGGCTCGTGCTGCTGACGGGCGATCGCGCGAGCGTGGCCAAACGCGTGGCCGGCCAGATGCACTTCGACGAGTACAAGGCGGAGGTGCTGCCGCACGAGAAGCTGGAAATGGTCGACAGCCTCAAGGCTGCCGGTCATCGTGTGGCCGTGATCGGCGACGGTGTCAACGACGCGCCGGCCCTCGCCGCCGGCGATGTGTCGATCGCCATGGGGGCGGCCGGCAGCGACGTGGCGATCCATTCGGCGAGCATCGCGCTTCTCAACAGCAATCTGAACCGCATCCCGTTTCTCATCGAGCTGTCCCGCCGGACGATCGCGGTCATCCGGCAGAACATGATCATCGGAGCCCTTTTCATCGTCGGCTTCGTCGGGCTGGCCGGTGCGGGATATGTGTCGCCTGTGATGGCGGCGCTGCTGCACGTCGTCAGCGGTCTGGCCGTCGTCTTCAACTCGGCCAGGCTCGTCCGCTGCGGCGAGGACCTCGAGCAGGCCGAGGCAGGTCTGACGCCGCCGGCCTGACGGCCCGCGCTACCCGACGTCGCGTTCCTGGAAGAGGATCACGGCGAGGCAGAGAATTCCGCCGATCAGGCAGGCGGCGTAGGCGGTCACGCTGCCCAGGTATCCGACCGGAATCGTATGGCCCTGTGTCAGGGCGTCGGCCGGCCAGAAAAACTGCAGGTTCGGTACGACCGCCGCCAGCGGCCGCAGCCAGCCGCGGTCGGCCGACACCAGCGAAAGGAAGTATTCGCCCACCAGTCCGATGAGAAAGACGCCGATGCAGACCAAGAGCGTGGAGATCTGCCCCAGCCGGGTCGATGCGGCGATCGCGACGGCCGTGAGGACGACGATCGCCTCGAACACCATCACCAGCCCGATGGCCAGCTGGGGGTTCAAGTCGACCATCGGGCTCTGCAGTCGCCATGTCCGGCCGATGCACGACACGAGGCCCCAGGCGACGGTGGCGGCCACGGCGGCGACGACCGAAAACGTGGAGGGGAACTGCCAGCGGTAGAAGTAGTTGGCCAGGCCCGCGATCAGGAAGGTGAGCAGGATCGCCAGCAGTCCGAACGTGACCACGGGACCGTCGAAGATGTCCTCGGCCCTCACGCTCGATTGGACGCGATGCCGTACCGTGAGGAGAAAAACCACGGCCAAGAGCCAGTAGGCCGTGGCGATCGCCCCCACGACTCCGAGGAATTTGCCGAGTACGACCAGTGGTCTCGGCACCGGCTTGCTGACGACCGTGAGCACGGTCTTGTTTTCAATCTCCCGTGCGAGCACGCTCGTCGCGGTGAACGCGGCCAACAGCAGTCCCGCGAGAAAGAGCGTGCTCAGCCCGAGGTCGACCAGCAGCTTGTTGTCGTCTTCGAGCGTGTAGCCGGCGATGTTCACGTTGAGCAGCAACGCCAGCACCGCCACGCAGACCAGCACGGCGTGGATCGGTTGCCGGATCGACTCGAGAAAGGCGTTGCGTGCGAGGGTGAAGAGCGGCATGGTGAATCGGGCGGGCGTCGGGGACCGTTCCCACCGTTGTACGGCATGGATTGTGAGAATAGTGTGAGGGGCCGGCGGGTGTGCGAGATTCCCATGAAGGGCCGTGAATGCCCGGAATCCTTCGCGTATCATAAGAAAATAGCAAGGACCTTCCGAGTGAACACGACGGCCATGCCCTTGAACGAATCCGAACAGAGTCGGACTCAGGCACGCAACGATGCGCTGGTGTATCGCCGCGCCATCACCGCGGCGATTGCCGGACTGGCCATCCAGATCGCCCTCTTGGTCGCGACGGGCCTGGCTGGGCTTTGGAGCGACAGCCAAGCGATCTACGCCGCCAGTTGGCACATGCTGGGCGGGCTGCCGATCTGGATCATGCTGGTGCTGCTCTACCACCAGCATGAAAACGAGCGGCTGCAGCGGCTGTCGGCGGAAAAACTCGCCAGCCATAATCAGTCATCGGCCGCCATCTTCGGTGAACTGGGCGATGATCTGGATGCGGCACGCAGTCGGCTCAATCGTCTCTATGGATATGGACTGCCGATCGTCAGCGGGATCGTGGCGGCGTATCTGTTGGCGGCGGGTGGGGTGCTGCTCACCGTCCACCTCCGTGCGAGTGCCGCGAGGCTCGTCGATGTGGCTGATGCCTCACCGGGGCTGGCGGCGGGCTGCGATCCCGTGGGGCTGCTGTTCGTCATGGCCGGGATCGCCTTCACCGCGTTCGTGAGCGCCCGATGGATCAGCGGCTATGCCCGTCAGCGGTCGTGGCAGTTGCTTCGCGGCGGTGCCAGTTATTTGATGAGCTGCTTCGTCGTGGCGCTGCTGGTGTTCGTGGGCGTCACGGCCGTTGCCATCGTGAACGACACGAGAGTTCTCGGCTGGCTGGCGAGTGCCATTCCGGCGGTAATGATCCTCGTGGGGCTGGAGATCCTGGCCACCTCGCTGCTGGAGGCCTATCGGCCCAAGGTGCCCGGCGAGGTTCCCCGCCCTGCCTTCGACAGCCGGGTGCTTGGGCTCCTGACGGCACCGGAGTCGTTGGGGCGGGTGGTCGCCGAAACGATCAGCTACCAGTTTGGCGTCGAGGTGTCGAGGAGCTGGCTGTACCGCCTCCTTGGCAGCGCGGTCACGCCCCTGACGCTGTTTGGGATGGCGTTTTTGACGGCCTTGAGCTGTTTGACGATCGTGGGGCCCGATGAACGCGGCGCAATCCTGCGGTTTGGCGGGATGGTCGGTGAACCGCTGCCGCCCGGCCTGCACTTCAAGTGGCCGTGGCCCATCGAGACGACCGAAACGTATCCGGTCGGCCAGGTTCAGGAGGTTCTCGTTTCCAGCGACCTCACCGGACGATCCCGCGAGTCCAATGCGATCCTCTGGACCAATGACAGCGACAGTGATTCGATGCTCGGCCAGGAGGATTTTCTGGTGGCTGCCGCACCCTCCACGGACTCCTCGGCCGGGGCCGGCGTTTCGCTGGTCGCCGCGGACGTCGTCGTGCAGTTCTGCGTGGGCGACCTCACGAAATTCGTGCTTGGGTCGCTCGATCATCGCCAGACCATCCGACTGGTCGCCCAGCGGGAGGCTTCCCGCTACTTCGCGACCCATGACATCGATGCGCTGTTGGGCCGCGGTCGTACGGAAGCCGGGCCCGAGTTGGAGCAGGCCATCCAAGAGCGGCTCGACAGCATGCAACTGGGCATCGATGTGGTGGGTGTGGCCGTCACCGCGCTGCACCCGCCCATTGGCGCCGTCTCACGGGCCTTTCACGCGCAGATCGGCGCCGTCCAGCAGCGGGAAACGAGCATTCAGGAGGCCCGCAAGTCGGCCATTGAAAAGCTGGCGAGGGTGGCTGGGTCGGTCGACTTAAGTCTCCGGATCGACGCAGCCATCCGTCGGCTCGACGCCCAGCGGCCCAGCGGTGATCCACAGGCCATGGCCGCCGCCGAGCAGGAGATCGATCGCCTGCTCGCGGAGGCGCGGGGCGAGGCCGCAGAACGCGTGCATGAAGCGCGTGCCTACCGCTGGAGCCGCGCGGTTGGCGAACGGGCCAGCGGTGAACGATTCGCCGGCGAACTCCTGGCCTACAAAATGTCCCCCGAGTATTACTGCACCCGGCGCTTCCTCGACGTGCTCGCCGAAGGTCTGGCCGGGCGCCGCAAGTTCGTCATCGCCGGCGATGCCGGCGACACCCCCGTGTTCCGCATGGACTTCAGCGATCCCACATCGGCCATCGACACGCTGCTGGCCGAATAGTCCCGTTTGAGAGGGTTTTTCGTGAAGAATTCATTTGTCATCCTCGTCGGCGTCATCCTCGTCGCCCTGCTCTTGTCGCACATGTTTCTCTATCAAGTGCGGTACGACCAGGTGGCGGTGCGAACGACGTTTGACAAGGGGGATGCGTCGAGCGTGCAGGACACGCCAGGGCTCAAGTGGCGGTGGCCCTGGCCGATCAACAAGGTGACGCTGTATTCAAAGCGACTGCAACTGCTCGAGGACAAGATCGAGGAGCTTCAGACGGCGGACGGCAAGAGCGTGATCGTGCGGACCTACCTGACGTGGCGGATCGCCGATCCGCTCAACTTCTATGTCACGCTCAAGGATCCGTCGGAGGCCGCCCGGCAGCTTTCGTCGCGGCTGCGTGAGGTCCGCGGACTGATCAGTCACTACCGGTTCGATGAGCTCGTGAACATCGACCGCTCCAAGCTCAAGCTGGCGGCCATCGAAGAGGAGGCGGCCCGTACTTTGGACGCGGCCCTCGAGCAGTCCGGCTACGGCATCAAGGTGGAAAGCATCGGCATCCACAAGATCATCCTGCCCGAGTCGACGACGGAGAAGGTTTTCGAAACCATGATCGCGTCCCGCCAGCGGCTTGCGGAAAACGCCCTCCAGGAGGGACAGGCGCAGGCCTCGGCGATCCGCAGCGAGGCCACGAGCGCCCGGGATCGCATCCTCGCGTTCGCCGAACGGCGTGCACAGGTGATCCGCTCGCAGGGTGACAGGGAGGCTGCCGTCCAATACGAGAGTTTTGCCAAGAACGAGGAATTCGCGATTTTCCTCCGGAAGGTGGAGGCGCTCAAGAAAATGCTCGACCACAACACCACCTTCGTGTTGTCCGCCGACAGCCTCGGTATCCTCGATTGGTTCAACAAGGACCCCGCCCAGTCGCGTCCGGCCCAGTCGCAGCAGCCAGGGTCGGCGGCGACCCCCTGAACGGCCTTCCCGCTCTCATTTTTCGCAGGCAGCGCATGTCCGACCTTTCTCGCCCCCCCGCTTCCATCGCCGATGCACCAGCGTCGCCGGCTTTGGATCCGGCCCAGCAGTCGCTGGCGGAAGCGCTTCGCGTCAGCTTTGCCATCCTCAAGCTTGCGATGGTCGTGCTGTTGTTGGCCTACGCCTTCAGCGGCACCTTTTCGGTGGGGTCCAACGAAGTCGCCCTGCGGCTGCGGTTTGGTGACTACGTGGGCGATCCTGGCAACCGCGTCCTTGAACGCGGCACCTACCTGGCGGCGCCGTTTCCGATCGAGCAGGTTGTGAAGGTCGACACCAGGCCGTCCACCCTCGTGCTCGAGAAAGAGTTCTGGTTCGAAACCTCCGCGCAGGACAGTGGGCTTTCGCGAGGCCAGCTGCAGGGGCGGAAATCGCTGCCGCTCCATCCGCTGCGCGACGGTTCGCTGATCACCGGCGATTCCAATATCGCCCATGCCCGTTGGACATTGACGTGGCGGGTGGGCGATCCCGTGGCGTTTCTCACCAATGTGGGCACCAAGCAGATGGCGACCGAGATCGTGCGGCTCGTCGGCCAGCAGGGCATCGTGCAGGCGGTCGCCCAGTTGGCGGCCGACGATCTGCTGCGGGGCGTGGTCAACCGCGAGTTGGCCGTCGGACTCATGCAGCAGCGGCTTGATGCCATGCGCAGCGGCTTGGTGGTCGATCAACTCACGCTGGACAAGGTGTCGGCGCCGATGCGGGTGGCAGGCAGCTTCGACGCCGTCACCAGCGCGGAAAGTGACCGTGCCGGCCGCATCGTCGCGGCACAGCAGGAACGGTCCCGGATCCTCGGCGAGACGGCTGGCGAAGCGAGTGGTCGGTTGATGGAAGCGATCGGCAGCTACGAAAGGGCCGTCGAGCAACAGGATGCGGCCGGTGCCGCGAAAGCCGAGGCCACGATCGACGCAGCGCTCGAGACGTTGAAGATCGGCGACACCCCGATTGGCGGCCAGGTGGCGCGGGTGATCAACGGCGCGAAGACCTACCGCACCCAGATTGTCGAACGTGTTGCCGGCGAGGCGCAGGCCTTCGAGCAACTCCTGCCGCAGTATCAGCGGAATCCCAGGCTGGTGCTTTCGAAGCTCTGGCAGGATGCCCGTGAGAACATCCTCACGGGCGATGTGGAGACGTTCTACACCGTCTCAGGCCAGCTCGAACTTCAGCTCAATCGCGACCCGGAACTCCAGAAAGAACGGCAGAAGGAACAGCTCAAGACGAAGCGGCAAGAGCAGAACCGGACCAGTCGCTAGCGTCCCCGGATGCCCGGCCATGAGGAGCGGTGATGGTGGAACGAGTGCAGCACGACACGGTCGATATCGCCTGTGCGGGAGTGACGAAGACCTTTCGTGACTTCTGGATGCGGCCGCGCGTGCGGGCCGTCGAGTCGGTCGATCTGGAGGTTCGCCGCGGTCAGATCTACGGCCTGCTCGGGCCCAATGGTTCAGGCAAGAGCACCACCATCAAGATGCTGCTGGGGCTCCTCCAGCCGACCGCCGGTCGCATCGCGATCCTCGGCAAGCGGCCGAAGGATGTCGAAACCAAGCGATCCATAGGCTATCTGCCGGAGGAGTCGTATCTCTACCGGTTTCTGAGCGGCCGTGAGACGCTCGACTACTACGGTCGGCTCTTCCGTCTCGATCGCCGCGCCCGGCGCGAGCGGATCGACATGCTGCTCGAGATGGTTGGTCTCGAGGCCGTGCAGCATCGTCCGGTGGGCGAATACTCCAAGGGCATGCAGCGGCGGATCGGACTGGCACAGAGCCTGATCAACGATCCGCAGCTATTGATTCTCGACGAGCCGACCAGCGGCATGGATCCGGTGGGGGCCCGACAGATCAAGGATCTCATCGCAACGCTCGCCCGACGCGGGAAAACGGTGCTCCTGTGCTCGCACCTGCTGACGGATGTCGAGGATCTCTGCGACCGTGTCGCGATCATGTATGGCGGCCGCATCCGCGCCGAGGGCACCTGTGAACAGTTGCTGGAGCAGGAGCACGCCACTGTTCTGGAGACGTCGGACCTGCCGGAGCAGGTGATTGCGGAGGTGCGGGAGGTCCTACAGCGACACGAGCTTGTCCTCAGAAACGTGGAGCGTCCCCGGCGAACGCTGGAAAGCCTGTTTCTGGAGATCGTGGAGAAGGCCCGCGCCGAGGGAGTCCAGACATCCGGAGCCCGCAGCGGCGGGGCGGTCGCCGAATTTCTCTCCGACGAAACCCCTTCGCCGGCTATCTCCCCCGCGGAGCCCCCCCAATCGCCCGCCGGCTCCGCACCGGTGGACACCGGCCTGATCGACAGTCTCGTGCGGCGTTAGTCCGCAGATCCATCGCCAACCTCCTTCACGATCTCCTTCCATGACCGACAGCCAGAACTCGCCCGAGGCGGACGTCGCCCGCTGGCAGGGCGTGCGCGAGGACTCCTCGGCAGCCCATCGCGGCACGCTGTGGTCGCCGTGGTTGGCGCGCTCCGCGGGCACGCTTGCGGCGCTGGCCGTCGCGGCCGCCTGCTGGATGATCGGTTGGCAGGGGCTCGCCGCGGCAGTCTTCGGGATGACGGCGCTTGCCGTCGGCCTGGTGCTGGGCCTGATGGCACTGCGGGCGGTGCTGTCCGGAAGCCACGGCATCATCGGCGTCGGCCGAGCGGTCGTGGAGGAGGCCGTGGGAACGCGACTGTCGGTGATGCTCGTGATGCTCGTGGTGGTGGGATTGCCCGTCTTGCCGCTGGTGCTCGATCCTTCCGAGCGGTTGGCGTACAGGATGCAGTTCTTTCTCGATTGGTCGTTGTCGGGAGCGGCCTTCCTGCTGGCGATGATATCGATCGTGCTGGCCTGTGGCAGTGTCTGCGGCGATATCGATACCCACCGCATTCACATGACGCTCGTCAAGCCGATCCGCCGCTGGCAATACCTTGTCGGCAAGTGGCTCGGCATCGTGTCGCTCAACCTGCTGCTGGTGTCGCTGGTCGGGATCGCCGTCTATTCCTTCGTGCAGTCGCTGAGGCGGGCGGAGGCCGTCGATCCGGCGGATCGCATCGCCGTCGAGGAACAGGTGCTGACGGCTCGGCGAGAGGGCCGCCCGGTCCACCCGCGGGGAGACGGGTTCGAACAATCCGTGGCCGCCGCGACCGAGCAGATGCGGAAGGACGATCCGGCCATGTTTGCCAAGGATCCCGCCGGGGCCCGCAAGCGGATTCGCGCACAGCAGATTCTCGAATGGCACACGGTCAACGCCGACGTCGTGTCCAGCTACCTGTTCACGGGCCTCGACCGGAAGCGGATGCAGGCAAACGTCGTGCAGTTGCGGCTGAATCCGTTTGCGGACAATTCGGGCATCAGCCGGGCGGACGTGCGATTCGCCCTCTGGCTCAACGAGCGGCCGTTTCCGATGCGGGATGGGCGGCACGAGGAGTTCACGCTGGCCAGCGCCACGCCGCACACGATCAATCTGCCGGCATCCGTGATCGGTGAGGACGGCGTGCTGCGGCTGACGATCGCCAACCGCAACATGATTCCGCCGGGCGAGCAACAGCCGACCAGCATCTCGTTTTCGCCCGGCGAAGGACTCGAAATCCTCTATCGCACAGGCGGCTTTGAAGCCAATTTCCTGCGTGGCCTGATTGTCATGTGGGCCAAGCTGTCCATGCTGACGGCGGGGGCATTGGCGGCGTCGTCGTGGCTGGGATTTCCGGTCGCCGTGTTGACGAGCATGATGGTCTACGTTGCGGCTGTCGCCAGCAGCTTTCTGGCGGACGCCATCGACATTTACACCGGCCTGGACAACGCCTCGCCGACGCTGGTGTCGATGGTGCGGCTCCGCAGTGGCCTCTTGCTCGAGCGGATCAACAAGCTCGAGTGGTGGGAAGCGGCCAAGACGATCGCGTCGTACTTTGCCGACGGGTTTCTGTGGCTGATCCCGTCGTTCGGCGACTACGACGCCATCAGGCAGGTCGCCACCGGGCGGCTGGTGTCGTTGACGGAACTGTTCTCCTGTGTGGTTGAGTTGGGGTTGGTCTACCCTCTCGTGCTGTTGGCGATCGGGTGGTTTCTGCTGGAGCGTCGCGACTTGGTCAATCTGTCCGGCTCCTCGGGCGGGTGAGTCACGGAGAATCAACTGGATGACACGCGATCGCCTGACCGTCGTACTTGCGGCCATGCTCGGCGTTGCTTCGTTCTGCGGAGCGGTTGCAGTGGCCGGCACGCTCCAGCGGCAACGGAGCGAGTTGCAACTGGTCGTATCGACGGAAGGAACGGAAGGCATGCCGCCCCACGTGGCGATCGTCACGGCGGCGCTTGGCACGTTCCGCGGGCTGGCCGTTGACGTGCTCTGGGCGCGGGCCGATCACATGCAGTTGGAGGGTGATTTCTTCGAGGCGCAGACACTCAGTCAATGGATCACCACGCTCCAGCCGCGGTTTCAGAAGGTGTGGGCCTTCCAGGCTTGGAATCTGGCCTACAACATCTCGGCCGCCACCCAGGTGCCGTCGGAACGCTGGGGTTGGATCACGCGGGGCATCGAACTCCTCAGGTCGCGGGGAATCCCGCTCAACCCTCGGGCCGCCAACCTGTATTTCGAGCTGGCCTGGATCTACCAGAACAAGATCGGACGCCCCGGAGACAAGGAGCACTGGTATTACAAGGCACGGCTGGCCGCCGAGATGCAGGAGTTGCTCGGCGACCTGACGGGTGGCAAGACGACGGAGCAGTCGATCGAGAGGTTCCGGAAAATCAGCGATGCACCTGCCACGCTCGATGCCTTGGAACGGAAGACGCCGGCCGTCCGCGGGGTCCTCGACCTGCTCGCGGTCCACGGCGCGAAGGCGGACGAGCAGCTGGTGAGGATGCTTGGCCGGACGTTGATGGTCGCCTCATCGCTCGACGCCAAACTGCTCAACGCGGTGACGTTGCCGCCAGGGTCGAATCGCCCTCTGCTCGACGCCATCCGTGCGGACAAGGAGATGGCCGCCGTGCTCATCGATCATCTGGTACCCCACCTGCAGAAGCGGACCTTGGAGGATCGGTACCGGATGGACACCGCCGAAATGCTCAGGGTCATGGAGCGGTATGGTCCGCTCGACTGGCGGCATCCCGATGCCCACGGTGTCTACTGGTCGGAACAGGGCGTGGCGGTGTCGCGAAAACTGACGCGACGCGAGGACGTCAACGAACTCATGCTCGTCCGCAGCCGGCTGCTGATGCTGATGGAACTGATGCGGTCCGGCCGCGTCGAGTTCGATGCTGCCACCGATCGTGTCGATTTCATTCCCGATCCCCGCTTCGCACGGGTTTACGAGCAGGCGATCCGTGAGGCCTTTGAGCTGATCGCTTCGGAGGAGGGTGTTTCGGCCGCCGATTTCGGCGCCGCCGAGGAGACGGATCTTTTCGACGCCTATGAGAAATTCCTCAACCTGGCGACGATGCTCAGCTACCTCTACGGCGATCAAGCTGAGGCCGAACGCTATTTCAAAACGCTTCGCGAACTCGTCGTCCGCAGGGGCTTTGAGGATGAGCCGGTCTACTCCGACACCCTGGAAAACTTCGTCGCCATCCGGTTTGCGGGGATTGTGCAGGTGAACCTCGCCGACCTCCGGCAGTTCCTCGACGCGATGATTCGCCGGGCGATCATGGAGGGGCTTGCCAAGGGCGACTTGAAGGTCTTCAACCGCTACCTCAGCGTTGCGCATTCGGTCTACGACCGCCGTTTTGCCGCGACCCGACCGGGCGAGCAATACGTGCTTGAAGAGGCGAAGTTGCTCGAGTTCCCGAAGCTCGTGGAGAACTCATTCGAAAACGTGATGAAGCAGGCCAGCCTGTCGGTGCTGACCCGGGCGAGAATCTGGGCGTGGTCGCCGGAACAACTCCGGCAGGCGGTCTACGGATCGATTGCCGAAGCGGTCACGGCCGCGGCGGAGGCTGCCGGGCTGGAGCCCCTCCGCGCATTTCCCGCGCCACCAGGCTTGAACCCAAGTGGCCGGCCGACCGACGCCGCGACGGCAGCCCCGGCGCGGGACACCCAGCCCGCGGACGCTCCGTAGGGGCGTTGGACCTTCAGGTCCCGAGTCCCGCGTGAGGAATTGATGAGCGGCTCGTTGCGTCCCTGGGACGGGGCGTATTCACGGTATTCTCACTGGCACCGAGGGGCCCGAAGCGTGCACAATAGAGCTCACTGTCGTGCCCGCCGGCGCACGGTCATGTCGGTCGTTTCCCACCTCGTCGTTGATTCCTCGCCCCGCTTTCGAGGAAACCATGAATCACCCCCACTCTTTCCGCGTTGGCAGGACCGGCTGCGGGAGGGCCGTGCCTTCCAGAACGGCACTCACGATCGTCGAGTTGCTCGTCACGATCGCGATCGTCGCGCTGTTGGTGGGAATCCTCTCGCCTGCCCTGCAGGTGGTGCGGGAGGCGGCCCGCAGGACGTCATGTGCCAACAACATGCGGCAGATCGCGCTTGGCATGGCCAATTATGACGATGCGCAAAAGCAGCTGCCGGGGTGGCGCAACGCGCTCGATGCCTACACCAAGGTGCGGAGCCAGACCGACCCGAAGAACGCATGCGTCTCCTGGACCGTGCCGATCCTGCCGCAGATCGAGAGCAAGGCAGCGCACGACTGGTTCACGACCTTCAAGGCTGGAGCGGATGCAGCCGCTGGCAATCCCTCGACGCTGAAGATTCCGACGTATCACTGCCCCTCGCGGGGCGAGGTGACCACGACATCACCGCTCTCCTATGCCGTCAACGCCGGCACAGGCGGCGAGGAACTCGCCGAGGCGACCACGCCCGCCTCCCAGTTCGAGGGCGACGGAGTCTTCGTCGACGCCGTGGGCAACCTCCCCGGGGACCCGACCTTCGACGACAGCCGCCCCCCCTATAGCCCTGCCATCGTGACCTTGAAAAAAGTCGCCGTGGACGGCGCCGGCTTCACGATCCTGCTCACGGAGCGGTCCGGTCCGAACGCCGCGCAGAACATCTCTTGGTCTGCCAATCCCGTCGCCGTCAAGGCAAACGTCGGTGCCCGGGTCGAGAACCATTCGGTCCTCCATCCGCTGGAGATCGGCGTTGGGGCGAGAACCGACCTGCAGGTGATCAACCCCACGGCAGACACCTGCCCGCTCCCGAATCCACCAGTCGTACCCGCCGCCGACCCTGACAACTGGAAAGAACGGTATCCGTCCTCGCGTCACCCTGGCGCGGTCAATGTGGCCTTCTGCGACGGCCGGACACGCGTGCTGCGAAACGGCATCGACCCCTGGGTCTATTGCCAGCTGCTCTCCTCCGATGGCAAGAGGGTTTCGGCGCGGGTGGCGGATTGGCAGCAGGCGGTGGATGCGAGCGGCAATCTGTCGCCCTACGAGCTCAAGCCGTCCGATCTGGTGCGGTAGCCGCGGTCGGAGGGCCGGGCGGCAGGATCCCGCCCAGTCCCGGCGGCGGCGGTGCAAATTCTCAAGCCGGCCGTGCAAATCTTCATGGACTGCGGGTGTTGCCTGTGAAATAACAGCGGCCGTCTGGCACGACCCGCATGGAGGAGCTTCCCGCATGCCCGCCACCGCCCCCCCGTCCCGGAAAATCCGCACCGCCATCGTCGGCCTCGGCTTCGGGGCCGAGTTCATCCCCATCCACAAGCGCCATCCCCACGCGGAACTCGTCGCCATCTGCCAGCGGTCGCGGGACAAGCTCGACCAGGTGGGCAAGGCCCATGGCGTCGAGCGGCGGTACCAGCACTACGCCGACCTGCTCAAAGACAAGGAAATCGACGCAGTCCACATCAATTCGCCGATCCCCGACCACGCCGCGATGACACTCGCCGCCCTCGAGGCGGGCAAGCACGTGATGTGCACCGTGCCGATGGCCACGAGCGTGGACGACTGCAAAAGAATCGTCGACCTCACGACGAAGACCGGGCTCAGGTACATGATGGCCGAGACGGTGGTCTACGCACGAGAGTTTTTATTTATCAAGCAATTGGCCGACCGGGGCGAACTCGGAAAAATCCAGTTCGTCCAGGCCAGCCACCAGCAGGACATGGACGGCTGGCCGAACTACTGGCCCGGCCTGCCCCCGATGCACTACGCCACGCACTGCGTCGGCCCCTGCCTGGCCCTCGAGCGGAAGGACGCCAGTGAGGTGAGTTGTTTTGGGTCGGGGAGAATCCGTGAGGAACTGATCCAGCACTACGGCTCGCCGTTTGCGATCGAGAGCGCCCACGTGAAACTCCACAAAAGTGATGTGGTCGCCCGCGTGATCCGCTCGCTCTTCGACACCGCGCGGCAGTACCGTGAGAGTTTTGATGTGTATGGGTCGAAGGCGAGCTTCGAGTGGCAG
Organism: uncultured Candidatus Kuenenia sp.; assembly: GCA_964581055.1. Classification (GTDB taxonomy): domain Bacteria; phylum Planctomycetota; class Planctomycetia; order Pirellulales; family UBA1268; genus CAMCQY01. The sequence goes on from CAZOMJ010000009.1 coordinate 45,189, forward strand.
CTCTGCGAGCACGAGGAGCCGGTGCTTCACACGGCAAAGAAGCCGGAGCCCGAGATCCCCACGCGCGTGCCCGTGCCCGACTTTGCGCATCTGCTCCCGGAGCCGATTCAGCCCTTCACGACCGGCGGCGTCTACGACGCTGACGACCACCAGCACCTCTCCTTCACGCAGGGCGGCGGCCACGGCGGCAGCCACCCGCACCTCGTGCACGAGTTCGTGACGGCGCTCGTCGAGGGCCGCGACCCCTACCCCAACGCGAAGCAGAGCGCCAACTGGACCTGCACCGGCATCCTGGCCCATGAGTCGGCCATGAAGGGGGGCGCGATCATGAAGCTGCCCGAGTGGAGTTTTTCGTCGTAGACGTCCGTCGCCTTCCAGCCCAGGAGTCTGCCCATGCACGGCCCTGTCCGTTTGCTTCTCGCCGGGATCCTGGCTGTGGTGTCGGCGGCGGCCGTCGCCGCCGAGCCACCCGTGAGGGTTCTGTTCCTCGGCGATAACGGCCACCACCAGCCAGCCGAGCGGTTCGCTCAGCTGGAGCCGGTGCTCGAGTCGCGAGGCATCAAGCTCGTCTACACGGACAAGGTCTCGGAGCTTGATCCGAAGGTGCTCGCGGCCTACGACGCGCTGGCCGTCTACGCCAACATCGACACGCTGCCTCCGGCGGCCGAAGCCGCCATCCTCGAGTTCGTCCGCAACGGCAAGGGCCTCGTGCCGCTGCACTGCGCGAGCTTTTGTTTCCGCAACTCGCCGGCGTGGATCGACCTCGTGGGTGCCCAGTTCCTGAAGCACGGCACGGGCGAATTCCGCACCGTCAACGTCTCGACAGACCATCCGGTGATGCAGGGGTTCGGCGGGTTCAAGAGCTGGGACGAGACCTACGTTCACACGAAGCACAACGGCCGCGGCCGGACCGTCCTCGAGGAGCGGGTCGAGGGGGATCACCACGAGCCGTGGACCTGGGGCCGCACCGAGGGGAAAGGCCGCGTCTTCTACACGGCGTGGGGCCACGACCAGCGGACCTGGAGCCATCCCGGGTTTCACAATCTCATCGAGCGGGGCATCCGGTTCGCGGCGGGCCGCGATCCCGCGACGGCCGGTCCGTATGTCGATCACCCCGTGATGACGCAGCCGCCGACGGAACTGCAAGCGTTCGAATACCAGCCGGCGAAGGTGGCCTTCTATTCTCCTCCCGGCCACGACCCCACGAAGAAGAACGAACCGCTCTCGCAGATGCAAAAGCCGCTCGACCCCGAGGAGTCGCGGAGGCACGCGAGCACGCCCGAGGGTTTTCATGTGAAGCTGTTTGCGTCGGAGCCACTGCTCGCAGGCAAACCGCTGGCGCAGGCCTTCGATGCCGACGGGCGCCTCTTCGTCGCCGAGAGCGTCGACTACCCGAACGATCTGGTCGAGCCCGGGCAGGGAGAGGGCCACGACCGGATTGTCGCGATCACCGACGGCGACGGTGACGGCCAGGCCGACACGCGGCAGGTGTTTGCCGAGAACCTGTCGATTCCCACGAGCTTGCTCGCCCACGACGGTGGCCTGATCGTGGCCCAGGCTCCGCACATCCTCTTTCTCAAGGACACCGACGGTGACGGCACGGCGGACGTGCGGAAGCAGCTCTTCGGCGGCTGGGGCACCGGCGACACGCACGCCGGCCCGAGCAATCTCACCTGGGGTTTGGATGGCTGGGTGTATGGCATCGTCGGCTACTCGGGATTCAATGGCGAGGTGGCTGGCGAGCAGTTGCGGTTCGGCTCGGGCTTCTTCCGCTTCAGGCCCGACGGGTCGAAGCTCGAATACCTCCGCAGCACGAACAACAACTCCTGGGGGCTGGGATTCAGCGAGGAGGGTTTGCTATTTGGCTCCACGGCCAATGGCAATCCGAGCGAGCACATGCCGCTCGCCAACCGCGTCTATGAACGGGTCCGCGGCTGGAGCGCGACGACGCTCACTGGGATCGCCGGTAGCCCGCTGATGGAACTGGCGGCGAAAACCGGTAGCCCGGGCGAGTCGGTCGCCATCCGGCAGGTCGATCACCATGGCCGTTTCACCGCAGCGGCAGGCCACCGGCTCTACACGGCCCGGGCCTATCCGCGGGAGTATTGGAACCGCACCGCCTTCGTCTGTGAGCCGACCGGGCACATCGTCGCGGCCTTCCAGCTCATGCCGCAGGGAGCTGCGTTCACCAGCCGGATGGCCTGGGATCTGGTCGCCAGCGACGATGAATGGACGGCGCCCATCGCCGCCGACGTGGGGCCGGACGGACAGGTCTGGGTGGTCGACTGGTACAACTACATCGTCCAGCACAATCCGACGCCGGCCGGCTTCGAGACGGGCAAGCGAGGAGCGTATGTCACGCCGCTCCGCGACAAGACGCACGGCCGGATCTGGCGGGTCGTGCATGGTCAGGCACCCAGCACGAGCCGGAAGACGCTCGCACAGGCCGGCCCCGCGGAACTCGTCGCCGCGCTCCGCGACGACAACATGTTCTGGCGACAGCGGGCCCAGCGGAAACTCGTGGAGCGGGCCGCAAGTCGAGCCGACGGGGGACGCGATGTCGTGCCGGCGCTCATCGATCTGGTCCGCGAGGCGTCGGTCGATGCCATCGGCCTCAATCCCGCCGCGATCCACGCCGTGTGGACCCTCAAGACTCTCGGCGTCCTCGAAGGCCCGCAGGCCGATTCACTCGCGGTCGCGACGGTGCAGTCTGCGATTCTTCATCCTTCGGCGGGCGTGCGGATGAACGCCGTCAAGGTGCTGCCGAGGGACGAAAGCTCGCTTGCCACGCTGGCCCGATCGGGCGTGGCGGCCGATCCAGCGGCGCTCGTGCGGCTGGCGGTGCTCGAGGCGCTCGGCGAATGGTCTCCATCTGCCGAGGCGGGCACACTCGTGACTCAATTGCTGGCCGATCGGCGGACGCTCCAGGATCCGGTGCTTGCCGATGCGGCGACGAGCGCGGCGGCGGTGCAGTCGGCGACCGTTTTCCCGTTCCTCTTGTCGCAGGACGTCCGCGATCAAAAACCCTCGCCGCGGCGGCTGTCGGTCGTCGAACGGGTGGCCGAGCACGTGGCCCGCGGGGCCGATGCGTCGGTGGTCGGGAAGGCACTCGTGCAGCTCCCGGCTGCGCAGCCCGAGGTGGCGGCGGCGGCGCTTGCGGGCATGGCCCGGGGCTGGCCCAAGGGGACGGCCGCGGCCCTGGGGCCCGACGCGGAGGCGGCCATCGCCTCGCTCGTCGACACGCTCCCGGCAGCCTCGCAAGGGTTGCTCGTCACGCTCGTGCAGCACACAGGCTCCAGGGCGCTCGATGCGCAGATCGGCCGGATCAGCGAGGCTTTGTTTGCCGAGATGGATCGGGCGGAGTCTGCCGATGCGAATCGGGCTGAGTCTGCCGAACGGCTCGTGACGCTCCGGCCGGCCGATCCGGCCGTGGTGGAGGCGATTCTTTCCCGCGTCGGCGGCCGTTCGAGTCCCGAGCTGTCGGCGGGGCTGGTGGCCGCGGTGGGGAAATCGACCGCGGCGGAGGCGGCTCCCGCGATTCTCGACACACTGGCCGCACTCACGCCGCAGGTCCGCGAGGCGGCCGTGCGGACGGTGCTCGCCAACCGGGAGTGGGCCGCGAAACTCGTCGAGCGGCTGGAGAAGGGCACGGTCAGTCTGGGCGACATTCCGATCGTCGACCGGGCGAAGCTCACCGAGCACCCCGACCGCGGTGTCCGCGATCGCGCGAAGAAAATCCTCGCGGCCGGCGGCGGCCTGCCGAATGCCGACCGGCAGAAGGTCATCGACGAGATCCTCCCCGTCGTCAGGGCCGGCGGCGACGCCGGCCACGGCAAGCTGGTCTTCAGGGAACAGTGCGGCAAGTGCCACATGCATTCGGGTGAGGGGGGCAGGGTCGGCCCCGAGCTCACCGGCATGGCCGTGCACCCGGCGCATGAACTGCTCATTCACATCCTCGACCCCAACCGCTCCGTCGAGGGCAACTACCGGGCCTACACGGTGTCGACCGAAGACGGCCGCGTGGTCACAGGACTCCTGGCCAGCGAGAGCAAGACAGCCATCGAAGTCGTCGATGCTGAAGGCAAACGGGTGGCGATCCAGCGGGATGAGATCGACACGTTCCAGCCGTCACCCAACTCGCTGATGCCGGTGGGGTTTGAAAAGCAGATCAAGCCCGAGGGCTTTGCCGACCTCTTGGCATTCCTCACCGCCCGCGGCCGGTTCGTGCCGCTGCCACTGGAAAAGGTGGCGACGGCCGTGAGCACGAAGGGCATGTTCTACGACCAGCATGCCGTCGGGGAACGATTGGTCTTTCCCGATTGGAAGCCGAAGACGTTCCAGGGCGTGCCGTTCACGCTCGTCGACCCGCAGGGGCAGAGCGTGCCCAACGTCGTGATGCTCCACGGCCCCAATGGCTCCCTGCCACCGAAGATGCCCAAGAGCGTCTCGCTCTCGCTGGCGTCGCCGGTGCGGGCGATCCACCTGCTCGGCGGCATCGCCGGCTGGGGATTTCCCGCCGGTGCCAAGGGAACGACGTCGATGATCGTGCGGCTGGTCTATGCCGACGGCCAGAAGGAGGAGCATCCGCTCGTCAATGGCGAGCACATCGCCGACTACATCCGGCGGATCGACGTCCCGCAGAGCGAGTTTGCCTTCGACCTCGGGGGCCGCCAGCTCCGCTCCCTGCGGATCCAGCCCAAGAGACCTGAGCCGCTGGCCGCGATCGAGTTCGTCAAGGGCAACGACGCCACCGCGCCGATCGTGATGGCGGTGACGGTGGAGATGCCGTGAGAGAGCGTCTGCCCCGAGACCCTCGCTGCCGTGACTCGGCCGAGCCTCGGTTCGGGGCGTGATACAACGGTGGCATGTCCGCTCCCTCTCGCCCCACCCGCCGCGTGGCCATCGTCATCGAGGCATCGAACGCCTACGCGCGGGGCCTCCTCGAGGGCATCCTGCGGCATGTGCGGGAGCACGATCCGTGGACGGTCTTCCTGCCGGAGCACGGGCGGGGCACGCCGCCGCTTGCGGCACTCGCGAAGTGGGTCGGCGACGGCGTGATTGCGCGGATCGAGACGGAGTCCACCGCCAAGGCCCTCGGCTCGCTGCGGCGGAAGCTCGGGGTGCCGGTGATCGACGTGAGCGCGGCGCGGCTGGTCGCCGACGTGCCCTACGTGGAGACCGACGACGCGGCGATTGCGTCGGTCGCCGCCGATCACTTCTTCGAGCGAGACTTTCGGCACTTCGCGTTTCTCGGCGACGACCGGTTTCAGTGGAGCGACAACCGCTGCCGGGCCTTCGTGGAGGCCGTGGCGGCGAAGGGGCACGACGTGGCGGTCTTCGGCCGCAGCCGGCGCCGGCCGGTGCCGGCCGATGACGACGAGGCGATCGAGGCGTGGCTGGCAGGCCTGCCCAAGCCGGTCGCGCTCCTGGCCTGCTACGACATCCGGGGCCGTCAGGCGATCGATGCCTGTCGGCGGGCCGGCCTTGCCGTGCCCGACGAGGTGGCCGTGCTGGGAGTCGACGACGACGACGTGCTCTGCGGCCTGGCCAGTCCGCCGCTCTCGAGCGTGATGCCGGATGCGATCGGCGCCGGCCGGCGGGCCGCCGAACTGCTCGAGCAGCTGATGCGGCGAGAGCCGCTCGAGCGGAGCGAGTGGCTGTTGCCGCCCCTGGGAATCGCCGCCCGCCAGAGCACCGACGTTTTGGCCATCGACGACCCGCTCGTGGTGGCGGCCGTGCGGCAGATCCGCGACCGCGCGTGCGATGGCATCAGGGTGTCCGACGTAGCCCGGGCCCTCAAGACGACACGGCGGGTGCTCGAGAACCGGTTCACGAAACGGGTGGGCCACACCCCGCACGAGGAGATCGCACGGGTGCAGTTTCGCCGCGTCGAGCAGCTCCTGCGGGAGACCGAGCTGTCCCTGGCCACGATCGCCGCGCGGGCCGGCTTCAAGCACACCGAATACATGACAGTGGCGTTCACGAAACGCCACGGCCTGCCCCCGAGCCGCTGGCGGCGGCAGCGGCGGTAGCGGCAGACCTTGGGACACGATTGCGTCTTGTCTTTCCCGTGGGGACAAGATTGCATCCCCGTGGGGACAAGATTGCATCTTGTCCATGGAGGAAGGCCGCTTGAGCAAGTTTAAAACGTGCTGCCACGGGGCAGCTCTTGAGCACGTTGAAAACTCACAGCCACGACGAGGTCGCGGATTCCTACTTCACGTCGAGCAGTTCCACGAGGAAGTGGAGCGTCGCGTTTGGGGGGATCGGGCCACCCGGCGTGCCGCGCGGGCCGTAGCCGAGGTTGCTTGGGATCACGAGTTCGATCATGCCGCCCTCGCCGACCAACTGCATGCCCTCGGTCCAGCCGGGGATCACCTGGTTGAGCCCGAACTCGATCGCCTCGCCCCGCTGGTAGGAGCTGTCGAACACTTTGCCGCCGTCGAGCCAGCCGTGGTAATTCACCTTCACCGTGTTGGATGCCTTCGGGTTCGTGCCGGCACCCTTGCGGAGGACACGGTATTGCAGGCCGGACGGCGTGGTGGCGAACGCCTTCGGGGCGTCGGCGTCGAGCTTGCCAGCACCGGCGGGGAGTTGCGGATGGGGTACGTCGGCGGTGTCAGCGGCCACGGCGGTCTCCAGAAAGAAGGGGGTGAGCGTGAGGGCGAACAGGGCGAGGGATACGAAGGCGGACAGGCGCATGATATGGATTCCTAAAGGTGTTCGATTCTCAGCATACCGCAAATCGCTTCACAAGATCCACGCCCGTCGCCGGCACGCACGAGACTATTTCGCCAGCAACTGCTCGATCTCGTCCGGCAGGATGGGCACCTCCGCGCAGAGGTCGACCGGCCCCTCTTCCGTGACGAGGATGTCGTTCTCGAGGCGGATGCCGATGCCTTCCTCGGGGATGTAGATCCCGGGCTCCACCGTCATCACCCAGCCGGGGGCGAGCGGGCCGTTGGGCGGCGCGAGGTCGTGCACCCCCAGGCCGAGCGAGTGGCCCAGTCCGTGCATGAAGTATTTCCGACAGGCCGGCTCCTCGGGCGTGTCTTTGGCCACTTGCTCTGGTGTGAGCAGGCCGAGTCGCAGGAGTTCCTCGTTCATCTCGAGCTGGGCCTCCCGCTTCCAGTCGCGGAGCAAGGTGCCGGCGGTCGTGCGGGCGATCGCATGCTCGAGCACCCTGAGCACCGCCTCGTAGACCTCCCGCTGCCGCGGCGAGAATGTCCCATTCACGGGATAGGTCCGCGTGAGGTCGGCGGCGTAGTTGGCGTAGGAGGCGCCCACGTCGATCAGCACGAGGTCGCCGTCGCGGCATGGCTGATCGTTGTCGGTGTAATGGAGCACGCAGGCGTTTTTCCCTGCGGCGACGATCGGCTCGTAGGCCATCCTGCCGCGCCGCCGCGTGAACTCTCCGACCAGTTCGGCTTCCAGTTCGTATTCCATCACGCCCGGCCGGAGCGCCGAGAGCACGCGGCGGAGGCCGTGGTCGGTGATCTCGATGGCCTGCCGCATGAGCCCCACCTCGGCGGCGTTCTTCACCGCCCGCAACTGCCGCAAGAGCGGCTGCAGGCGTTCGTAGCGGTGGAGCGGATACCGCGCAAGGAGTTGTCGGGCGAGCCGCAGGTCGCGGGGTTCCACCTCGGTACTCGATCGCTCGTGCTCGTTGGCGTTGAGGTAGACCCGCTCGCTCTCGCAGAGAAGCGCGTGCAACACGCCCGGCAGGTCGGAGAGCCAGCGGATCTTCGGCACGCCTGAGATCTCCCGTGCCTGCTCCTTGGAGAGCTTGTGGCCCTCCCAGGTGGTGAGCAGTTCGTTCGGCTGCCGGATGAAGAGCATCTCCCGCTGCGCAGGGTCGATGGCGTCGGGCGCCAGCACGAGCACGCTCTCCTCCTGCTCGATGCCGGTGAGCCAGAAGAGATCGCTGGCTGGATGAAGTCTGAGCGTGCCGTCGCCCGAGGTGGGCAGGAGGTCGGCGGCATGCACGACGACGAGGCTCTGCGGCGGCAAAAGTGCCGTGAGCTGTTGGCGGTGGCCAAGGAACAGGGACGGCTTGATCGAAGCATGGCGCATGGGGGAACATAGCTCCGCGGGAAAGCCGGATCGTACACTGCCGGTCCACGCCAGCCCATCGGCCACACGCCTCTCCCACCAGCCCTACGGTCCGCAGCGATGACTTCAAACGCCTCTCTCCGCGACGCCGAACGGGTGCTGATTGCCGGCCAGTGGCGGGCTGCCGTGGCCACGGGCAGCTTTCGCGCGGTCGATCCCACGACCGGCCTCGAGCAGTCGCCGCAGTGGCCGGTGAGTGCATGGAGCGACGTCGAGGAGGCGCTCGACGCGGCCGTCGGAGCCGCCGACGCTTTGGCCAGCCTGCCCGGCGCACGCATCGCCGACTTCCTCGAGCGGTATGCCGACCGGCTGGCGGCCCGCGGGGACGACCTGGTGGCCGTGGCCCATGCTGAAACGGGTCTGGCTGCGAAGCCGCGACTGTTCGACGTGGAGCTGCCGCGGACGCTCGACCAGTTGCGGCAGGCCGCTGCCGCCGCCCGCGAAGGCACCTGGCGGATGGGGATGATCGATTCCCCGCGGAACATCCGCTCGGCGGCCTTCGGTCTCGGTCCGGTCGTCGTGTTTCCGCCGGCGAATTTTCCGTTGGCCTATGGCGCCGTCACCGGCGGCGACTTTGCGTCGGCCATCGCCGGCGGCAATCCAGTGATCGCCAAGGCCCATCCTGGGCATCCCGGCGTGTCGCGGCTGGCCGCCGAGGAGGCGCTGGCGGCAGTTGGAGAGACCGGGCTGCCCACTGCGACCGTGCAGCTGCTGCACGGCATCTCCATGGACGATGGCGCACGGCTCGTGGCCGACACACGAGTCGGCGGCACCGGCTTTACCGGTGGCCAGGAAGCGGGCAAACGGCTCGCTGCCGCTGCGGCGGCGACGGGCCGCGTGATCTGGGTGGAGATGGGAAGCATCAATCCGGTCGTCCTCTTGCCGGGGGCGCTGGCCGAACGCGGCAGCGAGATCGCAGGCGAACTGACCGCGAGCGTCACCGGATCGGCCGGGCAGTTCTGCACGAAGCCAGGACTGGTGTTTTTCCTCGCCGACGAGGCCGCCGCGACGTTCACCCAATCGGTCGCGGAGCGTTTCAATGCGATCGGGGCCCAAGTGCTGCTGGGACTGGCCGGCCGCGAACGGCTGGTGGCGGCGATCGCAGCCTTGCAGAAAGCGGGCGCACGGGTCGTGGCTGGAGGTGGCGCAGGCGACGGCCCGTGCAGCCACAGGCCAACGCTCCTCGAGGTGCCCGCCGCCGACCTCGTGGCCAGACCGCACGCCCTGGTCATCGAAGCCTTCGGCAATGCGACGGTGCTCGTGCGGTGCCAGAGCCTCGGCGAACTCATGGAGGCGGTCGCCTGCGTGCCTGGGTCGCTCGCCGCGAGCGTCTATGGTGCCAGGGATGGTCGCGATGACGCGATCTTCGGGCCGGTGGCCGCGAGCCTCGTGGTGCGGGCCGGAAGAATCATCGAAAATCGGATGCCCACGGGGCTGGCCGTCACGCCGCCGATGCAGCACGGGGGACCGTGGCCCTCGGCCGGCCCGCCCTTCTTCTCGGCGGTGGGCATGCCGTGGTCGATCCTGAGGTTCGCCCGGCGGATCTGTTTCGACGGCTGGTCCCGCGAGCGGCTGCCCGAGTGCCTGCGGGATGAACCTCCGGCGGGACGGCCGTGGCGGTATGTCGATGCCGCGTGGACCCGCGGCTGATCAGTTGCCAATCCCTCGCTCGCGCTGCGGGCTCGGATGATGCCCGACTTCCATGCAAGCCCGACGCGCGAGCGCGGGAATCCACGGCCTGTCAGCGGTAGTTGCTTTCGCCGTACTGTCTGACCCGCTCGGCCGCCTTGAGCGCTTCTTGCTTCACTTCTTGGCCGACGGCGGCGGCACGGCTCTGATTGACCGAGAAACTCGGCAGGCCGCCATTCCACGAGACGGTGATCACACCCGTGGCGATCAGCGCCGGCACCAGCACAAGCAGGAGCCGCGAGCCCCAGCGGGATTTGGCCACCTTCTGGACGGGGGAAGGGAGCGGCAGCGTGGAGGCTGCCAATCCGACCACCTTTTGGGCGTAGGTTTCCTTGTGCGATCGTTTGCGTGCCATGGTCTGCTCCTGCCAGTGAACGATTTTCTCGAACCGTTTGGGGTGTATCGGCTCGCTCGGGCCGTGGAGACGAGCCCGTGGATTGGCCGGCGGCAGGGATGCCCACGCACGCGCACCTTTCCCATTCGTCCCAGAGCCACGCCGCGTGGCGCACGATTGCATCGTGTCGATGGACCAGACGAGGATTGAGCAAGTTAAAAACTTGCCGCCACGATGGGCCGAACAGAGCAAGTTAAAAACTTGCCGCCACGATGGTGCGACGTGGGATGAAAACCTTTTCAGGCGAGCACGGCGGTGATCGGCTTGCCGCCGCCGCCGATCTTGAAGGGCCGGCCGTTGGGAGCGAAAAACTCCTTCTCGAACGGCAGACCGCAGGCGGCGGCGACCGTGGTGTTGAAGTCGGCGACGGAGACGGGGTCCTTGGCGGGCCGGAACCCCTGCTCGTCGCTCTGCCCGTAGACGGAGCCCCCCTGCACGCCCGCGCCGGCCAGCACGCAGGAAAAGACGCCGGGGTGGTGGTCGCGGCCAGCGTTTTCATTGATCCGTGGCGTGCGGCCGAATTCCGTCGCCAAGACGACGAGTGTCGAGGACAGCAGGCCGCGGTCTTCGAGATCCACGAGCAACGTGCCCATCGCCCGGTCGAGCTGCGGCCCCTTCTCGTCCATCTCCTCGAACACGTCGCGGTGCATGTCCCAGCTGCCGAACTCCACCTCCACGCACCGCACGCCCGATTCGACCAGTCGCCTCGCGAGCAGACAGCCGAGCCCGACCCGCGAGTCGCCGTAGCGTTCGCGAACCTCGGGCTTTTCCTGGGCGATGTCGAAGGCCTGGAGGTCGACCGATCCCATCAGGCGGACGGCGTCCTTGTAGAGCTGGTTGTAGGCGTCGAGCTGCCGGCCCGCGTACCGCTGCTTGAAGTCGCGGTCGATGCGATCGGCCAGCGTTAATCGGCGGTCGAAGTTCTCCTCCGAGAGGTACCGCGGCCGTGTCGTGTTTTCGAGGCCCTTCATCGGATCGGCCACCGGCACGGGTGTGAGCGCGGGATCGAGGAAGCCGGCGCCTGGATGGTCGTTGCCGTTGCCGACGAGCACATAGCTGGGCAGATCCTTGTTGAGCTTGCCCATGGCATGCACCGCCCATGAGCCGAAGGCGGGATGCTTGATGCTGTTGATCGCGGCATAGCTCGTCCGCATCAGGTACTGGCCCTGCTCGTGGGCGCCGGTCTCCGTGGTGAGCGAGCGGATCACGGCCAGGCGGTCGGAGAGGCCGGCGAGCTTCTCGAGGCTCTGCCCGAAGACGACTCCCGGCGTCTTCGTGGGAATCGGCTTCGTGTCTCCCTGCTCCTCGCGGCCCGGCTTGGGGTCGAAGGTGTCGAGGTGGCTCATCGCCCCCTGCATCATGAGATAGATGATGTTCTTGGCGCGGGCCGGTGCGGCGTCTGCGGCTGCCTCCAGACGGTGCGACAGTGCCGGCACGAGGCCGACGCCAAGCGCAGCTCGGGCGACGTGGCCGAAGGCCTCGCGGCGGGCCAGGGGACGGTCGAGCCAGTGTCGTTCGCGAACCATGGGATGTGCCTCCGAAAACCTGCGCGGCACCGAGCCGCTACTGGATGAAGATGAACTCACGCGTGTTGAGCAGCGCCCAGATCAGGTTGCCGCATCCGGTCGCCGGCGTGTCGGCCGATTGGATCTCCCGGATGGCAAAGGAACGGTCCTCGGCCGAGGGACGGTGGGAGAGGATCGAGAGGAACACCACGTCGACCGCCTGCTTCGGATCGTGCGACATCACCTCGTCGTGGATCGCCGAGCCGGGCACCAGCATGCTGTGCGTGATCGGGCCGTTGAACATCGAGAGGATCTGCGGCACCGTGGCGACCGTCCGGCCCCCCTCGATCGTCTCCCGGTCGCTTTGGCCGAACTGCCGGAGGAAGTGGCCCAGCGGCAGCGGCGTCGGCAGTTCGCTGGCCCGCACGAGCACCTGCCCCTGGTAGCCGTACTGCTTCTGCAGCTGCGCGCGGGAGCGTCTTTCGCCGAGGGCTTCGCTGAACGTCTCGTAGGCCTTCTCGACGGTCGCGAAGCTCGTGCCGGCCGCGGTCAGGTCGATGTCTGCCAGCTTGGCATAGGCCGCGGCGGTGGGCCGCTGGTAGGCCCACTCGTTGTGGGCGACGAGCACGAGGATCGAGTCCCAGAGCTGCTCGGCCGAAAGCCGTTTGAGGGCCGGGCCCGTGAAGCGGAACGGGGACGGCGAGGTCGGGTCGTGCAGCACGGCCCGGCGCTGGTAGGCGTCTGTCGAGACGAGCACGCGGACGAATTCCCGGAGATCGAAGTCGAGCGCGAGCACGAGGTCGGTGAGGTGCTCGAGCAGCTGCGGCGAGGAGGCGGGATTGCCTTCGCGGAAATCGTCGACCGGCTCGACCAGCCCGACCCCCATCACCTTCCGCCAGAGCCGATTGGCGATGGTGCGGGCAAACTGCCGGTTCTCACGTGACGTGAGCCAGGCGGCGAACTGCTCCCGCTTGTCCTCGTCGATGGCCTCGGCGGGGATCCCGCCCCAGAGCACCTTGGGGGCGACCGTGGCCAGCGGCTGGTCGTCGTCGTATTGGTAGTCGTGGGGCAGGAGCAGCTTGGCCTGATGGTAGTTGACGCTCGTCAGGTTGGCGGCGATGAAGAACCGCAGGCCGTTGTCGGCCTTCTTGGCGCGGATTCGCTGCTGGGCCTCCTGCGTGATCTCGCGGATCCGGCGGAAGGCCTCGGTATTCGCCTGCTTGGCCTCCTTCATGGCCAGCTTCATCTCTTCTTTCGAGAGCCCCGATTTCTTCTCGGGCAGCCCCCCCAGCCGCATGCGGGTGCCCGACGTGAAGGCTGCCAGCTCGTAGAACTGGTGCTGCGTCCAGGAGTCGAAGGGATGATCGTGGCACTGCGCGCAGCCGATCTGCGTGCCCAGCAACACCCGCACGGTGTTGTCGACGTAGGGAAGCGGCATGCCCTTGTCGCGGAGCTGGAAGCCGGCCGCGGGGTTTTCCCAGACCTTGCCATCGGCCGTGAGCATCTCGTGGACCCACTGGTCATACGGCCTGTTCTCGGCGATCGACCGCTTCACCCAGTCGAGATAGGGCTCGAAGAAGAGGTCCTTCTGCGGCCGCTCGGTGAGCCGGAGAATGTCGGCCCAGTAGTTGTAGAAGTGGCTGACGTAGTCGGGGCTCTCGAGCAGATCGTCGACGAGGTCGGGCCGCTTCGTCGCCGATTTCGATTCCAGGAACTCCATCGTTTCGTCGAACGTCGGGATCCGACCGGCGAGTTCAAGATAGATACGGCGGACGAACTGGGAGTCGTTCAGTGGATCGCTGCCCGCGACGCCGTGCTCCTGCCAATGCTGCTCGAGCAGTCTGTCGATCTTTTTCGCCTCGGCCCCGACCTCCTGCCGTCGCCCGCGGTCGATCGTCGCCACGTCCATGACCGGCCCCGTCGGCTCGGCCAACACCGCCGCCGGCAGCTTGACCGGCGGCTGTTTTGCGGCCTTGTCGGCTCGCCTGGCCGCCCTTGCTGGCTTGGCGGCATCGGCCGACACCGCCGCCAGCGCGAGGAGACAGACAGCCACCGTCCGCATGCATCGGACACGGACCTTGGGGCTGGGGGAGCGCGGGAGCTTTGAGGAACGTGGCATACGCGCGGCCCGACGGGGCTCACTCCTTCGGTTTCGGCATCCCGGCCTTGAACTCGTCGAACGACACCTTGCCATCGCCGTTGCCGTCGATCTTCTTGAAACGCTTGTCGGCTTTTTCCAGCTGCTTGTCCTTCATGCCCGTCTTGTATTCATCGAGCGAGAGAAAGCCGTCGCTGTTGGCGTCCTTCCGCGAAAACAGTTTCTGGGGGTCGGGGGCCTTTCCCGGTGCGGCGAGGGTGACGGACTCGGCGGCGGCGATCGTCAAAACGGTCAGAACGAGCGTGCTGATACGCATGCAAACCTCTCGGTGAAGAGTCACGATCCTGAACAATGTCTGCGGCCGGCCGGTTCCCGAGGGGAGGGCTGCGGTCCGACCGAGGTTGAACGGCGGGGTGGCGGGAAGGTTTCGGCCCGATTCGGATGCGTATTACCCTTTTCCAAAGGCCCGCTCGAGCCTCCGCAGGGCCTCCTCCAAGCGGGCCGTGGGGCAGGCGGTGTTGAGACGCAGAAAGCCAGGAAACCCGAAATCCCGGCCGTCGGAGGGGCCCAGGCCGGCCGCTTCACAGGCCGCCTGCGGGTCGGCGACGCCCGTGCCGCGGCAGTCGATCCAGACAAGATAGGTGGCCTGCGGCACGGCGGCGGTCATGCCGGGAATACCCCGGACGGTGTCGAGCACCATCTCGCGGTGCCGCTCGAGGACCGCGATCAACTGCCGCCGCCACTCGTCGCCGTGCCCCCAGGCCGCCTCGGCCGCCGCGTAGCCCAGCGGGTTGACCATCGGCACGAGGCCCCCGCCGGTAGGCCGCCAGCGGCGGCGGAGGTCGGGGTCGGGCACGATCGCCGCGGCGCAGGCCAGGCCGGCCAGATTCCAGGTCTTCGAGGGCGCCGTGAGCGTGATCGCCCGCCGCGCAGCGGGATGATCGAGGCTCGCGAAGGGAATGTGCCGCCGGTCGTCGAGCAGGAGATCCGACCAGATCTCGTCGGAGATCACCGTCAGGCTGTGCCGTTCGGCAAGGTCTGCCAGCCGCAGGAGTTCGTCCCGGCCAAAGACCGTGCCCGTGGGGTTATGCGGATGACAGAGCCAGAAGAGTTTTGCTTTCCGAGTGATCGACGCTTCGAGGGCGTCCCAGTCGATGGTCCATGCCGTGGCCGACTGGGCCAGCGGCACGCGGATCGAGCGGCGGCCCGCCAGCCCGGGCAGATTGAGAAACGGGGGATAGACCGGCGTGAACGTGAGAATCTCGTCGTCGGGGGCGGCCAGCAAGCGGGCCGTGATCGCCAGGCCCGTCACCACGCCGGGGGTGCCCACGACCCAGCCGGGATCGGGACTCCAGCCGTGGAGCGACTCGAAGTGTGCGACGAGTGCCGGGGCGAACCCGGGCGTGTCGGCCGTGTAGCCGAAGACGCCGTGGTGGACGCGGTCACGCAGCGCATCGAGCACCACCTCGGGCGCGCGGAAATCCATGTCGGCCACCCACAGTGGCAGAATGTCCCGGCCGGCCCAGCGGTCCCACTTCTCGGAGCCGGTCCCCCGGCGGTTGGGGCAGTCGGCAAACGGGGTGCTGTCGTGGGATGATGCATGCATGGACGATGGTCTCCGTTCGCTGACGGCTCGTGCGGCGCGGTGGCGGTGTGTCAGGGCTGGTGCGTGTGGCCTGCGAGCCAACCCAGCATGACGGCGGAACCTGGGACGGGAAAGGGTGCCCGAAGTGACTATGACAGACCAGCAGCGGCAGGCAGAGGCCGTCTTTGGCAGCCTGTTCGGCCGGCCGGCGTGCCTGGCCGCCGGAGAGACCGGTGTCGTCGGCACCCGGATGACCGGTGGCGGGTTTAGCGGCTGCACCGTGACGCTCGTCGAGGCAGCCCGTGCGGAGGCGGTGATGGCGGCGATGGCGGCGGGCTACCGCCGGGGCACCGGCCGCGACTGCACGCTGTTCACGACGCGGCCCGCGGCAGGCGCCCGGCTCCTGAAAGCGGCTCAATAGCGGTAGATCGCGGCCACGCCGCTTTCGGTGGGCATGGCGTTTCGTTCCAAGGCTACGACCCCGCCGCCGTGCATGACGACCGTCTCGGCGACCGAGCCGAACAGATCAGTGGTGCGGATGGCGGGCAGGTCACCCGACCGCGACAGATCGAGCGGTGCCTCGCCGTCGCTGGCGATCGCGCCAGTGGCGGGATCGAGCCAGCCCGGTTCGAACCGGTCCTTCTCGATCAGGAGCGTGGCGACCCGGCCCGCGACCGCGGCCCGCGCGATGTCGGAGAGATCCCCCGAGCCGAGATCGCGAGGCCTGGCCTGCTCGAAGGTCTGCACGTCGCGGGTGATCCTGGCCGCGCGGGCGGTTGCGAACAGGGGCGCGACGAGTTCGGGCAGTTCGTGCTCCGGCAGCAGATGCACGTCCTTGGCGATCCCGTTCTCGAGCAGCAGCCTGTTCTTCGAGAGGCCGCGGAAGCAGGCCGCCAGCCGCGGCAGCGCCGCGAGCACCAGCGGCAGTCCCGAATGTTTCGTGACCCGTTCGTGGACGACCTCATCGACGTACTTCAGGAAGATCAGCGTATCGGCGTCGATGTCGTCCTGTTTCGAGCCCGCACCGCCGTGCACGACGCTCCCGAATCCCATCCCCGAAGGTCCTATGCCCCGCTGCACGCGATGCGGCTGGAACGTCTCCTGGTCGACGGCCTCGCCACGGGTGACATCGGTGCCGCCATCTCCGGCGGTGCCGCCGACGCCTCCGTGGAGGAGGTCGTGCAGCGGCACGGGGTCGAGCCGTTCGACGCCAGCCTCCGTGGCCAGCCCCTCGTAGACGTGCGCGGCCTGACTGGTCAGCGTCAGCAGGTTGAACCGGTCGATCGAGGCAGCGATTCGCAACAGCGGCATCGTGTGGAACTGGGAAGTGGCCACGGCCAGCGGCTTGACGGGCCGCTGCAGCAGAAACACCTGTGCCGACCCGTCGGTTGCCAGCACGGCCAGGCCTTCGCGGGTGTGCCGCCAGAATTCCCTGCTGTTTTGGAGTTCATGGAATGGCAGAAGCAGCCGAGCGACCGCCTCCTGCGGCTGCGTGGCTGAGACCGCCATTTCGAGCGACTGCACCAGATGCCGGAAGGCCGGCAGGTCGACCGTGTTGCCGGGAACGTGCCGGTGCGTCGGCAGGTAGAGCGACAGGCAAGGTTCGGTACGCGGACCCAGGAGCCGGCGGACCGACTCGAGCGAAATCTGACTGATCGATACCGGATGCGTAAGCGAGCACGTCGCCATCGGAAGTTCCCGCGGGAGGAAGGCCACTCAGAGAGGCATTCCGTTGCCGCGGCCGGGTGGAAGTCCGGCAGTCCGTGAGGGACTATTCGTGCGCGGCGATCACGGGGCAAATGAGCTGGTTCTCTCGCGGGCCTCGCACGGGACAATACCCAGGAATAGATGGCGAACCACGGCCGCCAGGCTGCGCCAGGCCCGCCAGGCTGCGCTAGGCCCGTCACGCTGCGCTAGGCGAAGATCGCTTCGACCGGCTTTCCCTTGCCGTCCTCGGTCGCATAGAACGGCCTGCCCTCGATCTCGTAGACCGTCTTGGGGCTCATCCCCATGGCCGTGAAGAGCGTGGCGTGGAGGTCGCTGATCGTGACGGGGTTTTCGACCGCCACGCAGGGCCGCTCGTCGGCGGTCTTGCCATACACGAAACCCTTGCGCGTGCCCCCGCCGAAGAGCACCACGCTCGATCCACCCGTGAAATGCCGGTGCTGGCCGTAGTGGTTGGGCAGTTGGAGAAAATCCTTCGGGGAGCCGGCCTGGTCGCTGGCCTTCGAGCCGGGCTGCCCCTCGGTGATCATGTCGCGGCTGAATTCGCTGGCGATCACGACGAGCGTGCGGTCGAGCAGGCCGCGGGCCTCGAGGTCGCGGATGAGCGTCGCGATGGGCCGGTCGATCTCCTTGTGGAGCCTGTCCACGGTCTCGTGACCGCGGTCGTGCGTGTCCCAGTGGACGAAGGGGATATATTCGGTCGTCACTTCGACATAGCGGACCCCGTTTTCGACCAGGCGACGGGCGAGCAGGCAGCCGCGGCCGAACCGGCCGGTGTCGTACTGCTCCTGCACCTCCTTCGGCTCGAGCGTGATGTCGAAGGCCTCACGTTCTTTCGCGCCGAGCAGCCGATGCGCATTGTCGAGGCTCCGGAGCATCGATTCCTGATGGTAGTCACTGGTGAATTCCGCATGCGGACCAGCTTTCACCATCTTCTTGAAGTGCTCGTAGCGGCTGGCGAAGCGATCCGGCTCCATCCCCTTCGGCGGCCGCACGGCCAGCGCCGCCTGCTCGGGATAGGGGAGGTTCATCGGACCGAACTCGCTGCCAAAGAATCCGGCCGTCGTGAACGCTTTGATCTCCTCGTTCTCGCCGATCCCCTCGAGCCGCTGGCCGATGTTCACGAACGCCGGCATGACGGGATTGCGGGATCCGAGCACGCGGCTCATCCAGGCGCCCAGGTGCGGGCAGGCGACCGTCTGCGGTGGGACATAGCCGGTATGCCAGTGATACTGGTGCCGCGAGTGGAGGATGCTGCCCAGATCGGGCTGGACGTGCGAGCGGATGAGCGTGGCCCTGTCGAGCACCTTCGCGATCTCCGGCAGTCCATCGCAGATGTGCACGCCGTCGATGGCGGTGGGGATCGCCGGAAACGTGCTGATCACGTCGGCCACGGCAAGGCCGGGCTCGAAGGGTTTGTATTTTTTCGGGTCGAACGTGTCGGGCGCGGCCATGCCACCGGCCATCCAGAGCACGATGATGGCGTCGGCCTTCGCCGCCGGGTGGACGATCGTCGCGCCTGTACTTGCGCGGGCGCGGGGCTCCGGCAGGGCGAGCGTCGCCGTCGCGGCGGTGGCAAGGTGTTGCAGCAGTTCACGGCGGGTTTGCATGACGAGCTCCTGACGAACAAATGCCTAACGAATGAGTTGAAACTCGGGCAGCATCACCACGGCCCACAGGCAGTCGGCCACGCTTTCCTTGGTCGGTTGCTCCCCCAGCAGGTCGCGGGCCGCCGCGGCCTCGGCAGCGGTGGGTGGCCGGGCGAGGGCCGCGGCGAACATCCACTCGAGGATGGTCTCGGCTCCGGGGCCATGGGCCTCGAGGATCGCGGCGCCTCCCCGGGCAAACTCGTCGGCCAGCGTCTGCTCGTTGGCCAGTTGGATCGCCTCGAGCGTGGTGAGGTCGGTCGGCCGCGACGTCACCACCTGGTCGCGGTTGGGCCGACCGAGCGCTGCCATGAGAGCCGTCCCCTTCACGAGCACGGCGCGGACCATCGGCAGCGGTCCGGAGGCCGAGGCGACGAGCACCTGCCGCGCAAAAGCGGCCATGCCCGCCCCCCACGTCTCCTGAGTCTTCACGACGGCGGCCGGCGCCCAGTCGGTCGGCTGCTTGTCCTTGGCGAACCGTCCATCACCGTTCGGGGCCGCGGTCGTCCACTGCCACGACTCGTCCGTGCCGATCTGCACGTCCGTGCCGTCGACCAGCCTGGCCCGGATCTCCACCCGCAGGGCCGCGGGGCCGCCGGCGGCTCCGTTGGCGGCAGTGACGACGACCTCGTTATCACCCTGCCTGAGTTTGCTCGTCACGAGTTCCGTCACCGGCTGCGTCCAGTCGGCGCTGGCCGCGGCCCGCTTGCCGTTCACGAACAGCACCGACTCGTTGTCGGCGGTGATCACGGCGACGGCATGCGCCGGGGCCGACTTGAGAGTGAACGTCGTGCGGAATGTCAGCTTCTCTTCCGGCAACGCCTCTGCCAGATCGTTCGACCAGATCCAGCGGGCCACCGGGCCGGCCGGCGGGGGTTCGTCGTCAGTCCGCGTGAAACGCACGACCTCCGCATCGGGCTTCGCCGGGGCGGTGTCGGTCAGCTGCCAGACGGAATCGGTGAACTGCTCGGCGGTCATCCGCCGCGGCAGCGGCCCCATGAAGACATAGTCGGCACCGCGTGGCTGGCCTTCGATCGCGGGCGTGGCGGAACAATAGGCCTCCGACGTGCAGATCGTCTCGAGCACGTGCTTGACGTTCCACTCGTGCGTGACGAGTTCACCAGCCAGTTGTTCGAGCAGGTCCTCGCTCCACGGCCGTGTTCGCAGGCTGTCGACGGGATGCACGAGGCCGCGGCCCATGAGCCGATGCCAGAGCCGGTTGACGATCGTGCGGGAGAGCCAGCCGTTCTCCGGCTTGGTCATGATCGCCGCCAGTTGCTCGAGCCGTCGCTCCGGCGGGGCGTCGGGGTCGACCTGTCCCAGATCGGCGAACAGCCAGGCAGGCGTGGCCTGCACGCCGGTCGCCTTGTCGCAGCGGTGCAGCTCCAGGGGTTTGGATGAGGCGATCGCCGCGAGGTCGTAGGTCTCCTTCAGCTTCCAACGGTCGACGAAGCTGTCGTGGCAGCTGGCACACTTGAGGTTGATGCCGAGGAACGTCTGGCCGACGTTCTGCGCGAACTGGATCGGCACCGTCTGGCTGGCATTGACCTCGCCGCGCCACACGATTCCGTCGATGAATCCGCGTGACTCATCGGTCGGTGCGATCAGCCCGCGGACGAACTGGTCGAAAGGCAGGTTGTCACGGAGGGAGCGGTGGAGCCAGGACGTGATCTGCCTGCGGCCGCCGGTGATGAAGCCGGTGCCGGTGTAGTCGTTCCGGAGCAGATCATTCCAGAACGTCATCCAGTGCTCGGCGTAGCCGAAGCGATCGTTGAGGAGTTCCTGCACCAGCACGGCGCGTTTGGCGGGGTTCGCGTCGGCCACGAAGGCCTCGACGCGGGCGGAATCGGGCAGGAGCCCCACCAGGTCGAGGCTCGCCCGGCGGATGAACGTGCGGTCGTCGGCCCGCGGCGGGCGGGCGATGCCCTTTTCCTTCCAGAAGGCGTCGACCACGCGATCCACAGGATTGCTGCGTCCGTCCTGCACCGGCGGCAGCGCGACCTTTTGCAAGTGCAGCGGCGGCTCCCAGGCCGTGCCCTGGAAGGCGAACCCGGGCTCCCACGGCGCCTTCTCGTCGATCCAGCGGGTGAGGATGGCCACGGCCTCGGCGGGCAGCGGCTCCCCTGTGCTCGGCATCCGCGTGTCTGGATCCGTGCTCGTGATCCGCGCGATGATCTCGCTCTCGGCCGTCTTCCCCTCGACGAGTCCAGGCGTGCCGGAATCACCGCCGGCGAGCAGATCCTCGCGGGTGTTCATCGAGAAGCCGCCCTGGCGGGCATCGCCCGTGTGGCACTCGCCACAGTGCTTCCTGAGCAGCGGCACGACTTCGTGGGCGAAATCGACGGCGCGGGCCGGCGCAGCCAGCGCCGCCAATCCGCAGACCAGAAGAATCGTTGGAGGCCGAAGCAGCATGCTCATAGTCATAGGAATAGTTCCGGCACGGCCCGGGGGAATGTTGGCAGGCGTGCTTATTTCTTGAATCGGGCATCGTTTCTGTTGCCGCGGGAGAGCGTGTAGGCGAGCAGGTCGAGCACCTCAGCCTCGTTGAGCGGATCGAGCAGCCCCTTGGGCATGAGCGATTCGCCCGACGGCAGGATTTCCTCGATGTCGGAGCGGTTGATCTCGGCAAACTTCGTCGCATCCTCCGGATCGGTCACGAGCGTGATTTTCTCCGGCGACTCGCTGACGATCCGGCCGGTGAACACCTTGCCGTTCGCCGTCTGGACGATGCTCGCCTTGTATTGATCCGACACGACCTTACTCGGGTGCACCATCGCCTCCACCAGATCCTTGAGCTGGAACCGGCCGGCCGCCTGGGTGAGGTCGGGGCCGGTGGCACCGCCGTCCTCGCCGTAGCGGTGGCAGACGATGCAGCGGGCGGCGGCGAAGGCACGCTTGCCGTGCTCGAAATCGCGGCCCTTGGCCAGGCCCTTGTCCCCGTCCTGCGCGGCGGCCGTCAGCACGTCGTCCATCGTCCACACGCGGCCAGGGCCTTCCGGTTTCGGCAGCGGCGGCGGCGTGTAGGGTTTTCTCGCGCCCAGGGCTTCCAGGGCCAGTTTGTCGTTCTCGCTGTAGCCCGCGAGGCTCTCGTTCTCGATGTTCACGAGAAACTTCCGGAAGCTGTTGCCGCCGGCCCACTGCTGCGCCCGCGGAAACCAGGCGTGGTAGCCCTTGCGGTCGGCGAGCGTCCAGGCGTCTTTCTCCGTGACGGTGCGGAGCGCGTAGGCATAGTGAATCTGTAGGAGGTCCGACCGCTTTTCGAGCGCCGCCCGCACGGCGGTCCCATAGCCGGCGTTGCGGCCGATCAGTTGCCGCAGGTCGTCTTCGTTGGGCGCGAGGTTCGTCGCAGCCGCCGAGCCACTCGGTGCGGCGAGCATCCCCACGAGTTTCGTCACGATCCCGGGGCTGCGCACCGCCACCAAGAGGCTCGACAGCTCGCGGTCGAGGTCGAAGGCTCCCGAGGGAAAGAGCGGCGCGAACCGCTGGGCGATCCGCGTTCTGGCCTCCGTCGACGGCTCCCCGAGCCGGATGAGGGCCAGCTCGTAGGCCCGCACGAGGTCGATCTTCCCGGCTGTGTCGAGCGACGTGGGATCGATCGCATCGAGCGCGGCCAGCACGGCCCCTTGGGCCGACGGGTCGGCCTGGTGGGCGACGGCGATCGCTCCCGTGATCCGGCCGCGGGGATCCTGCACGGCGAGCACCTTCTCCTGCCAGAGTTCGATCGGCTGATGCTCGAGCGCCACGCGGGCCGCGTAGCGGATGAACCGGTCGGGGTTCGATAGCTGCGTCAACGCGAGGCTGACGGCCGCGGCGGGATCGGCGGCCCGAACATGGAAGGCCTCCAGATCGTGCCGCAGCGCCCGTTCGGCGGCGTGGGCGCTGTTGCGGGCATCCACCAGCGCGGTCGACTCACTGCCGGCGTAGGTCACCCGGTAGAGTTCGCCCTGGCCGCCCCGACCGCCCACCGTGAAATAGATCGCGCCATCCGTGCCGACGGTCATGTCGGTCAGCGGCAGCGGCGTCCGCGAGACGAACTCCTCTTTGACGCCCTTGTAGGTTGATCCCTCGGGTTCCAGGTGGATCGCATACATCGTGCCGAACGTCCAGTCGCAGACGTAGAGAGCCCGCTGGTACTTTGCCGGGAACGTCGTGCCGTAGCCGAATGCCACGCCCACAGGCGAGCCGGGGCCGATGTCGACCAGCGCCGGCAGGCTGTCGGGAGAGCACGCGGGCCATTTGCCGGTGCCGCTCCGCCAGCCGAGTTCGCTGCCGCTGGTGGCGTGGTTGACCCGCGTCGGCCGGTACCAGGGGGAGCCGAAATCCCACTCCATGTCGGCGTCGTAGACGAAGAGCTCGCCGTCGGCATTGAAGGCCATGTCGTAGGCATTGCGGTAGCCTCCGCTCCAGATCTCCCACGTCTTCCCCTCGGGATCGGTGCTCACGACGTAGCCGCCCGGCGCGAGGATGCCGGCCGCATGGCCGTTGGCATCCCACATCCGCGTGATCAATTGATCCTCGTCCCAGTTGGCCGGCAGCCGGCTCGTGCCCTCGGGTGGCAGTTCCACCCGCCGCTGCGTGGAGCGGATGCCCCCCATGATCTGCGGTTCGGTGACGTTCTTGATCGCGAACGGCACCTTCGTGTGGTTGCCGCAGACGATCACGAGCTTCTTGCCGTCGGGCGAGAGGTGGACGGCATGCGGACCGTGTTCACCGCCGCCGTCGAAGGCGCGGAGTTTCTCGACCTTGTCGAGCGTGTCGTCTTTGTCCGAGTCGGTGACACGATACAGTCCGCTGCCGGGGCCACCGTTGCAGACGACGTAGAGGCTGTCGAAGGCCCAGAGCAGACCTTGTGCCCCGCTGAGCGGCACAGGAATTTTCTCGATGACCGTCGGCCGTGAGCCGTCGAGCGGCGCGGGCGTGATCCGCACGAGCCCCTTGTTCCCTTGATCGCTGGCGATCAGCCGGCCCGTAGGGTCGGTCGTGATACAGACCCATGAGCCGAGCTCATCCTTCGGCACGACGAAGAGCCGCTCCACCTGAAAGCCTTCCGGCACGTGGAACGGCTCGCCGGCCTGCTGCCGTGATGCCGGCACGGGTTCCGAATTCGCAGTCTCGCCGCCAGCCACTGGCATCCGTTCGACAGGCTGTTCCCACCGCGTCGTGGCAGCGGCCGACGGTGCGGCTGCCGCGGGTTCAGCGGCCGTCACCGATGGGAGGGAGGGCGGCGTAAGGAGCAGCGCCGCCGCCGACCAGACGACACGCGAGGAGAACAACGTAACGATCGTCAGCTGCTGATGCATGGCAACCTTTTCCGGAGTGGGAGCGAACGCTTGTCCCGGCCTTCTGATGATAGGCTCGGTACCGCCGACTCCAAACAGCGCTTCCAGGCGCAGGCCGTCGCCGTCGCCGTCGTGGAGAGACCGCTCGCTTGAATGTTTTCCGCCGTGGCATGGGCGACATTCATCCAGCGGGTGTGGCGGGCACGCACGGCCGAGTCACTGCTGTCCCTGAGGCGCGGCGGGCTCGATGGGCAGCTGCGTTTCGGAGTATTTGGCAAAGCCAGGAACGAATGGGCTGTTGTAGGCGAGCGTCCGCAGGTCGCCCGCAGCCTTCCACTCGGGATGTTCCTTCAACCAGGCCTCGAGACGCTTCGCGCCGCGGTCGAGCGTCGACTTTTCATAGCTGCCGCGGAGACCGATCGACACAACCGTAAGCGCGGGAATGTCCTCGACGACGACGCGGGTATCGTCCGGGTCGGCACCAGCCGCGCCTAGCGACGGCTTGGAGTAGAGAAACGCCATCGCGACCGGATCCTTGCCCGCGGCCGTTTGCCACGACATCTCCACCGGCGCCGTCATCGCGATCTCGTTCCGCTCGATGTGGCGAAAGAGTTGCATGAACATGCCGTTGCCACCCCCCGCAGCCCGGACCCGTGCCAGGCGATATGCCGGATAGCTCTTCACGGTCACCTGATCGACCGGCCCGGGCCCGGGAAACCCCTCCGGCAGTCTCGCCTCGGAAACCATCCACGGTCGTTGCATGTTCGGCTCCTGCCCGCTGGCCGTCGTGCACGCCGCAGCGGCCGCGATGGCCAGCCAGAGGGAGAAGGATAGCGATCGCGATCCGACCGAGAGCCATCGGGAGGAAAACGCCGGAGCGAGGGCAAACCCGGTGGCTGGACGGATGCGGCGCATGGGGGAACCTTTTAGTGGTCGGAAGCTCGGGGTCGGAAGCGTTCCAGAGGGTGGGTGGCAGGCCCGTGCCCACGTGGTCATACTAAGCGTGGCTTATTGCGGACCCACGCCGCAAGGCACGATCGGCGAGCGCGAGACAGAAAGAGTCGCATGGCTGGGAATGCGTTACCACGCGGGCCGTTTCCCGGCTGGGCGGTGTGCGTGGCGGTCGTGGCCGTGCTGGCAGGCTGGTGCCGCGGAACGGTGGCCGTCGAAACGACGGCGTCGGCGCACAGCCCCCCGAACGTGGTCGTCTTTCTGGCCGACGATCTTGGCGCCCATGACCTCGGCTGCACCGGCAGCAGCTTCTACCGCACGCCGGCGATCGATCGGCTCGCAGCCTCCGGCATGCGGTTCACGCGAGGCTACGCCGCCGCCCCGGTCTGCTCGCCCACCCGTGCGGCGCTCATGACCGGCCGGCATCCCGCCCGCGTCAAGATCACGAACTTCATCGCCGGCAGCCGGCGAGGCGCACTGCTGCCGGCCGACTATTTTCACGCCCTGCCCGATGCGGAGGTGACCGTGCCGGAACTCCTGCAGAACGCGGGATACACGACCGGCATCTTCGGCAAATGGCATCTCGGTCCGCCCAAGGACATCCCATCGCACGGCTTCGACGTGGCCGGCTCGACGACCGTCGGCCCCGGCAGCGGCCCGCCGGACGACCGGCATCATGCGAAGGCGATCGCGGCGCAGGCGTCGGCCTTCATCATGGCCAATCGCGACCGGCCCTTCTTTTGCTACGTGCCGATGCACTCGGTGCACTCGCCACTCAAGACCCGGCCGGAACT
Source organism: uncultured Candidatus Kuenenia sp. (assembly GCA_964581055.1). Lineage (GTDB taxonomy): Bacteria > Planctomycetota > Planctomycetia > Pirellulales > UBA1268 > CAMCQY01. Next base: position 70,967 of record CAZOMJ010000009.1, read on the forward strand.
CCTTGCCGAGGAGCAGGCTCGTGTCGCCGCACTGCCGCCGCCTGCCGGCCCCCGCGAGATTGCCGAGGGCGACCGCCAGGCGCGTGCGATTCAGGACCATCCCGTCTACGCCGGCATGATCCGGGAGATGGACGAGACGGTGGCCACCGTGCTTGCCGCCGTCGAAGCAGCCAAGCAGACGGACAAGACACTTGTCATCTTCACCAGCGACAATGGCGGGCTTTCCACCGCCGAGGGTTCACCAACCTCGAACCTGCCGCTCCGCGCCGGCAAGGGGTTTCTCTATGGAGGCGGCCTCCGCGTGCCGCTCATCGTGCGGTGGCCGGGAGTCGTCGAACCGGCCACGACGACCACCACGCCGGTCACCACGCTCGACATCGCCGCCACGCTGCTCGATGTCGCCGGTGCGACGCTGCCGGCGGGGCTCGTGCTCGATGGCACGAGCCTGCGGCCGGTGCTCGCGGGCGGATCGCTACCCGCCCGGGATCTCTGCTGGCACTATCCCCACTACTCGAATCAAGGGGGCCGGCCCGCGGCCGCGATCATCGCCGGAGACGGTCCGCTGCCGGGCAGCGAAAAACTGGTGGAGCACTTCGAGGACGGCCGCGTGGAACTCTTCGATCTGGCAAGCGATCCGGGCGAGCGACAGGATCTTTCCCGCGAGCGAACGGCGCGGGCCGCCGCACTCCGGGAGCGGCTGGCGGCGTGGCGGACGGGCGTCGGGGCGGAGATGCCGTCTGCGAATCCGGAGCCGGTCGACCCCTTCGGACCGGAGGGCGAGCCGAGGAGGCGGTGAGGAGTTACACTGAGCTGTTCCCGGGCCCTTCAGGTGACACTTTCAGGAGCGGATCCATGACGGTTCGCGGTCGATCGCTCGTGTCTTTCGTGCTCGCGTGGGCGGCCATCGCCTCGCTCGCCTCGCGGCCTGCGGGGGCTGACAACTGGCCCAACTGGCGCGGACCCGCGCTCGATGGCGTGGCGGCGGGCCGTGGCTATGTCTCCTCCTGGAGCCCGAGTGAACACGTGCTCTGGCGGGTGAAGCTGCCGGGGCTGGGCGCCAGCACGCCGGCGGTGTGGGGTGACCGCGTCGTCGTCACCTGCGCGATCGACGGCAAAGACGCCGCGATCTGCCTGGATCGCAACGGCAAGGAACTCTGGCGGCGGGAGCTCGGTGCCGAAAAGCCGGGCAAACATAAGAAGGCCACCGGCTGCAACTCGTCGCCCGTGACCGACGGCCGGCACGTCTGGGCCTACTACAAGAGCGGCGAACTGGCGGCTCTGAACCTTGCCGACGGCACCGTCGCATGGAAGACGAACCTGCAGCAGCAGTTCGGCGAGGACACGCTCTGGTGGGATCTCGGCACTTCGCCCGTGCTCACCTCGAAGGCCGTGGTCATCGCCGTGATGCAGACGGGCCCGAGCTACCTCGCAGCGTTCGACCGTGACACCGGCAACCTGCTCTGGAAGCAGGACCGGATGCTCGACGCCCCCGAGGAGGCGGCACAGAGTTATTCCACACCGGTCGTCGTCACGGGAAATGCCGACAAGGGCGAACCGTCGGAGATGCTCGTCGTGCTGGGCGCCGACCACGTGACGGCCCACGACGCTGCCGATGGCAAAGAGGTCTGGCGGGTCGGAGGCCTTAACCCGACGGGTCACAAGTATTTCCGGTCGATCGCCTCGCCGGTGGTGTCGGGCGATCTCGTCGTCGCGCCGTATGCACGGGGCGAGACGATCACCGCGATCCGCCGCGGCGGCCGGGGGGACGTGACGGCCTCGCACGTCGCCTGGGTACGGACCGACCTTGGGGCCGACGTGCCGACGCCAGCGGTCAAGGATGGGCGGATCGTCGTCTGCACCGACAAGGGGCGGGTGGAGTGTCTCGATGCCTCCACCGGCAAGACGCTTGCGAAGACTGAACTGCCCAAGAACCGCAGCGCCTATTCAGCCTCGCCCGTCGTCGTCGATGGCCGGGTCATCGTGACCCGGGAGGATGGGGAATCGAGCGTGCTCGCGTGGCCAGCCCAGACGGCGGCCTCGCCCACAGAATGGAAGCTGCTCGGCCAGGGGGTCGTCGACGAGATGACCGTGGCCACGCCCGTCTGCGTCGACGGCCGGATCTTCCTGCGGACGCACGATTCCCTCTGGTGCCTCGGAGAAAAAGAATGATGGCGATGCTGACCCGCTGGATCCGACCGACATGGCTCGCGGTGGCGGCCTTGACGCTCGCGGCGACGACCGGCCGTGCCGTGACGCTGGCCGCCGAAGCTGGAAAACCGGCGCGGCTCCTGGCCGTGACGGTGACCACCGGCTTCCGGCACAGTTCGATCAACACGGCGGAGCCGGTGCTCGAGGAACTCGGCCGCTCGAGCGGCCTCTTCCACATCGACTTCCTGCGGATGCCGCCGGGCCGGCCGCCGCAGCCCAAGGCCCCCAAGCGTGCCGAGGGCACGAGCGACGCCGCCTGGAAAACGCAGGAAGACGCGTTCAAGGCGGAGCAGGAGGCATTCCGGGCGGCCGACGCCCTCTGGCAGCAGGGGCTCAAGGAGCAGTTTGCGAAGGCGTTTGCGCCGGAGGCACTCGCGCAGTTCGACGGCGTGATCTTCGCCAGCACGACCGGCGAGCTTCCGCTGCCCGACCTGAACGGCTTCCTCGACTGGATCCGGTCAGGCAAGGCGTTCATCGGCTTTCATGCTGCCAGCGACACGCTCAAGAGTTCCGACGCCTATTGCGAGATGATCGGCGGCCACTTCGCCGGGCATCCCTGGAACGCCGGCGGGGAGCACGCTTTCGTGGTGCACGAGCCGGGCCACCGGCTCACGGCGATGTATCCGGAGCGGTTTCGTCTCAAGGACGAGATCTACCAGTACGACCCGCGGTACAAGCCTGACAACCTCCGCGTGCTCGTCAGCCTCGACATGGCCGCGAGCACGCCCAAGGAGCCTTGGCACGTGCCGGTGTCGTGGGTCCGCGACTATGGCCGTGGCCGCGTCTTCTACACGAACTTCGGCCACAACGACGCCACCTGGCAGGATCCTGCGTTCGCGAAGCATGCGGCCGAGGGGATCGCCTGGGCGCTCAAGCGGTTCGACGCCGAGGCAGCGCCGAATCCCGACGTGCAGGCTGGGGAATACCTGCGGAGCGTGGTCGCCGCCGCGGCCGCCGCCACGGGAAAAAATGCCGACGACCTGCGGGCTATGGCCGACGCGAAGATCGCTAAAAGTGCTGCGTGGGCCACCGGGCTGCGGCCGATGCTCCTGGAACTCCGCGGCCAAAAGCCCGAAGCCCGGGCCGAGGCCTACGCCAAGGTGATCGCCGAGATCGAGAAGCCGTAGGCCCGCCGGCCGAATCGCTTGTCCACGGTGGGCGAACCGCGGGAAGAACCAGAGGGGAGACGACACGATGGATCGGGCTGCGAATCGTCCGGGGGCTGCCGCGGCGTGTCTGACCGTCTGCATGGTGCTGGCCTGGCTGCCGGCGTGGCTGCCCGGCCGGCTCCGTGCCGCGGAGAGTCCATCGCGGCCGAACGTCGTCGTGATCCTCGCCGACGACCTCGGCTTCTCCGATCTGGGCTGCTACGGCGGCGAGATCGACACACCCCATCTTGACCGTCTCGCCGCCGGCGGCCTGCGGTTCACGCAGGGCTACAACACCGCCCGCTGCTGGCCGACCCGTGGCAGTCTGCTCACTGGCTATTACGCCCAGGCGATCCGCCGCGATGCGCTGCCTGGTGGGACCGGCGGTGCGAAACAATCGCGGCCCGTCTGGGCGCGGCTGCTGCCGGAACTGCTCGCGCCGGCGGGCTATCGGTCTTATCACTCCGGCAAGTGGCACATCGACGGCGATCCGCGGTCTCAAGGGTTTGCGCGGTCGCTCGACGTCAGTTCGGGTGGCCAGAACAACTACTTCGCTGTCGAGGGCATCACCGAGGACGGCGGCTCGCTGCCTGTCACGGACGACTTCTACGCGACGACTGCGATCGGCGATCATGCGGTCAAGTGCCTCGCCGACCATGCGCGGGAGCACGCCGGCACGCCCTTCTTCCACTACGTCCCTTTCACGGCGCCGCATTTTCCGCTGCACGCCCCGCCGGAACTGATCGCGAAATACCGCGACCGCTACCGGTCCGGTTGGAACGCCGTGCAGCAGGCACGCGCCTCGCGGCTCGAGGAACTCGGCATCGCGACAACCGCGGCTGCGGCGATGGAGCGGGATCAGGGGCCTCCGTATCACAATCCCGACGCCTTGAAACTGCTCGGCGCAGGGGAGGTGAATCGGCCGCTCCCGTGGGAGGAACTCACACCCGAGCAGCGGGAGTTTCAGATCGCGAAGATGGCGATCCATGCGGCGATGGTGGAGATCATGGACCAGCAGGTGGGCCGGATCCTCGCGCAGCTCAAGGCGATGGGCGCCTTCGAGAACACGCTCGTGCTCTTTGCGAGCGACAACGGAGCCTCGGCCGAGATCATGGTTCGCGGCGAGGGGCACGACCCGCAGGCAGCGGCCGGATCGCGGAAGACATTTTTGTGTCTGGGGCCGGGCTGGTCGAGCTGCGCCAATACGCCATTCCGCCGGCACAAGACCTGGGTGCACGAGGGTGGCATCGCGACGCCGTGGCTCGTCCACTGGCCCGCCCGCATCTCCGCGGGCGGAGAACTCCGCACCCAGCCGGTGCACGTGATCGACGTCGTGCCGACGGTGCTGCAACTGGCGGGTGTCGAGCCGCCCCGCGAGCACGCCGGCCGGCCGGTGCCGCCGCTGCAGGGCCGGAGTTTCGCCGCGGCGCTGAATGATCCCGCGGCGTTGGTTGATCCCGCGGCCCCGCCAGCACACGACACGCTCTGGTGGTGCCACGATGGGCATCGCGCCGTCAGGCGAGGCGACTGGAAGCTCGTCGCGGCGAAGGGCACGCCATGGGAGCTCTATGATCTCGCCGCTGACCGCTGCGAGACGAAGAACCTTGCCGCCGGTGAGCCGGCCCGCGTGGCCGAACTGGAGGCGGCCTGGAATCGGATCGCCACGGAGTGCCAGACGCTGGCGGCCAGCGGCGGTCTGCCGGCCGAGGAGCGGCAGGCGGCGGCCGCGACGACGACGACAAACCGGCCGAACATCATCTACGTGATGACCGACGATCAGGGCTACGGCGACATCGCGGCCCATGGCAATCCAGTGCTCCGCACGCCGAATCTGGACCGGCTGCACGCGGAGAGCGTGCGGCTCACCGAGTTTCACGCGAGCCCCACTTGCGCGCCGACGCGGGCGGCCCTCTTGACCGGCCGTCACGAATTCCGCGCCGGTGTCACCCACACCATCCACGAACGCGAACGGCTGGCGCTCTCGGCCACGACGCTGCCGCAAGTGCTCAAGACCGCCGGCTACACCAGCGGAATCTTCGGAAAGTGGCACCTGGGCGACGAAGACGCCTACCAGCCCGGCAGGCGCGGCTTCGACCGCGTCTTCATTCACGGCGGCGGCGGGATCGGGCAGAGCTATCCCGGCAGCTGCGGCGATGCACCGGGCAACTCGTATTTCAGTCCGGTGATTCGCAGCGACGGCACGTTCGTGAAGACCAAGGGCTACTGCACCGACGTCTTCTTCGACGCGGCACTCGACTGGATCGACCGCTGCCGCAAAGAGGGCAAGCCGTTCTTCTGCTACGTCACGCCCAACGCGCCGCACGGGCCGCTCGACTGCCCTCCGGGCTCCGACACGCCGTATCTGGCGAAACTCGAGGCGGCGGGTGTGAAGGACCCGCGGCAGCGGGCGGACATCGCCAAGTTCTACGGCATGATCGAGAATGTCGACACGAACATCGGCCGGCTCCTGCGGAAGCTCGACGAGTGGGGCCTGGCTGAAAACACGCTCGTTGTGTTCACGACCGACAACGGCACGGCCACCGGCGCGCCGGTCTTCAATGCCGGGATGCGGGGCACGAAGGGCACGGCCTATCGCGGTGGCACGCGAGTCCCGAGCTTCTGGCGGTGGCCGGGCAAGCTGCCAGTGGCCGTCGACGTGCCGGCGGTGACGGCGCATATCGACGTCCTGCCGACGCTCTGCGAATTCGCCGGGGCGGAGATCCCGGCCGGCATCGCCGCCAAGGTCGAGGGCAGGAGCCTCGTGCCGCTGTTGCGCGATGCCAAGGTGGCCTGGCCCGACCGGCCCCTGGTCACGCACGTTGGCCGCTGGGATCGCGGCAAGGCCGCCGAGGCGGCGTATCGACAGTGCCGCATCCGTGAGGGCAAGTGGAGCCTCGTCAACGTGAAGAACACGCCCGCGACGTGGGAGCTCTACGACGTCGCCGCCGACCCGGGCGAGCAGAACGACCTGGCGAAGCAGCATCCCGATATCGTGGCCCGTCTCGCCGCCGGCTACGACCGCTGGTGGCAGAGCGTGCAGCCGGATCTGGTCAACGAGAATCTCGACGGCCCGGCGGAGAATCCGTTCAAGGTGGCCTACGAGCGGCAGTTCGGCCCGCCGCCGACTCGTGCTGACGTCGCGTACGGCACCCATCCCAAGCAGGTGCTGCACTTCTGGAAGACACCACAGGCAACGGCCGACAGGCCCGCGCCGCTGCTCTTTTTCATCCACGGCGGCGGCTGGCAGGGTGGGGACCGGATGAGCGGTCTGACAGGCATGCTGCCGCAGATGCTCGCGGCTGGAGTGTCCGTGGTATCGACCGAATACCGGTTCATCAAGGAGGCGATGGATGCGGGCATCGATCCGCCCGTGCAGGCACCGCTCTCAGACGCGGCGCGGGCGCTGCAGACGGTCCGCAGCAAGGCCGCCGAGTGGCACTTCGACAAGACCCGGATCGCCGCCAGCGGCGGCTCGGCGGGCGCCTGCTCGAGCCTGTGGCTGGCGCTTCACGACGACATGGCCGATCCAGCCAGTGCCGATCCGGTGGCGCGGGAGTCGACGCGGCTTCTCGCCGCCGCCGTGACCGGCGCCCAGACCACGCTCGATCCGATGCAGATGAAGGAGTGGACACCCAACAGCCGGTACGGGGGCCATGCCTTCGGCTTCATGCCGAGTCCCGAGAAGCGGGATACGCAGTTCGCGGAGTTCCTCGCGGCCCGCGACCGGTTGCTGCCGGTGATCAACCGGTATTCCCCGTATGCGCTCGTGTCGCCGGACGATCCGCCGATCTATCTCCAGTATGGTTCTCCGCCGGCTCTCGGCCAGGAGCAGAAGGATCCGACCCACTCGGCGAACTTCGGCGTGAAGCTCAAGGAGCGGCTCGATGCGGTCGGTGTCTCGTGCGAACTGGTCTATCCAGGGGCGCCGCACGTCGAACACCCGACCGTGCAGGCCGCCCTGATCGACATGCTGCAGGTCGGCGACCGATGATCCCGCATGGCTGTCTGGAAGAACGTGAGTTTCTGCTGAAACGCACAGGCTTCTGCCGGGGCTTCGTCTGCATGCTCGCCTTGACGGCCTTGTTTTCAGCAACGCCAGCCGGAGCCGGCGGGCCACGGCAGCCGAACATCGTGCTGTTTCTCTGCGACGATCTGGGGTCGGGCGACCTGGGCGCAACCGGTTCCCGCGACATCAAGACTCCCGAGATCGACCGGCTCTTCGCTCGGGGCACGCGGCTGACACGGCACTGGGCGGGGAGTGCTGTCTGCGCGCCGAGCCGCTGTGTGCTCCTGACCGGAAAGCATCCCGGCCATGCTGCTGTGCGGAGCAACCGCGAAGCGAAAGGGGAGGGGCAGGTTCCGATGCCGGCCGGCACGGTGACGCTCGCCAGCCTGCTCCACGACGCCGGCTATGTGACCGGTGGCTTCGGCAAGTGGGGCCTCGGATCGCCCGGGAGCGTGTCGGATCCGCAGGCCAGCGGTTTCGACCGGTTCTTCGGCTACAACTGCCAGCGGCAGGCGCACTCCTATTTCCCCGATCATCTCTGGGATGACCGTCAGCGGGTGGACCTCGACGGCAAGACCTACTCGGCCGACCTGATCGCCTCGCGGCAGCTGGCCTTCATCCGGGAGAACACCGGCCGGCCCTTCTTTCTGTACGTGCCGACGACCGTGCCGCACCTTGCGCTCGAGGTGCCGGCCGACGAGCCGTCGTTGGCGGAATACGTCGAGCACTTCGGCGACGAGGAGCCCTACGTCGGCGGCAGGGGGTACGTGCCCTGCGAGCGGCCGCTGGCGACGTATGCCGCGATGGTCACGCGGATGGACCGGGAAGTCGGTCGCATCGTGCGGCTGCTCGACGAGCTCGAGCTCACCGACGAGACGATCTTCGTGTTCACGAGCGACAACGGGGCCACGTGGCCGGGCACCGGCGGCATCGACACGGCGCGGCTCACGAGCAACGGGACCCTGCGAGATTGGAAGGGCTCGCCCTACGAGGGCGGACTCCGCGTGCCCACGGCGATCGTCTGGCCCGGGACGATTCCCGCCGGCGGGACGATCGACGCGCCCACGGGCTTCGAGGACTGGCTGCCCACGCTGCTCGATCTAGCGGGCCTGCACGACCGCATTCCCACCGGCATCGACGGCATCAGCCTGGCGGCCGCGGTCCGTGGCGAGGCGAAGGCCGATCCTCAACGGCTGCTCTACCGCGAACTCACCGAGCGGCAGTGGCAGACGGCCTGCGACGGTCGGTGGAAGGCCGTTCGCCGCGGCCGGGGCCAGGGGAAAAAACAGTCCGCCGAGGCCCACCCGACGGAACTCTACGATCTCGCGGCCGACCCCGGCGAAGCGCACGATGTCGCCGCCGAGCACCGCGACGTCGTCCGCCGGCTGGAGGCGATCCTCGACCGCGAGCACGTGCCCCATCCCGACTGGCCCATGCCGTTCGCCGACGCGGCGGCACGGCCCGCGGATCAAGCCGCTGCCGCCCGGCAGCGGCCGCCGAGCGTGCTGGTGATCCTTTCCGACGACCAGCGGGCCGACACGATCGGGGCACTCGGCAACCCGCACCTGCGGACGCCCGCAGTCGATGCGCTCGTCGCGCGGGGCACGGTGTTCGACCGCGCCTACTGCATGGGCAGCATGCAGGTGGCGGTCTGCGTGCCCAGCCGTGCGATGATGCTCGCCGGCAGGTCGCTCTTCCATGCCGACGACCAGCTTCGCGGCTGCGACACCTGGCCCGAGGCCTTTGCGCGGGCCGGTTACCGGACGTTTCTCACCGGCAAGTGGCACAACGGCGCCGCGTCGTCCTCGCGGTGCTTTGCCGAGGGGCGTAATGTGTTTCTCGGGGGCATGCACGACCAGTTCGGCGTGCCTGTGGTGTCGTTCACAGAGCACGGCCCGCCCGTCAAGGCCGAGCCGACCCGCACGCACTCCTCGGAACTCTTCGGTGCGGCCGCCGAGGCGTTCGTGCAGAGCCTGGGCGACGAGCCATTCTTCGCCTGGGTGGCGTTCACCGCGCCGCACGATCCGCGGCAGCCGCCCGCCGGGTTGCGCGAGCGGTTTGCCGGCCGCGAGCCGCCGCCGCCGGCGAACTTTCTTTCCGAGCACCCGTTTGATAATGGCGAACTGAAGATTCGGGATGAAAAACTGCTGGGCTGGCCGCGGACTCAGGCCCAGATTTCATCGGCACTGGCCGACTACTACGCCTGCATCGAGGGCATGGACGTGCAGATCGGCCGCGTCATCGCGGCACTCGAGGCCAAGGGTCGCCTCGACGACACGATCATTCTCTTCACGAGCGACCATGGCCTGGCGCTCGGGAGCCATGGCCTGCTCGGCAAGCAGAACCTCTACGAGCATTCGATGCGGCCGCCCGCGGTGCTCGCCGGGCCGGGCGTGCCGGCCGGCCAGCGCACCGGAGCCCTTTGCTACTTGTTTGACCTGACGGCCACGGTGGGGGAGTTGGCCGGCGTGTCGGCGCCCAAGCAGAGCGAAGGCAAAAGCCTCGCGCCGGTGCTCCGCGGCGAGCAGCCGGGCGTCCGCGACGAACTGCTCCTCGCCTACCGCGACGTGCAGCGGGCGCTGGTCACGCCGGCGTGGAAGCTGATCGAGTATCTCGCGGCGCATGAAACCCAGCTTTTCGATCTGGCGAAGGATCCCAATGAGCTGGCGGATCTCGCCGACGAACAGGCGGAGGCGGGTCGCCGGACCGATCTGGAGGCCCGGCTACAGGCCGCGCGGCAGGCGGCCGGTGATCCACTCGACGAGGCGGCGGCACGGCCGCTGCGAAAAAAAGCGGGCTGATGCAGAGCGTCAAACCTTGGAGGGAAGGGATGGAACGGAAACGCATGGCGGGAATGCCGGTGGTGGTGATCGCAGGACTGTTTCTTGCGATGGTCTCGTGGGAGGGAAGTGTTTCTGCAGCAGATCCGCGGCCGAATATCGTGCTCTTTCTCGCCGATGACCTCGGCTATGGCGAACTGGGCTGCTACGGCCATGCCGCGGCCATCACGCCCAACCTCGATCGCTTCGCGGCCCAAGGCCTGCGGCTCACCGACTGCCATTCGGCGGGCAGCGTCTGCTCGCCGTCGCGGTCGGCGCTGCTCACCGGGCGGACGCCGTACCGCAACGGCGTGTTCACCTGGATCCCGGAGGACAGCCCGATCCATCTGCGCTCGAGCGAACAGGCGTTGCCAAAACTCCTCGCCGGCGCCGGCTACGACACCTGCCACGTCGGCAAGTGGCACTTGAACGGCCGGTTCAACTCGCCCGACCAGCCGCAGCCCTCAGACCATGGCTACTCGTGGTGGCTCGCCACGCAGAACAACGCGGCTCCGAGCCATGCGTTTCCGACCAACTTCGTCCGCAACGGCCAGCCCATCGGCAAGGCCGAAGACTATTCGGCGCCGTTCATCGTGAAGGAGGCTATCGGCTGGCTCAAGGAGAAGCGCGACCCGCAGAAGCCGTTT
>CAZOMJ010000010.1:0-11437 GCA_964581055.1 uncultured Candidatus Kuenenia sp.
CGGCGGCGTGTCGCTCACGGGCTGCCAGGTCGACGTGGGCGGCCAGACGCTGCCGAGTGCCTACTACCTGCAGGACGACATCCAATACTTCCCGGCCGGCCCCGAGTTCAAACTCTCGAAGGAAGCCGCGGCACTGAAGGCCTACAAGAAGGAACTGGGCGAATGCCCGGACGGCTGCGGCGGCGGTGGCGGCTGCAGTTCCTGCAAGTAGGCCGTCGGCTGCTTTCTCCCGGTCGAGGCACGTTTTTCAGCGTGCGCACCGACACGATCGCTTCGTGTCGCCACGGATCCGACTGGATGGTTGACCTTTCCCCGACGGCCGATAGAATCCGGCTCCGTGGGAAAGAGACCCAAACAGCTAACAGATAGCGCTGTTAGCGTGGGTTTTTTGCCCAAAAGCGAATGGAATCGCCCCAACAGACACTCACCTGTCGACCGGGTTTTCCACGGAGCCTGACAGACCGTGACCGTCGCGCATGAATACTCCCGCGGACCTGCTGATTGGCGAGTTCTCCCGCACGCTCGACGACCGATTCCGGCTGTCGCTGCCACCGGAGCTAACCGCCCCGTTGACGGCGTCGGGATCCCGGATGGTGCTCGCCAAGGAGCGGGCCGGCTGCCTCTCGCTGTGGCCGGCGGCCATCTGGAAGCCGCGGATCGATGCGGCGGTCGATGTCGTCCGCAGCAAGCTACAGGCGGGCCTGCTCGCACAGCGGGTGGGGCAACTGCAGGATCTCGGGCGGCTGCTCTCGACCCGCCACAAGGCGGTGACGCTGGCGGAACGCGGCAGGCTCGTGGTGCCCGAGGGCTTTCGCGACTTCCTGGCGGTCGAGCCGGGGGCCGACCTGCTGGTGGTGGGCGCAGCGGTATGCGTGGAGCTCTGGCAGCCGGCGGCGTGGACCGCCTTCGTCACAGCGGAGATGCCGGAGTTTCGTCGCCGCATCGACGAACTCACGACCTGACCAACCGACCTGCAGACCAACAGACCAAGCGATGATCTTCTGATGATTTTGGCCATGCCCGGGTGAGAGGAAGCGATTTACTACCTGGCGGAATCATCCGGTCAGGAAACTCGACAACCACGGAGCGGGCCCCACAGCACGGATGCTGCCAAGGGACCTCCCCCGGGCATGGCCCTTTCTTGAGACCGCGGACGGGTCGCATCTCACGCCAGCGGATTCCCGCCGACGTTCATGGGCCAGTTCACCCGGGCGCCGGCCAGCGCCGACGCATACACGGCCGTCGTCATTTCGAGCACCGTCCGCCCGGCGTACATGCCGGTGGCTGGTTCACGATCCTCGGCGATCGCATCGACCAGATCAGCGGCGGCGCGGCGTCCCCAACCTGCCCTCTCGGCAGCACGGTCGACATCGCTCAGATTCGCCGGTGGCGAGTCGACGCCCTCGGCACCGATGGGCTTCCACGGAAAATCCTTGTCGACCCGCCACAGCGGCGCTTCACGCAGATAGGCATGCGGCACGTGGTCGGGCCTGATGTGGATCGCGCCCTTCGTGCCCACGACCGTCAGACCAAAATTCGGCTGCTTGAGCCCCGCATCGCGGACGCTGGCAAAATAGCCGATCGGACCGTCCGCCAGACCGAACATCGCGCCGATGGAATCGCCGGCGATCGGGCCGATGCCCTCGGGGCCGGCCGTGGCATCGGCGCGTGTGATCGGCCGCCCGCCCTGTGCAACGGATGCCTCACACCACTGCGGCGCGCCCCCCAGATCGATCATCATGTCGAGGACGTGGCAGCCGAGCACCCACAGATCCTCGCCACCGCCCCGCGTATCCTCCTTGCCGCGGGCGCGAAGTTCGAGCACCTTTCCGATCCGCCCATCCTCGATCACGTCGCGGGTTGCCGCGTAGGCGGGCGAATGGCGGTTGACGTAGGCAAGCGTGAGCTTGCTGTTCGACTTCCTGCAGGCCGCGATCACGGCATCCGCCTCGGCGAGTGTGCGGACGAACGGCTTTTCCATGAAGATTCCCTTCACGCCGGCCTCCGCGGCCGCGATCGCCATCTCTGCATGGCAGTCGATGTGCCGCATGCAGATGGCGACGATGTCGGGCTTGGCCTCCGCGAGCATCGCCTTCCAGTCGCGATACGCGACCCCCGGCCGTGATGCCTCGAGCTTGTTTCTTTGGACCGCCTTGGCGAGTCCCTCCTCCGATGCGTCCGCCACGGCCACGATTTCCACGCCGTCGACGCCGCCCCACAGTTCGTCGATCGCGTGCCCCCAGTCGCCTTGGCCCGTCCGACCGATCGCCGCCACCCGCAGCGGCGCCATCGTGAATCGATTCATCGTCGTTCTCCTCGTGAAGGTTGTTCGGTCTTCAAACTCATTCCAGTGGCATCAGGGGCGCATCACCTTCGCGGCCCCGTCGAGAAACATCTGCACGGCCGACGCCACCAGCACCATGCCCATCAGCCGCTCGATCGCCGAAATTCCCTTTTGGCCGAGAAAGCCGCTGAGCTTCGCCCCCAGCAGCAGGATCACCGCGGAGGCCAGCCACGCCAGCGACACCGCCATCAGCCATTCCGTATGCCGGCCCGGATCCCGGCTGGTCAGGAGCAGCACCGTGGCCAGCGCCGACGGACCGGCAATGTAGGGGATGGCAAGCGGCACGACGAACGGCTCGCCGTCGACCGTCTCTCCCAGGCTGCCGTGCGTCGCGGGAAAGACCATCCTGATCGCGATCAGAAAGAGCACGATGCCGCCGGCCATGATCAGCGCCGGTTCGGAGATGCCAAGCACCGAGAGCAGCGGCCGACCGGCGTACAGGAACCCCACCAGGAGCCCATAGGAAATGAGCAGTTCGCGGCCCACGACCCACAGGCGGCGGGCGGGATCGACGGGCCTGAGCGCCGCCAGAAACAGCGGGATGTTCCCGATCGGATCCATCACGAAAAACAGCAGGATTGCAGCAGAGAAGGTGGTCATGGTTATGATCCTAGCATGCCTTGCGACGCCCCCGACCATCACCACGGCCACGACCACCAAGCCCACGGGCACGGGCATTCGCACGGGCACGGCCATGCCCACGGGCTCTCGCCCGATCAGTTCGACCGCGCCATGGCGGCGGGCGTCGGCCTCAACACGCTCTTCGTCGTCATCGAGGCTGGCTGCGGCTTCTGGGCCGGATCACTGGCGCTGGTCGCCGATGCGGGCCACAATGCCGGTGACGTCATCGGACTGCTGCTGGCGTGGGGCGCCAGCCTGCTGGCACGGCGGCCCCCCACTCGTCGCTATACCTGGGGCTTCCGCCGCACGACGATCTACGCCACGCTTGCCAACGCCATATTCCTGCTCACCGCCTGCGGGGCCATCGTGTGGGAGGCGTGGCATCGGTTGCAATCACCGGAGCCGGTCGCCGGGCCGGTGATGATCGCGGTGGCCGCGGTGGGCGTCGTGATCAACACCTTGACGGCGCTGCTTTTCATGCGGGGCCGTGAGGGCGATGCGAACCTGCGTGGTGCATTCCTGCACATGGCGGCAGACGCTGCCGTGTCGGCGGGCGTGGTCGTGGCGGGGATCGCGATCATGCTCACGGGGCGGACGTGGATCGACCCGCTGGTGAGCATCGCGATCACGCTGGCGATCATCGTCGGCACGTGGGACCTCTTCCGGGAAAGCATCGACCTCGCGCTCGACGCGGTGCCCCGCGGGGTCGATCCCGATGCGATCACCGCGGCGCTCGCTGGGATTCCCGGCGTCGCCGAGGTGCACGACCTGCATGTCTGGGCCGCCAGCACCTCCGAGGTGTCGCTCACGGCCCACCTCGTGGTGCCGGATGCAGAAGAACACGCGTCGGCGTTGGCAGCCGCGACCGCCCTTCTCCGCGGCCGCTTTCGCATCGCCCACACCACGATCCAACTCGAGCGAGAGGATGCGGGACGGGCGTGCATCCAACGGCCGGCGGAAGTGTTGTAAGGATCAGCGGCCGCGAACCGCGTACCGAGCGATGCCGGCAAGCATGCGACGAAACACGAGTTCGTGCAGCGGCCAGATGGCATACCAGTAGGCCAGACCGCCGACGCCCCGGGGATCGAACACGGCCGTCTGGTGGATCGTGACGTCACCGTCCCGGGGCACCACCTCGAACTCCAGCCAGCCCCTGCCCGGCATCTTCATCTCGGCCGCCAACCGAAGCCGCCTCGGCCGATCGCAGATCTCCACGTTCCAACAATCGAGCTTCTCGCCCGGCTCGAGCCGTGCAGGATCGCGCCGGCCGCGTGACATGCCCGGCCCGCCGATCATCCGATCCATCCAGCCACGCAGCTGCCAGAGCCAGTTGCAGGCATACCAGCCGTTTGGACCGCCAATCCGCTCGATCGCCGCAAACGCCCGGTCCGGCGAGACCGCCACCACCGTGTGCCGATGATCCACCAGCCGGGTGCCCTCCGCCTTGCCACCGTAGCGGTGCGGCAGATCCTCCAGGTCGGCCAGATCGGCCCACCGCTTCCCGGCGAACGCGGTGTCTTCCTGAAGCATCGCCTCGCGGACGGCGGCCTGCAGCGATCGGGGCCGGATGGCAAATTCGCCGATCGCCGCATCGCTCGTCACCACGGTTGGATTCCTGAGTCCGTCGATCAACTTGCGCCCCACCTTCGAATACTTCGGGGTTACGAGTTTTAGCCACAGGCTCGACAGCCGAGGCGTCAGCACCGGCACCGGGATCATCAGCCTCCATAAGCCCCGTTGCCGGGCATACTCCTGCATGATAGCGCCATACGACACTCTGTCCGGCCCGCCGATCTCAAAAATCCGCGCCCCCCCGGGAGGCAGGTCCACGGCCGCCGCCAGGTAGGCCACCACGTCGGCGATGGCGATCGGTTGCGTGGGCGTGGCGAGCCAGGCCGGGCAGATCATCACGGGCAGCCGTTCCACGAGCGTCCGCACCAGATCGAAGGAGAAACTGCCGGCACCGACCACGATCGAGGCACGGAATTCCACCACGTCGAGACCGCTGGCCCGCAGGATGGCCCCCACCTCATGGCGGCTCCGCAGGTGGGCGGAAAGGCGGTCGTCATCGGCCCCGAGCCCCCCCAGATAGATGATGCGACTGACGCCGGCGGCCTTGGCTGCGGCCGCAAACCGCTCAGCTGCCAGCCTGTCGGACCGCTCGAAATCGACGCCGCTCTCCATCGAGTGGACCAGCCAGTAGGCCACGTCGACGCCGTCACACGCCCGGGCGAGCACCTCGGGATCAGCCGCATCGCCGACGACGACCTCCGTGTTCGGACCGGTCAGGCCGGCGAGCTTGCCGGGCCGACGGGCGAGGCACCTCACGGCGTGGCCGCTGGACTCGAGTTGCTTCAGCAGCACTCCGCCCACGTAGCCAGTCGCGCCGGTAAGGAGGATGAGTCGGTTCACGGTTCGTCGACTTCGAAGGCGCGGTCCATCAGCTCCGGGTTGCCCGTCTTCAGTCCGTAGAGGAACCACCGCACACGCTGCTCGCTCGTGCCATGCGTGAACGCGTCCGGCACGACGTAGCCCTGGGACTGCTTCTGGATACGGTCGTCGCCGATCGCCGCGGCGGCATTGACCGCCTCGCGGATGTCCTCCTCGTCGAGGATGCCGGCATAGCGGGCCACGTGGTGCGCCCAGACGCCGGCGAGGAAGTCGGCCTGCAGTTCCATCCGCACCGAGAGTTTGTTGTAGTCGCGGTCGGAGAGCCGCGGCCTCATCGACTGCACCTTGTTGCTGACACCGAGTTGGTTTTGCACGTGATGCCCGATCTCATGGGCGATCACGTAGGCCTGCGCGAAATCACCCGGGGCGCCGAACCGACGTTTCAGTTCGTCGTAGAACGCGAGATCGATGTAGACCTTCTTGTCGAGCGGACAATAGAAGGGCCCGGCGGCTGCACTGGCCATGCCGCAGGCGCTCTGCACCTTGCCGGTGAACAGCACGAGCGTCGGCGGCGCATAGCGGCCACGGAAATGCTTGGGGAAGAGACGCCCCCAGACATCCTCGTTGTCGGCGAGCACGACCTTCACCATCTTGGTCATCTCGTCGTTGATCGGCTTGGCCGGCGCCTGCTGCTGGGGCCCGGCGAGGTCTGGCACAATCTGCGCCACCTGCTGCGGATCGAATCCCAGGAACATCATCGCCACCATGAGCAGGAGCGTGATCAACCCGCCGCCCACGAGCACGGGCCCACCGATCCCACGACGATCCTCGACGTTTTCGCTCTGCCGACGCCCTTCCCAACGCATGGACTCTGTTCTCCTGTTGGATGTGAAACCTTCGACTCAATGTACCACGCGGGTACGGCGCCGACACGCCGTCGCCGGGCGTCGCCCTTGGTCGGACGATCTCACTCGGGCAACGGGCGGCCCTTCGTCTCCGGAAGAAACGGCAGCACAGCCAGGCCGAGGAGGAATACGAGGCACATCAGCAGCCCCGCAGGCCGCATCGGCTCGGCCGAACCGGCGAACACCGTGCTCGACAACTGCCCCAGCAGAAAAGGGCCGCTGGCGGCGATGAACCGGCCGACGTTGTAGCAGAAGCTCGTCCCAGTGCTGCGGAGCCTGGTCGGGAAGAGTTCCGGGAAATAGATGGCGTAGCCGGCGAAGAGCGAGAGTTGGCAGAAGCCCATGATCGGCAACATCCACCAGATATCGGTGATGTCGTCGAGATACCGGAACACCATCGCCGTCGACAGCATCGCCGCCGTGAAGGCGATCGCGAAGAATGGCTTGCGGCCGAGCCGCTGGCAGATCCGCGCGGCCAGCATCATGCCCGTGAATGCGCCGACCTGAATCATCATCATCGCCACGCCAGACCAGATCGTGAGCCGGCCGGCGAGTTCGCGGCCCTCGTACCCCTGGGCCTTGAACGTTTTCTCCAGCACACTCCGCTGCAGGTCGATCGCGAAGAATCCGATACCCCACAAGCCGACCACGCCCGCGCAGGCCAGCAACATCCCGAGGATCGCGTTCTTTCGCCACCGCGGGTCGGAGAACAGGGCGCCATAGCCGCCCAACGCCACGCCGGTCTTCTCGGCCTCCTTCTTCATCTCCTTCCACCGCTCCGGCTCCTTGAGCCCGGCCCGGATCACCAACGCCAGCACGGCCGGCAGCGCGCCGATGACGAACTTCCACCGCCACGGCTCCCAGCCGGCGATCTTGGCACCCATGTGCAGCTGCGCCTGTCCCAGTCCGATGCCGATCAGCGCGGCCAGGAAGTTGCCCACGGCAGAAAGTGCCTGCAGCAGGCCGAGCGCGTAGGGCCGTGCCCGGTCGGGCATCACCTCGGCCACAAGGGCGACGCCCACGGCGAATTCGCCACCGACGCCGAGCCCGGTGATGAACCGATAAAAGGCGAAGTCCCAAAACCCTTGTGATATCGCCGACAGTCCGGTGCAGAGCGAGTAGATGACGATCGTGATCATCATCGTCTTGGCGCGGCCGAGCCGGTCGCCGATCACGCCGAAGATGAGGCCGCCGGTCGCCCAGCCGGCCATGAAGATGCAGGTTGAAAGCCCGCCGTAGAAGTTGACCGCCTTGGGATCGATGGTCCCGTCGGCGGCTGCAAGGAGCGTCTCCATCGCCGGCTTCCGCGCCAAATTGAAGAGCTGCTGGTCGAGGCAGTCGAAGAGCCAGCCGAGCGCCGCCACCGTGAGCACGAACCAGTGGTAGCGGGTCATGCCGCGGTACCACGGGCCGTCGGCCGGATCATGGGCCACGGAACCAGAGGATTCAAAGTGGGGCAGGTCGGCCATGACGGTACTTCCCTGTGAGACGCTCCGAGACCCGAGGTGGAGCGCGGGATGATAGCCCAAAACCGCCGCGACTTCACTCCGGACACGTCGCCGCCGCCTGCGCAGCTATTTCCACATGTAGAAGGCGTCGAAGAGCCGGTCGTAAAGCCGGTGAACGTGGGGATGGGGGCAGTTGTCGTGCGTGCCGGTCCGCGGCTGGCACGGCCCTCCATAGATCGGACCGCCCGACGGCTCGCCCTGCACGCCGACGAGATCATAGGGGGCGGGGGGTAGGCTCGGATGGCAGGGCGGAGGCGGCACACACGGTGGCAGCGCCCGCGGCTCCCCGCACCGATGGAGCGGCTCGAGCGGCGCCTGCCAATCGGCCCAGGAGTCGCTTCGCGGCTTGAGCATCTTGGCCATGATCGTGCTGGCTTCCTGACCGGTCGTGTCCGGGCTCATCGGCGGCGTGCCCTTGAGCGGATCGGGCAGTTTTCCAACCGCGTCCTCGGCGTTCCGACGCTGTTCGCTCATGCGTTGCAGCCGGGTACGGCGGCGAGCTACGGCCTGCTGGGAAAGATCGTCGTCCTCCCCGAGGTCGCCCCGTGTGGCGTCGAACGGCCCGGACGATTCCGTCGGGGAATCGACGGCCGATGGCTGGGCCGCACCGGGATCGATCGGCGTGTCGATGCCGACCAACTCGATCAGCCTGGATACACGCCCCGGCTCCGGCACCGGCGCGAGATCGGCCTCCTCCGCTGCCGACATCGAATGTGTCGCTGCCGCAGCGAGTGCCACGGCGACGCACAGTTGGCGGCCCCACGGCTCTGAACCAAACCGGAACCAAAACTGCGATATCATGATGGAGCCCTCCCCGGCTCCACATCGGCTGTTGGGAAACCGCCGCTGAAGATCGACTGCAACGATTGGCCAGACGCTGTCAAACGGCGCAGGATCGGCGGGGCGGGCAAGCATCTGGTGCCTCCCATGACGCAGCCGCTGATCGATTCCGTCGCCCTGCTCGCCGCGCTGGAGGAATCCGGCTCGCAGGTCGTCATCGTCTCCACCGGTGGCGGTTCGCTGGCGATTCCGCACCTTCTGTCGACCCCTGGAGCGAGCAGCGTCGTGCTCGAATGTCTGGTGCCCTATGCCAGGGAGGCCGTCGACCGACTGCTCGGGGGATCACAGGAGAGCTACTGCTCATCGCGGGCGGCCAGGCGGTTGGCCGTGATGGCGTGGCAGCGGGCCTGCGGACTCGGTGCCCCGCGAGCCACCGCGATCGGCGCGGCCGTGACCGCCGGCCTGCGATCGCGCACGCCGAAGCGAGGTCAGCACCGCGTCGTGGTCGCCGTGCACGGTCTCGGTGCGACGCGCGTGGCCACGCTCGTACTCGCGAAAGAAGCCCGATCGCGGGCTGCTGAGGAGGAGGTGGCCGCGGCGCTGCTGCTGGAACAACTCGCACGGTTTTCAAGCGGGTGCCGTTCGCCTTCGTCGCCGGGCAGTCTGACGCTGCGCGACGACGAGCACGTCGAGATCGCCTGCTGTGAACCCCCGACGCCATGGCGAGACCTGCTCGCCGGCACGCGGACCGCGGTGCATGCCATCAGCGATCCGGCACGGCCGCAGCCTGCGTCCATCCCGCCATCCGCCGACGCGCCGCCATCCGCGGGCATGCTCGTGTTCCCCGGTTCCTTCGATCCGCTCCACGAGGGGCACCGTCGGATGGCGGTCGTCGCCCAGGAGATCGCCGAGCGGCCGCTCGACTTCGAACTGTCGGTTCTCAACGTCGACAAGCCGGCGCTCGATTATCTCGAGATGGAGTCGCGGGCGGCGCAGTTCGTCGGCCGGTCGCTCTGGTTCACGCGGGCGGCAACGTTCGTGGAGAAGCTCGATGTCTTTCCGGAGGGCACCTTCGTGTTGGGGGCCGACACGTATGCACGGCTCGCCGATCCCAAATACTACGGCGGTTCAGCCGACGCGACAGACCGGGCCGTGCAACGGATCGCCACGCAGGCCCGCGGCCTGATCGTGTTCGGCAGGGAGCGGAACGGCGAGTTCGAGGATCCGGCGGGGCTCGACGTGCCGCCGGCCCTGCGGGCAGTGACCTCCTTCGTGTCGCAGCGGGAGTTTCGCATGGACATCTCGAGCACGGCACTCAGACGACACCATGCTTCACTCGACTGACCATCGCTGTCGCGCCACCATGAAGCCTCCCCGCACGATCCTGCATGCGGCCGGCCTGTTCGCCGGCGTCGCCATGCTCTTCGCCTGCGCGGGCAGGGGACGGGCCGACGAACTCGCCACCACGCTCGAACCGCACGTCGGCAAGACACTCGACCTCGTGGAATTGGGCACGGGCAAACGACTCGTGCGGCCCGTGCTCGAGGGGATCACCACCCGCGGTGAACGGGCCACGGCGATCCGCCTGCGGGCAGAGGGTGAGGCGAAGACGATGAGCGTGCCGGTCAGCGGAATCGCGAAGATCATCGCGGGCCGCGAGACGATCCACGAGGCCGACGCCAAAGCATCGAGCACCGCTCTGGCCCGCAGTCGCCGCGCTCGGGATGCCCACGATCGTCAGCAGGCGGAGTCGATGGAGCGGATGCAGTCGCATGGCGTCGAACCATGGCCGCCGCTCACGGCCGAGGAGCATGCCGCGCAGGTCGCGGAACTGGAGGCCTTCGTGGCCGAGGTGCGGAAGGAATTTCCGACGCTCGCGGTGAGCCAGACGCACGAATTTCTCGTGGCCACCGACATCCCGGCCGCGCAGATGGCGCCGTTCACCGCGAAGCTCGACGCCATGCACGATTTCCTCTGCGACCTCTACGGCATCCCGCGGGGAGAACCGGTCTGGAAGGGGAAATGCCTGGTGATCGCATTTCTTCGCGAGGAGGACTTCGCCGCCTTCGAGCCCCGTTTCATGAAGGTCGACACGCAGGGCGCGCACGGCCTGTGCCACCAGAGGAGCGACGGCCGCGTGGTGATGGCCTGCCATCGGGGCAACGATGCCTCCGCCTTCGCCCACATGCTCGTCCACGAGACGAGCCACGGCTTCAACCACAGCTGGATGTCACCGGAGCACCTGCCGAACTGGCTCAACGAGGGAATCGCCGAGTGGGTCGGCACGCAGGTCGTGCCGAACTGCCGGCAGGTGCCGATGAAGGAGGCGCGTGCGGCCGAATTCATGAGGGCGGGCGGCGGCGTCGGCGCCAACTTCTTCGCGGCGGGACCAGACCATCACATCGATGCGGTGCAATACGGTATCGCGTCGAGTCTCGTGAAATTCATGGTGGCCCGCGATCGAAAACGGTTTGCGTCGTTCGTCCGCGGCATCAAGGAGGGGATGTCGGTCGACGAGAGCCTCAAGGCGTCGTTCGACGCAACGCTCGCCGAGCTGATCGCCGCCTACGGAAAAGCCATCGGCGTGCCAGGGCTCAAGGAATAACGCAGGCTACAGGCCGCGTTTGACGAGCGTTCGCAGGCCCTCCAGCACCCGCGAGAATCGCGTGCGTGCGCGGTCGACGGCCTGGGTTTGCTGTCTGTCACGCTGCCGTTTGACCTGGAGCTCCCTGCCAGACATCTTGATGCGGCCTGCCGCAATATCGAGGTCTTCGCGGGCCAGTTGTTGTGCCCGCTGCGTCGCCCTCCCCTGGAACGACTGAAACTGCGACTCGATCAGTTGCAGCGCCTGTTGGTAGCGTCCCAGTCGGAATTCGCAGTCGCGGACC
>CAZOMJ010000011.1:0-44891 GCA_964581055.1 uncultured Candidatus Kuenenia sp.
TCGGCACGCTTCGCTTCTGGCGAACGACCGGCCGGCTCAATGGTTGCAGCCGTCGCTACGGCCGCGTACTCCGCTTCTATCGCGACCGCCTCGTCCGGTGGTTTTTCGAGGGGGAGGGACGCCGTGGCGCATGAACGACCCCCCGGTGGCCGGCAAGCCGGCCACGGATACGAACGGATCGGGGAGCGGGTCTCGATCTTCCTGAACAGCCGCATCTGGTACGCGAACTGGCAGGAGGGGTCGAAGCAACAGCGGAAGAGTCTACGCACCCGCAACCACGATGTCGCGAGGCAGAAGGCGCGTGTACTGGAGAGTGAGCTCTCCGGTACGGTGCCGAGGCAGGCGGGCACGTTCGACGTCGCCGCCGTCGTGCAGGCGTACCTCGATTGGCAGGACTCCAACGACCGCGCCGCCAAGACCATGATGAAGTACCGGGATGTCCTCAATCGGTTCGTCGCCCACTGCCACGCGGCCGGCGTGCGGCTTATGCACGCGATCTCGGTACAGACGATCGACGAGTTCGGCGTGCGACGGCGGAGGGACGGCATGGCCGCGAAGACGGTCTATACCGAGCTGACGATCATCCGGCAGTGGCTCAACTTCGCGGTGACCCGCCGGATGCTCACCGCCAGCCCCGTGGCTGGCACCAAGCTGGTGAAGCCCAAGCCGACCCCGAGGGATTACTGGCGACAGGACAAGCTCGACGCGATCGTGGACACCGCCAAGGGGCCCTACAAGGCGGCCTATCTCCTGATGTCCGAGACCGGGATGCGGGTCGGCGAGGTCATCCACCTGACGCACGACGACCTGACGCTGGATGGACCGGCGCCCGTCGCACATATCAGGGCGAAGGAGGTCGTGGCCGGGGCGAAGCCCTGGCGACCGAAGAACGGCGAGGAGCGGGCCGTGCCGCTTTCCCCGCGGGCCGTTGCCATGCTCCGCTCGCTTCCCCGCCGGCGCCGCTGGGTGATCGATCGGATGAACGGCACCGTCGCCACCGCGAACCAGCCGGCCAACGACCGCCACATCCTGTCCTACCTCAAGACCGTGCTTGAGAAGCTCGGGCTCGAGGGCACGAACCACAAGTTCCGGCACTCCTTCTGCACGATCGCCGTGCTCGCCGGGGTGGACTTCTTCACGCTCCGCCGTTGGGTCGGTCACGTCGACGAGGAGGCGCTGAAGATCTACGTGCACATCGCTGACGAGCAGGCCCAGATGACCATGCGGCAGTTGGCCGAGCGCCGCCAGGCCGCCGGACGCCCTGCCAAGCCCGCCCGGGAGCGGCAGGGCATCAGCAAAGTTTCAGCAAAGTTGTCCCGCGGTGGTCGCGGGACTGGTGGTGGTTCAGCAAAGTTTCAGCAAAGTCACAGAGGTAAACGATGACTCGCTTTTCAAGAAGCCCTGGAAACAGGGCCTGTTCGCTTCGACCTTCTTCACCAAACGGAGAGGGCGGGATTCGAACCCGCGGTCCAGCTTTTGACCGGACACGTCTTTAGCAAAGACGCGCATTCGACCGCTCTGCCACCTCTCCAAACCACAGCCCGAAAACCGGACAAAAACCAGCATGGACTGGGATCGGACCGGGCGGTCTATTCTGAACCCGGTTGGCCGGTCACGCAAGGAGGCTTCACGCGTTATGAGGATCACGAGGATTCCAGCCCTGCTGGTGTTTCCTGCCGTCGCCGCCGCAGTGGCTGCCGCAGCAGCGCAGCCGGCCATTTTCGCCGCCGAACTCATGGCGGCCGCCCGCTCGAGCATCCGGGCCGAAGACGCCAGACGGCACGTTTCCGCCCTCGCTGACGACGCCCTCGAGGGCCGCGAAGGGGGCAGCCGTGGCGGCCGGGCCGCTGGCAGCTACATCATCAGCCACCTCGAGAAACTCGGGCTCGAACCCGCCGGCGACAATGGCAGCTACTACCAGCAGTTCGGCGGCATGCGGAACATCCTCGCACTCGCCCGCGGCAGCGATCCGACCGTCGCCAATGAGCTGATCGTCGTGGGGGCCCACTACGACCACGTCGGCTACGGCAACGCCGGCAACAGCTACGGTCCCTTCGGCTTCGTCCACAACGGGGCCGACGACAATGCCTCTGGCGTGGCCGGACTGATCGAGGTGGCGGAGGCGATGCAGCACCTGCCGGGCCGGCCGCGGCGGCCCATCCTGTTCGCCTTCTGGGACGGCGAGGAAAAGGGGCTGCTCGGTTCCTACCACTTCGTGCGGGTGCGGCCCGCGATGCTCGCGCAGCTGTCGGTCGTCTTTTCCGTGAACCTCGACATGATCGGCCGGCTCCGCGGCGAACGGCTGGAGGTCTTCGGGGCCCGCACGTCCGCGGGGCTGCGTGCGGCGGTCGTGCAGTCCAACAACCGGCCGGGGGCCCAGCCTCTCGAACTCGCCTTCGACTGGGCGATCGAGGAAGACTCGGACCACTATCCCTTCATCGCCGCCAAGATTCCCACCGTCATGTTTCACACGGGGCTGCACGACCAATACCACCGCCCCAGCGATGACGTTCAACTCGTCAACTTCGACGGCATCGAGCCGGTGGCAAGGCTCACGCTCGACTTCGTGACGGCATTGGCCAACGATCCGGGGCCGGCACGTTCGTTTCGCGGGCAGGCACGAAGCGAATCCGATGCCACGAAACGCACCCTCGAGGCAACATCGGCGAGCCCCGCACCCACTCAGGCAACCGCGCCGTCCATCGACAGCCAGGGAACGTCCTCCGGAAACCAGCGTCCCCGCTGGGGATTAGGCACACGCGCCGATCCCGGCGAGCCTGCGAATCCTGTCATCGTGCGGGTCACCGCAGGATCCCCGGCCGCCCAGGCCGGCGTCATGCTGGGAGACCGCATGATCGCCATCGACGGAACGGCTGTGACGGATCAGGCGGATATGGTCACTCGGCTCGCAGCCGCCGGAAACCGCGTCGCGCTCGACATCGAACGGAAGGGAAGAATCGTTCGAATCGACATGGACGCAGGGCAGCCGTAAACGCCGGGGAAATGATCACTTGAAGCGCGACGCTGCGCCAGGCGCATTGAAGACGCACGATCAGTCGTCGTCGTCTTCCTCTTCATCCTCTTCTTCGTCGTCGTCTTCCCACTCTTCGTCGTCGTCTTCCCAGTCTTCGTCCTCTTCTTCGTCCTCGCCCTCTTCTTCTTCGGCGTCTTCCTCTTCGTCCTCTTCGTCCTCATCGTCTTCTTCTTCGTCGTCGACTTCCTCCCATTCGTCATCCTCGTCCTCGAGTTCCTCGTCCTCTTCGTCTTCTTCGTCCTCATCGTCATCTTCGAACTCGTCTTCATCCTCATCGTCTTCGTCCTCGTCTTTTGCCGCCATGACGGCGAGGCGGTCGAGGCCCGGCCCGCTGGCTGCTTCGAAGAGATCCTCAGCCGCGAGCAACTCAGGGAGTTCGCTCCATGAAAACACGGAGACCAACGAGAACACTTCAGCGTTCATCACTTCTTGATGGCCTCGGCCACTCGTCGCAATCGTCACGGCAATACCTCCTGAAGTCTGTTCATCGTCACGGCAGCGGCACAGCGAGCTTGGCGACGAGTGAACAAAAGGACGAAACGGAAGACAGACAGCGAATCCTGAACAAAAATGAACTCGAACTCAAACGTGGCAAGAAAACTGTGGCAAGAAAACTCGGAATCAGCGGTCACAGGCGGAAACAAAACCCGACACGGCGAACGACCAACCGACATTTCTGTACCCGATCGTCCGAAATGATCCAACAGGCTGAACAAAAAAATTTGCCGCGGGCGAATAATCTCGGCTCACCGCCGCCCGCGGATCTGCTTTTTCCGGGAGCGGACGCGAAAGTGTGTCGCGGAGGTGGCCCGCGTGCAAGTCACTGGATTTCTGCCGATGCGCCGGCCCCATGAACGCCGCCCGGCGGCAGCCCACGTTGGGGGGGATGAAAACCCGTTTGCAGCTGGCCGGGCAATCCGCCATCCAGGGCCAGTCAGGCCGGCGGGGCGTCCGACGCGTCGGCTGGCAGTGCCTGGTCAAACGGCTCGATTTGCGGCAAATCCTCGATTTTTGCCAGCCCGAAGGCCTGGAGAAATCGCCGCGACGTGACGTAGACATTGGGTCGGCCGAGATCCTCTGTGCGGCCGCCGATCGCCACGAAATCCCGCTCCATGAGCTGCCGCAGCATGTCTTCGCAGCCCACGCCGCGGATAGCCTCTATTTCCGCACGGGTGACCGGCTGCCGGTAGGCCACGATCGCCAGCGTCTCGAGCGCCGCGGCGGACAGGCGGGTTTCAGGGGGGGTGTCTAACAGCCGCCGCACCCATGGCCCCAGTGACGCCCGAGTCAGGAGACGAAAACCGCCGGCGATCTGCTCGACCCGAAACGCAGCCCCCGCCTCTTCCTGCAGCCGTTTGAGTTCGCGGATGAGCACGCGCGCCCGGGTCCCGTCGGTCAGCCGCGCGAGCTTGGCCAGCCGCCTGGTCGAAAGCGGCTCCCGGGCCAGAAACAGGGCCGCCTCCAGGCGAGCCAGTTCGTCGGACCGGTGATGCGGTCCGGGGGCAGGGGGCTCCTCTGGAGTGTGCCGCATCGCCCTGCTCTCGCGGCGCCATCGGGCACGGACCCGGGTCCGATAGGTTTCGAGCCCACGCGGCGGGTTCCAGCCGCGGTCGAGGCCGTGCCCGCCGATGCAGCCGAGTTGCTCGCGGAGCGGCCCACGGCAAAGGGTTTTGCGTCGCATGGCGAAAAACGGCCTCACGTGACGCCGCAGCCAAAGGGGGAAACGGTCAGCGAAAACGGTCGCTGGACGGCGAGGCTGTGCCGCCCGTCTCTCCGGTGGCCGCGGGGGGCGGCTGCGTGGTGGCTCGCTGCCGCCATGCCATCACCTGCTCCAGGAGCGCGGCCGAAGCGGAACCAGGGTCGTGGCCGCTGGCCTGAAAAACTCGCTGCAATTGGCCTGTGGCGTCCACCGGCACCCGACATGAACTGCTGTAAAGCCCTTCCGAACCGGGCAGTGGTTGGCAGTCGAATGACACCGCTCCAACCGACAGGAGCTGGGCTTCGATCTCCTTTTGATCGCGGGCCTGCTGATCGCGGGCCTGTCGTGTGCGGTCGGCCAGTTGGGCGACGAGCGGCGGCGCGGCCGGCTCTGCAGCGGCGGTCGGCAGTGTTCCGACTGGCAACAGGCCTGTGGAAACTGCGGGGGCCCCTGCGGCTGCCGGCGGCAGGCCAGTGGCCGCTGGAGCGAGGCTGGCGGCAGTGGGTGCGGGGGCGGTGGTCGTGGGCATCAGCCCGACCGCTGCCGCCTTGTGGCCCGCAGTCGACGGCTGGCCCAACGCCGACGGTTTTGCCGCTGCCGCCACCGTTCCGGCCTCGGCAGGCGTGCCCAGCCAGCCGCTCGTGGCCGCGGCGAAACCGCGGCGCGTCGCCGCCCGAAACTCGGTCGGTATCCAGTGTGAAAACATCGCCAGCGCCGGCACGACCAGCATGCAGCTCACCAGCAATAGGGAACGCAACTTCATGGTGTCTGGTCTGGGGGGATCTGGTCTGGGGGGTATCTTGCCTGACGATTTCGGTCTGACGATTTCAGTTCAGGGCACAGGAGGTGCTTTTCTTTTTGGGCGTTAGCGGCCCCGAACGCGCGGGCGGGGGACGATAGCGGTCGCGCGGCGGTCCTTCAATCCGAAATCGCGGGCAAAAGTCGGGTCAAAACCGGGAAATGAGGGTGTGGCGGCCGGGGGCGAGACGGTTCTCGCGCGGCGGCTGATCGGCAGCGGCCGGCGAGGCTGCAACTCCGGACCCATAGGCCCCTGCCCGGAGCACTGGGTATCGTGGTGCAGCATTCCACGGAAAACTGAGGAGGTTCGATGTCGAGGATCGCCATCAGCCTGTGCGGTGAAGGGCGAGGCCATGCCACCCGGATCTGCACACTTGTCGAACATCTCGAGCGAGACCACGACATCCTGCTGTTCACGTCGGCCGATGCGTGGGAACTGCTCTCGAAACGGTTCGGCGAAGGGCATCCGCGGGTGCGAGTCGTCGAGATTCCCGGCATCGTCTTCCAATACACCGACGGGCGACTCGACGTGATGCGGTCGATCGCGGCCGGCCTCGACTACCAGGCCCGCCAACTCGGCCCCCTCGTCGATCGGCTGATGCGGGAGCTGGAACTGTTCGGCGCCGATCTCGCCATCACCGACTTCGAGCCTGCGCTGCCGCGGGCCGCCAGCCGGCAGGGGATTCCGCTGGTGAGTGTCGATCACCAGCACTTCCTGCTGGCCTACGATCTCGATGCCCTGCCGTGGTCGCTCCAGTGGAACGCCTGGTTCATGAGCCACGCGGTCTGGATGTACGTGGTGGAGGCGGCGGATACCGTCGTCTCCGCCTTTTTTCGGCCGCCGTTGCGCCGCGGCTGGGAGCATGTCATGCAGGTTGGGCCGCTGCTCCGCCGCGAGATCACCGCAGCGGTGCCGCACGATGGCGGGTTTCTGCTCAGCTACCTGCGACGGCACACCCCCTTCTCGGCGGTCGAGTCCCTCGCGGAATGCGGCCTTCCCGTGAAGGTGTATGGACTCGGCGCACGCGAGAGCGTGGGCGACGTGTCGTTTCACGCGATCGACGAACAGCGGTTTGTCGATGACCTGGCGGGCTGCCGGGCACTGGTGAGCGCGGCCGGTAACCAACTCATCGGCGAGAGCCTCCATCTGGGTAAGCCGCTGCTCGTGCTGCCCGAGCGGGCCCATTCGGAACAGCTCATGAACAGTTCCTTTCTGGCCGCGATGGGATGCGGTGATGTCGCCTTGCTCGAGGAGGTGACCCCGGCAAGGGTGCGCGGTTTTCTCGATGGCCTCGGCGTCTATGCGCCGGCGTTGGCAAGCGTGACCGGGCGGATGGACGGCACCCCCGACGTGCTGCGGATCATCGCTCACCGACTGGCCGCCGGCGTTGATGCAGCGACCGCTCGATCGCCGGGATGATCGCCCGCATGGCCCGGGCGCGGTGGCTGATCAGTGCCTTCACGGCCGGAGAGAGCTCCCCGAAGGTGCGATGGTATTCCGGCACGATGAACAGGGGGTCGTAGCCGAAGCCGCCGGCTCCGGCCGGGCATTCGGCGATCACTCCACCGCAGACGCCGCTCGACACCGCCACGATGGTGCCTACGGGGTCGGACAACGCGGCGTGGCAGGCGTAGTGGGCCGACCGCTGCGCCGCGGGAAGGGAGGCGAGACGTTCGAGCAGCAGGGCGTTGTTCCGCGTGTCGGTGGCCCCGGCACCGGAGAACCTCGCCGAATAGATGCCCGGCGCACCGCCGAGTGCGTCCACCACCAGGCCGCTGTCTTCCGCGAGCACCCAGCGGCCCAGGGCTCGGGCTTGCTGCGAGGCTTTCAACGCAGCATTCTCGGCGAACGAACTGCCTGTTTCCTCGACGTCGACCGCGGCGTCGAGGCCTGCGAGCGAACTGCAGGTGATGCCCAGCGGGATGAGCAGTTCGGCAAGCTCACGCAGCTTGCCGGCATTGGTGGTGCCGAGCACGAGCGTCGCGTTGGTGTCCATAGACGAGCCTGTCCGGCGGTTCGGCGGTGCGGGCGGTCAACGCCGGCCGGTCGGCACCCGCGGCACGTCGATCGGCTTGGGCTGCACGTCGAGCAGCACCCCGTCGATGCTCCGCGGCATGATCTGGCCGACTGCCAGTTTCACCGGGTCGGGACCGAGCGCCTTCACGATGCGGATGATCTCGGGATTGGGGGCCATCGTGCCGTCGGCCTGTTGCACGGCCAACTGCTCGATGCTGCCGACGCAGACGATGCTCGAGTCGCGATCGTGGAACTCCCAGGCCTGCCAGCCGCCGCGACGCAGCGTTTCGGTGAGCTTGTGGGCCTTCTCGGCCGCCTCCACCAGCCGTCCCTGAAATTCCACCTCCTTGCCGCCGTCCTCGATCGCCTTCTGGTCGAACGTGCCGGCGCCGGTGAAGGTGGCCACCCGAACGCTGTACCGGGCCGGGCAGTCGAGCAGACTGTTGGTGACGTCGGCATTCATGTCGATCACGAACTTGTCCACCTGCTGCCTCGTGAAGAAGTCCTCGGGCAGAAGCGGATTGGGAATCACGAACGCCAGGTGCATCGGCCCCTTGGAACTGTTTTTGTCGAGGCCCATCATCCGCCGGAAATCGGCGAAGGACTGGCTCTTGCCGCTGCCGCCGGCCAACGCCTCGGGATGCAGGTTCTTGATCTTGGTGAGCATCTTCTGGCCACGCTGGTCGTCGAAGGAGGCGAAGTCGCCCACGAGCACGGCGACTTCCGTCACTTGTTCGGCCTTGGCAAACCGCATCTTCTTCGGCGTGCCGTCGGGATTGAGCCCCAGGCCCCGTTGGTTGCCGGTGAAGTCGAACGATTTCTCGTGCGTGTAAGCCTTCAGCTTGTGGCTGCCGCGAAGTTCCTGCACGAGCCGGCGGGCATCGTCGCGGGCTCCCTCGCCACGGAACGTGGTTGCGAGCACGAGCCATGGGCCATCACTTTCGGCCAGCGGGAACATCGCCTTGGGATCGACGGAGTCCTGGGAGAACCACGCCGTGGGCAGCCAGCCGGTCTGGGCTTCGGCCGGGGTGGCGTGGGCCACCAGGCAGACGGCCAGCAGCACCGACGGAATCCAGTGGAATGACGCACGAACAGTCACGCTGCAGGCTCCTGACGCGGCTCGGTGGCTGGCACGAGGGTTTGGGTGGAGATGGACGCGGGGACGGTAGCGGCTGACCGTCGCCGGCACCAGAGCGTTTGCCTGCCCGGAAAGACGGGAGGTATGGGCAACTGGTAGATTCGACCAGTGGCTGCCGGCCGCCCTGACTCCCCGGATATGCTGCGCTCGCAGGGCGGGCTCCTCGGAGGCGCCCAAACGCTCATTTCGGTAGCCGGGAAGTCTGGGCTCATGGACGATGGTCAGATCGGTTTCAAGGCATGCCGGGTTTCCCGCTCTGACGGAAGGTTGGGTGTCATGGTGCGACGTGGATCACTCCTGCGGACGGTCGCGACAGCCGCCGTGCTGGCCGCGTGGCTGGCGGCCTTGATCCTGCCGCCGGTGATGCTGCTGCGGGCACGTGCCACCTGGCTCGAGCAACTGGATCGCCCCGAGGCGCAATCGAACTGGGATGCCTTTCGACGCGACATGCGGCAGCAGTCCGGTCGTGACGGGCCGGTACAGCGAAAAGTGCCCAAGAGCGCCGAGCCCCCCGCGCGGGTCTGGCTGCGGGATTATTTCCGGCTGGCCGTGGTGGCGTGGGTGCTGTTCGTGGGAGTGCTGGGAGGCTTCTTCTCCCTGCTTGTGGCCGGAGTGCTGCGTGGAACGGCCGGCCGGTTCAGCGGCGAACGGGAAGAGGCGGCATCACTTGCCGAGGATCAGCCAGCCCGTCACCGCGACGACGAAAAACAGCACGAGCGTGATGCCGATGACACCCAGTAAGGAAAACACGGTTGGCGACCTGGAGAAGGGAAGAATGTCCGGACGATGCCGCGACGGCACCCGCTGAGCCGGGATCGTAAACAGCACCGCCGGTGCGAACAAGGCGGGCTTGTTCACACCGGCGGCGCGACTGACGGGCGGCCCGCGCCCCTGACAAATCGGGCCCCCCGTCGAGATCTTCCGTGATCGGGTTTCCAGGGAACGAAGGAGCCGTGTCCAGATGAACGGCGTGCTGACGTGTGGTCGGGCTTCAGTCCGGACGCGGCCGACGGAACACCTCTTCGGCAACCGTCTGCCGGGCGGTGCGGCCGACGTCGTCAAGCGTGCGACGCTGCCCCACGGTGTGCCACGGCGTCACGTCGGCAAGTTCGGGCATGAGCTCCAGAATCTGCTCGATCAACATCGACACCATGCGGCCTGTCGTGGTGTCGTGCGTGCGTTCGCGGATCGCCGCGGCCGTCTTCATCAGCTTCACCATGCGGGATCGCTGCAGCACCGGTCCGGAGAGCTGACCCTCACCTTCGACGAGCAGCTCGGCGACCGGCACCTCAAGCACCTCCTGCCACTGCAGCAGATCGGAGAGCCGCAGGTCGCAGTCGGGCTGCTCCTGACGGCGAACCACCGTCAGCGGCGTGCCGAGCCGCCGCGAGACATTGCGGAGCGTCACGCCCTGAAGTCTCCGTACATCGGCGATGCGGTGCAGCCGACGTTGCCGGCTGTGCGAGGCACGCAGGCTTGCGTCTCCGCCGTCAGCTGCGGCACGCAACGCGTCGGAATGTTCGGTGTCGGCGACCGCCAGCGGATCGTCGAGCATGTCATCTGCATCGTCGTCGTAGTCATTCCGGTATCCGTTCCGGCAATCAACAGTGGCCATGGTTGTATTCCTCTGCGAAAGATCGCGACGCGGCGTGCGTCCCCGAAGTCCCGTTTCAACCGCATTGTTCGTGTCGTCGTTGCGGTGCACTCTCATACGCAGCATCCCCCCGGAGCGTTCGCGCGGCGGGAAGATTTTCTCGAAGAAGCGTGTAGTAATCTGTTGGGCGCCGCCGCAGTCCCCCTCCTTTCCCGGAGCAGCCAGCCATGAATCAGCACGACCCGCAGCGACCCCACCAGGCAGGTCAGCCCGGTTCGGACGCCCCTTTCACGCCCGTCGGCGGCCCGATCGGCTACGCCGACCTGCGGCGGAGTCTGGCCTGGGGAGACCTCGGCCGGCGGTCAGTGTTGACGGTGCGAGGGCCCGATGCAGTCCGGTTCATCGACAACTTCACCACGGCTGCGGTTTCCGCGCTGGCGGCGGGCGCGGGCACGGAGGGCTTCTTCGCCGACGCCCGCGGCTGGGTGCTCGCATTGACGAACATCCTGCGGAGCGAAGACGGCGTCTGGATCGACGCTCCGGCGGGGCTGGCTGCCGGCCTGCGCGAGCACTTGGACCGCTATCACATCCGCGAGAAGTTCGAATTGAAGGACGAGTCGGACACGTACCGGCACCTGGTCGTCGCAGGGCCCGAAGCAGAGGCATGGCTGGCGGCTCGGTCGAGTGTGCGACCGCCGGAGACACTGCTCCAGCACTGCCGCGGCCTCCTGGGCACTATCCCGGTGGCGATCGTGCGGGTCGATTGGTACGGCCCTGTCGGATTTCTCGTGCAGGTGGAGGCGAACCTCCACGAACGGTTGATCGCCTGGCTGGATTCCCAGGCCGCGCCCCGGGCGACGCCTGCTGCGTGGGAGACCGCCCGTATCGAGGCAGGCGTGCCCGAGCCCGTCGATCTTCCGGAGAAGACACTCCCGCAGGAACTGGGCCGCGACGCGCGGGCGATCTCGTTCACCAAGGGTTGCTACCTTGGCCAGGAAACGGTGGCGCGAATCGACGCACTCGGGCACGTCAATCGTCGGTTCGTGGCAGTCGCCATCAATGACGACCGGCACTCCGACGGGCCTCGGGGCGCCGATACGAGCGCGGTCGTGCGCTGTGGAGACGAGGTCGTCGGCCGGCTCACATCGGTCTGCTTCTCGCCGATGCTCGGATGCGGTCTCGGTCTCGGCCTCGTGCAGGCGAAGGCGCTCGATGCGGCACGGCCGCTCGAGGTGGGGGGAGCAACGGCGAGCGTGGTGGCAGTGCCGCTGCAGGCGGCACACTCCCGCAACCTGTCTGACGAGCCATGGCGGCCGGATGGTCAGGCGGAAGACGTTTCGCCGGAAGACGGCGAGGTGCTGCTCGTGACCAGACGGTTCCGTGTCGTGCGGGTGACGGAGCCGTGCACGGACGGCAGTCGCCGTGAGCGAGAGGTCGTGCGGCATCCGGGCAGCGTGGTGATCGTGCCGCTGGTGTCGGCCCGAGAAGTCTGTCTCGTGGAGGTGGTCCGCGTGGCCGTCGGCAAAACACTCCTGGAACTCCCCGCGGGGACGCTCGACCGGGTCGAGTCGCTGGAAGAGGCCGCGCGGCGGGAGCTGGCGGAGGAGACCGGCTATCGGGCCGGTCGGATCGTTTCGGCGGGGGCGATGTGGATGTCGCCGGGAATTCTCCGGGAGCGGATGCACCTCTTCGTGGCCGAGGATCTGGTCGCGGGTCCGCAGGCACTCGAACCGGGCGAGCAGATCCGCACCCGCGTGGTCACGTGGGACGAGGCGATCGCGATGTGCCTCGATGGTCGGATCGACGATGCCAAGACGATCGCCGGGCTGTTGCTCACCGCGGCGCGACGCCGTTAGGTCGACCGGCTGGCAGGCATGGCCGTTGCAGGAGTGGCCGACGCCGGATTGGTCGATGTTTGGCGGTCGAGCAGGAACAGCACGCCGCCGATCAGTCCATTGAGAATCGTGGCGAGGAACCAGAGCAGGCCGATGGCCACCGCGGCATCGGTCGATACGCCGGCGGGCTTGAGCAGGAACGCCAGCCCCCCCTCACGCACGCCCACGCCATTGATGCTCAGCGGCACGACCATCGCCAGCGTCACCAGCGGCACCACCGCAAACCATACCGACATCGGCAGGGACACGCCCAACGCGCGGGCGATGAACGCCACGACCACCGAGCCGCCCATCTGGATGAGCAGGCTCCAGCCGACCGCTCGCATCATGAGGCTGGGCCGCATTTTGTAAGGCAGCAACTGGGCGATGAAGTGTCTGGCGGCATGCTGCTCGGGGATCAAGGCCAGGACACGATCGAGTGAACCGACGATCACCCAGAAAGCCAGCAGCGCCGCGAGCAGCAACGCCGCTCCGATGGCGAGTGTGGCGGGTATGCCCAAGGCCCATTCCTTGGCCATCAGGGCGGTGCCCGCCAGCACCCCGAGCGCCGCCAGTCCCGTGAGCCGGTCGGCGAGCACGGTGCAGCCTGCCAGCAGCCGACCTGAAGTCGAGTCGGCGAGTCGATAGGCCTTGACCACGTCGCCGCCGATCGACGACGGCAGGCAGAGGTTGAAGAACAGGCCCTCGAAAAACCGCCAGACGAACGTGCTCACGAAAAATGGAAAGCCGATGGGGCGGGCCAAAGCGGCCCAACGAACGGCGGCGATCATCTGCACGAGCACGCCGACCGAAAATCCTGCGATCCACCAGCGCCAGTCGCAGCCTTTCAGCAGTGCCAGCAGCTTCTCCCACTCGATCCCGCGGAGCACGACGGCCATCAGTGCTACCGTGGCCGCCACCCGCAGCACCACCGCGAACCAGCCGGGCAGCCGGCGGGGACGAGGCGGCTCCGGGGCGTTGACGGAATCTCTGTCCATGCTGTCTGGAAGGCTGGGCTGGTTGTACGGAATGGGGAGGGCGCCCCGGGCACTCGTGAAAGCGGATCATGCCACCCCGGGCCGTCGGTGTCACGCCCAAACGGGCGGCCACAGATGCAAGATCGAGGCCGGCGCAACTCCCGTTTCAGGTGGCGCTTACAGAGAGGTGCGCAATGCAGGCGTGAAACCGCCGTCGCCGTCGGGTAGGATCGATTGTCGTGACATTTCCGGAGAGTTTTGCCCTTGAACATGCCGGCACCCGTCCTGCCTGCGAAGCAGCCGTACCATCCCCAGTCGGCCTCCGCCGCAGCGGACGCCGGGGAAGTGGTGCGGGCGTTCCCTGACGACGCCTCTCTCTGGGAGTCGATCCGGCTGCGGTGTCGAGCCCTGATCGACGATCTCGCGGTGCCGGAACAGAGACGACCGTTGATCCTGGTGGCATCTCTGGCTGCGCTGCTCATGTTCAGCTATTGGCCCGGGCTGATGAGCGCGAAGGCGGCCTGGAACAACCCCCAATATTCCCACGGCTGGATCGTGCCGCTGTTCTCGGTGGCGATCCTGTTCTGGTGGCGGCAGCCGGTGACTCCGGTGACCGGCTCGGCGCACCTCGCGGGCCTCGGGCTGCTGGTGGCCAGTCTTGCCCTCCGTCTCTTCGTGGCTCGCTATCGCATCATTACCATCGACATGTACACCTTCGTGCCGGCATTCGCGGGCGTCGTGTTGCTGGGTGGCGGCTGGAGCATGTTTCGCTGGGCCTGGGCGCCGGTCGCCGTCCTGATCTTCATGTATCCCCTGCCCGACGAGGCCACGCGGTATCTGTTGGGGCCTCTGCAGACGATGGCCACGATGGTGAGCACCTACGCCATCCAGACGCTGGGAATCGATGCGATTCAGGAAGGTAACCAGATCGTCGTAGGCGAGATGCACCTCGGCGTCGTCGATGCCTGCAGCGGACTGCGGATGCTCACGATCTTCATCGCGATTTCGGCGGCGATCGTCATGCTCGGCGATCTGGAGTGGTACGAAAGCCTCACGATCCTGGCCAGTGCCGTGCCCATCGCGCTCGCCGTCAATGCGATACGCATCACGTTGACCGGCGTGATGTACACGATCAATCCGGACATCGCGGAGAAGATTTTCCACGACTGGGCGGGCTATT
This sequence comes from uncultured Candidatus Kuenenia sp., assembly GCA_964581055.1. Taxonomy (GTDB): domain Bacteria; phylum Planctomycetota; class Planctomycetia; order Pirellulales; family UBA1268; genus CAMCQY01. The sequence continues at coordinate 14,312 of CAZOMJ010000011.1, forward strand.
TCATGATGCCGCTCGCCCTCGGAATGCTCTATGGCGTGCAGCTCCTGCTTTCCAAACTGTTCGTGCCGGAAGAGATGACGCTGGCGCCGGTCGTCCCGCTGGGAACGACGGTCGACGGTGGGAACCGAAATCACCCGCATGGTCGGAGTGCGCACGGCCCGGTGTTTCAGGCCGGGATTCCCCCATCTGGGCGGACGGCCGCGGCGACCGGCCATGGAGACGATAGGACCGGGTAGAATCGGTGCGTCGAGGAGTCGGCGAATGAAGGAGTGGCAGAACAGCCACGGCACGGCCGCGGATTGGTGCCAAAACACTGGCGGGTGAACACAATGAGCGAACCGAACGCAGTGATCGATGAACAGCCGGCCCCGGCCCCGGCGAGGGCTTCGGCGGGAACACTCGTCGTCCGAGACGGCAGGGATTCTGCACTTGCACCGCTCCAGCCACAGATGGCGCCGATGCTGACACAGGGCGGGGGCGACCATGCCTCCGCCGGGATCGACTATGTCCGATTGGTTCATGCGTTCCGCCGCCGCTGGCTGTCATCGACGGCGTTGGGGCTGCTGCTGGGCCTCTCGGCTGCGGTGCCGGCGTGGATCCTGATGCCGCGCGGCTACGAGGCCGTGGCCTGGCTTCGGGTGCGGGACAAGGGGGGCATGCTCAGCCGCGGCCGTGACAGCGCGGAGTATGAATCGTACAAGAAGACCCAACTGCAACTGATGAAGAGCCCGTATGTGTTGCAGGCGGCCCTGAGAAAGCCAGGGATCGAGGGCTTGGAGACGCTTCGTGAGGCAGGGGCTGATCCGATCGGCTGGCTCTCACGCGGGCTGATGGTCACCGCGTCGCCGGAATCGGAGGTCGTGCAGGTCCGCTTGCGGGGCAAGAATGCGCAAGATGTCGCCAAGATCCTCAACGCGGTGACCAACTCGTTTCTCGAAGACGTGGTCAACAAGGAGCGGACCGAGCGGCTTGGTCGCCGCGACGCACTCGAGAAAAAATTCAAGGAAAATATGGCTGAATTGCGTTCCCGTCGCGAGACGCTCAACAACCTGGCTCGCACGTTGGGCACGCGGGACAGCTCCGAGGTGGCTACGCAACGCGGCCTGCTGATGGATCATCTGGGCACCCTGCGTGGACTGCTCGTCCATACGCAGCGGGACATCGCTGCCATCGATGCCGAGTTGTGGATCGCCGAAGCTCGTACCAGCGGCGAGATCTCGCCGGAGGAAGCGTTGCCTGAGGAGTTGATCGAGGCCACGTTGTCGCGGGATCCCCAGATCGCCGAGTTGAACCAACGGCTGTCGAGTATCGAAGAGGCTATTTCCTTTCAGCAGCAGCGGAGCGCCCGGGCCGGCAGTGAACCGGCCGTGCGCAGACTGCGGGCCCAGGGGCAGGAGTTGATCGTTCGAATCGACGGCCGTCGCCGTGAACTTCGCCCGGCGATCGTCTTGAACCTCATGGCCGAATCGGTCGGGCGGCGGGTGGAGACGCCTGTCGTGCTGAGGAAACGGAGGGAAATGCTGGTCAAGACGCTTGAAGACACGTCGAAGGAATTCGACAAGATATCGAAGGAAGTGATGGAACTGGGCAAGGCCAATGCGGACATGGATGCGAGAAAGGTCGAGCTCGAGCACCTGCAGAAGGTGACCGACCAGATCGGCATCGAGCTCGAAAGCACGGCGATCGACCTCAACATGCCGAATCGCGTGACCTTGATCGAGCCGGCTGGCGTGCCCCAGGGAAATGACAGGCTGTTCCGTGTCGCACTCACGTTGCTTGCCGGAATGTTCGGAGCCGTGCTCGGTGGCGGTGGAATCGTGCTGAAGGAGTATCTGCGGGATCACATCAGTGCGGCCGACGACGTGTCGCGGCGCATCGGCGTGCGGGTGCTCGGCACGTTCCCGCTGGCCTCGAGGCTGGGGAAGCGACAGGACCCGGGGGTCGTGATGGCCGAACGTGGCGACACGATCCGGACGCTCATCTCCCAGGTCGGCCGCGAGGCGCCCAAGGTCATCCTCGTCACCAGTGCCGTCGAACGGGAGGGCAAGACGACGCTCGCCACCCAGCTTGCGGCCAGCCTGGCCCGCGCCGATAAGCGCACGCTGCTCCTTGACGGTGATCTACGACACCCCGGTGCGCACGTCGCCTTGGGGTTGGAGTTGCGGGCCGGACTACCGGAACTGCTGCGGGGCGAGCTTGTCAATGACGAAGCCGTGCAGCCCACCAGCATCGAAGGGCTGTTCGCCGTGACGGGCGGAGTCTGCGACTATGCGGCGATCTCGGCGTTGTCGCGGCCGGAACTGGCCAGGATCATCCAGGGCTTCCGCGATTCGTTCGACCACGTCGTGATCGATGCGGGCCCCGTGCTCGATGTCTCGGATCCGTTGCTCCTGGGGCAGCAGAGCGACGCGGTGATCCTGTCGACCATGCTGGACGTCAGTCGTGTGCCGCAGGTGATAGCCGCCGTAGACCGGCTGAGGTCGGTTGGCGGGCGGCTGGCGGGCGTGATCGTGCACGGCGGCTCCGCGGCCCCGTCGCGGAGGCGGTCGGCCCTGCCGGTGCCGGCGTGATCACTGGGGAGCGTCCATGGCAACGCGGCAGCGGGAAATGAAATCGAGGCACATCCGATGAGGGCATCCAGTGGCATGATGACGGCGATTGCCGCCGCGTTGGTGGTCATCGGCGCGACCTACCTGCAGGGGCGGATGACCGATCGCTGGACCGGGCGGAACGTCGCGGCTGAGTTGCAGCAGTCCGCGGAGTTGTTGGAGCGACTGTTTCCCACCACATGCGGCGCATGGACGGTTACGGAGGAACTGGAATCCAATCCCGAGGAGTTGGAACGCGCTGGTGCCGTCGGTCACATTTCACGTGCCTACTTCAATACGAAATCGAAGGCGAGGCTGTCGGCGTTCGTGGTCTGCGCGACGCCTCATGATGCGTCGGGCCACACGCCTGACCGCTGCTATCCTGGGGCCGGCTTCGAGATCGCGGAAACGGAGCACCGCCTGACAGTTCCTCTCGCCGACGATCGCACCGCCGAAGTGTTTACCGGCACGTTTCGCAAGTCGGGCCAGACGCTCCGGGTATTTTGGACCTATGGCGTGGATGGACGGTGGGTGGCCCCGCAGATCGCGCGGATCGAATTGGCAGCCGCCCCGGCCGTCTATAAGCTCTACGTGATCATCGACGAGACCCCGTTGCCGCCGGGCGTGGGGTCGAAAGTATGCGCCGATTTCATGGCGGTGATGCTCGAGAAATTCGATGCCGCCCTGCAGGAGCAGAAGCAGTCCGGTCCAAGCGACTTGTAAAAGTCAGGTCTCTCTGTATCGTCGACCGCGGTCCTGCGAACCCTCCGTCTCATAAGCGAAAAAGTCGAGTCCCGCATGTCCTCGAGTCCCCGGCGCGCGCTGATCACGGGCATCACCGGCCAGGACGGTTCCTATCTGGCCGAGTTTCTTCTCGACAAAGGGTACGAGGTGCACGGTCTCGTGCGCCGGTCGAGCACATTCGGCACGCAGCGGATCGAGCATCTCTACCGCGACATCCACGACGTGCACCGCCCCCTCGTGCTGCATCACGGCGATATGGCCGACGGCAACGGTCTGGCCCGTCTCATCCGCGAGATCCGGCCGGCGGAGGTCTACAACCTCGCGGCACAGAGCCACGTGCGAGTGAGCTTCGACCAGCCGACCTACACCGCCGATGTCACCGCCGTGGGTACGCTGCGGCTGTTGGAGGCGATTCGCGATTTCCAGGACGCCGTCGGCTGCCAGATCCGCTTTTACCAGGCGTCGAGTTCGGAGATGTATGGCAAGGTGGTGGAAACGCCGCAGCGGGAAACGACCCCGTTCTATCCGCGGTCGCCCTACGGTGTCGCGAAACTCTACGCCCATTGGATCACCGTCAACTATCGTGAGAGCTACGGGCTGCATGCATCCTGCGGCATCCTTTTCAACCATGAAAGCCCGCGACGGGGCGAGACGTTCGTGACGCGCAAGATCACGAGGGCCGCCACCCGCATCAAGCTGGGCTTGCAGAAGAAACTCTACCTCGGCAACCTCGACGCGCAGCGCGACTGGGGCTTCGCCGGCGACTATGTCGAGGCGATGTGGCTGATGCTGCAGCAAGACTCGCCCGATGACTACGTGATCGCCACGGGCGAGACCCACTCGGTGCGAGAGTTCTGCGAGAAGGCGTTTGGTCGTTTGGGACTGGACTATCGCGACGTCGTGGAGATCGATTCGCGTTATTTCCGTCCGGCGGAAGTCGATCTCCTCCTCGGGTCGTCGGCGAAGGCGAGGGAGATGTTTGGCTGGCGGCCCCGCTGCTCGTTCGACGAACTGGTGGCCCGCATGGTTGACGCCGATCTCGAATTGGCGCGACGGGAGCAGGTGCTTCTCGCCGCCGGTCATGAAGGCACCATGCCCAACCGGTGACGGTTTGGAGTGTCGTGAGGAGCAGCCCGGCGTGACCGATCTCTCAAAAAAGCGCATTGTCGTGACCGGCGGCGCAGGCTTTTTGGGGCAGGCCGTGCTGCGCGTGCTCCATCAGCGGGGTGTGCCCGACGAACAGATCGTCGTGCCGCGGCGCAAGGATTGCGATCTCACGGAGGAGTCGCACGTGGAGCGGCTCTATGAAACCGCCCGGCCAGATGTCGTCCTCCACCTCGCGGCCGAAGTGGGCGGCATTGGCGCGAACATGGAACACCCCGGGCGATTCTTCTACGCCAATATGGCGATGGGATTGCATCTGGTCGAGCACGCCCGGCGGCGGGGTCTCGAGAAGTTCGTGCACACGGGCACCGTCTGCGCCTACCCCAAGCACTGCCCGGTTCCTTTTCGCGAAGAGGACCTCTGGAATGGCTATCCGGAGGAAACGAATGCCCCCTACGGGGTGGCCAAGAAGGCGGTCTTCGTGATGCTCGACGGCTATCACCGGGAGTTTGGATTGAAGAGCGCCGTGGTCGTGCCGGTGAATCTGTATGGCCCGGGCGACAACTTCGACCCTCGTTCAAGCCACGTCATCCCCGCGCTTGTTCGCAAGTGCGAGGAGGCCCGGTTGGCGGGGGATGCGCAGATCGTGTGCTGGGGCTCGGGCGCGGCGACTCGTGAATTTCTCCACGTCGATGATGCCGCCGAGGGCATCGTGCGGGCGGCCGAGGTGATGGACGAACCGGTGCCGATCAATCTCGGTGGCGGTGAGGAGATTCCGATTCGCGACCTCGTCGGCAGGATTGCGAAGGCCTGCAATTTCGAGGGGCGGATCGAGTGGGATGCCTCGAAGCCGGATGGGCAGCCGCGCCGCGGCCTCGACATCTCACGGGCCCGCAGGCTGCTGGGGTGGGAGCCGAAACAGGACTTCGACGCGGGCCTCGCCGCCACGGTCGCTTGGTGGCGGGAACACGGCGGACGGTAGCAAACCGGTCAGGCTCCCGTTTTCATGGCAGGATGCCATGCGCAGCACCAGCAAACTGCGTTTGCCAAGAACTGGCTGAGGACGGGCATCCGCCCGTCTGGGCGACACGATGTCGTGTTTTTCGTGAACACAGCCACCTACTCCAGCGCGCCGTGGCCGAGGATGAATTTCCGCGTGCCGGCCGGGCCGTCGAAGATCACGGTGCCGACGGCGCGGGGGCCCGTGCCACTGATCCCGGTGATGCTCCCCTCGCCGTATTCGGCGTGCCGCACGCGCTGCCCGACTTCATAGGCTCGCTTGACCGGCTGCAGACCATTCAAACGGCTCGCCAGATCGGACGCTCGCCCGATCGCGGCATCGAGATCACGCCGTCGCGTCGTTGCAGGCCTCGGCCGCGGTGTCGGTTGCATCCCGATCTCTGCCGGCGTGTCCGATTCGTCCATTTCCAGCACGAGTCCGTCGGGGCGCAGCGTGGTGGACCCGTGTGTCGGGACGGTGGGTATGTCGTCGTCCGGTTCGTCGTGCCCGGCGACCTGGGCATAGTCGTCGTCCGCGGTGGTGCCCCAACGGGCCCATGGGGCTCCCGACGCCGGTGCCTCGGCGCCGGTGACGACCGTCTCGGAGCCGGTCATCTCGGTGAGAAACAGGCTCGGGGCCGAGATGCGGCGGGTGCCGCGGTAATCACGCATGCGGGAGGCGCTGGCGTGCACTTCCTCGCGGCCCCGCGTGATGCCCACGAACACCAGCCTCCGTTCCTCCTCCAATTGATCCGGATGATCGAGACTGCGCTCGTGGGGCAGGATGCCGTCCTCCATCGCCACCAGGTAGACCACGGGGAATTCCAGACCCTTGGCGGCGTGGAGCGTCATCAGCGAGACGCGGTTTTCCTGGGAATCCCAGACATCGGTGTCGGCCACCAGGGCCGTGGATTCCAGGAACGCCCCCAGCGCGTCGTCGCCGGGCACCGCGGGCCTGAATGATTCGTCGCACTGCCGGGCGGCCGTCACGAGTTCCTCGACATTGGCCAGGCGATCCTCTCCGCCCTCGTCTCCCCCTTCCTCCGCGAGCATCTGACGATAGCCCGTCTTGTCGAGCACCGTATCGAGCAGGGAAGCCACGCTGCCTGTCGGTTCCCCGGCATGTTCGGCCAGTTCGCCGTGGAGCCGCGCAAACTGGACCAGTGCCAAGGCGGATCGCTTCGAGATGCCCGGAATACGCGTCGCCACGGCGGCCGCCTCCAGCAGGCTGGCACGCTGGTCGCCCGCCCACGACAGCAACCGGTCGAGCGACTGCTTGCCGATGCCGCGAGGAGGCACGTTCACCACCCGCAGCAGCGCTTCGTCGTCGCGGGGATTCTTGAGAAGACGCAGCCACGCAACCACGTCACGGATCTCGCGACGTTTGAAGAACTCGAGCCCCCGCACCAACTGGTAGGGAACACCGCGACTTCGCAACGCCACCTCGAGCGACCGCGACAGGGCGTTCGTGCGGAACAAGATCGCGAAATCCCGCGGCGTGCGTGAGCCGCTTGCGAGGGCGCCGGCGATTTCATCCGCGATGCGATCAGCCTCGTCGTGGCTGGATGCATCGAGCACGATCCGGACCAGCGGTCCCGGTGGGGCGTCGGTGATCAGCCGTTTCGGTTTCCGCCGGCTGTTGTGGGCGATGAGCCGATCGGCGGTGCCGAGAATATTGGAGGTGCTGCGATAGTTGTGCTCGAGGGTGACGACCTTGGCGGCGGGATAGTCGCGCTCGAATTCAAGGATGTTGCGAATGCTCGCCCCCCTCCAGCCGTAGATCGCCTGGTCCGGGTCGCCCGTCACCGCAAGGTTGGGGTGATCGATCGAAAGACCTCGCACGATGCAGTATTGCACCGCGTTGGTGTCCTGATATTCGTCGACCAGGATCCAGCGGTGCCGCGCGTCGAGCATGCGACGCAGGTCGGCGTTGTCCATCAGCATGCGGGCAACGTGCACGAGCAGATCGTCGAAGTCGACCGAGTTCGCCGCGAGCAGCATCCGTTGGTACACGGGCCACACCCGTTGGACCACCTCGTCCACGGGCCGCCCCCACTTGGGCTCGAACGACTCGGGGGTGACCAGGTCGTTCTTGGCCCGACTGATTACCCCCGCCACGCGATCGATCGGCGTGTGGGTCAACGACAGTCCGAGTTGCTTGGCTGCCCGCTTGAGCAGTGCACCGGCATCGTCTGGATCGAGGATCGAATAGTCACTGGTGAGGCCGACGAGGCGGGCGTTCCGGCGGAGCAGGCGGGCCGCAAACCGGTGAAATGTTCCCATCTCCACAGGCTGCGGGCCGACGAGTTCCGCCACGCGCCGACGCATCTCATCGGCGGCCTTGTTGGTGAACGATAGTGCGACGATCTGCTCAGCCGGGACGCCGGCCGAGATGAGGTGGGCGATCCGGTGAGTGACAACGCGTGTCTTGCCGCTCCCGGGCCCTGCTAGCACCAGCAGCGGGCCCTCGACATGCGTGGCCGCCAGCCGTTGCGATGGGTTCAGCGAGTCCAGGGAAAGAGCGGAAGGATGGGCGGGCACGGGATTTTTGCGGGGTGTCTGGGCCGTCATGGCCGGCGACGGCACCGAGACGCGATCGGTGCGACGGTAGCCGGATCAAGAACATTTGGAGTATATTCACGGCGGAAGAGTTCCGGGCACGTTTGCCCGCTGAATCGCACAATTCACGTCGCACGGGAGGGACCCCATGCCCCGCATTCCTTACAAGAACCTGACGCAGTCGGACGAAATGGCGGAGAAGCTCGAAATGAGCACGGCCGAGATCGGACTATCCGTTCGCACCACCAATTGCCTCGAGGAAAAAGGCATCTTCACGGTGCACGACCTTCTCAACTGCACCCGGGCCGATCTTCTCTCCATTTCCAACTTCGGCGAGAAAACGTTGGAAGAGGTGTATCGTGCCCTCGAAAAAATCGGATTTTATCGCACCAGTCCCGCTTTGCCGGTAGGCTCCGCCGGGCCACGATCCCTCCGCGGCATGGTCGGCAGCATTGCCGAAGACCGCTTGCGGGGCACCGAGACCCGTGAGGAAAGCTGCAGTCAGGCCTGACACGGGCATTCCGGAGGCGGGAAGCGTCGGGGATGCGGATAGGCATCGCACTTGACGTAGGTGGACATTGAATTGTCAGCCCGCAGGAGATCGATCGTGAGGTTGCCGCGATTTTACGCCAAAAAACGCGGCCATCGGCGGACGGGTTCCCGGGAATGGGGAGTCTTCGGCGACGGTCTGTTTCACGGCACGCTGCTCGTCGCCGGCCTCTGTTTCGGTGCGCTGCTCGTGTCCGGTGTGGCCGCTCCCGAGTGGCGTATCAATCACGAATTTCGTGAAAGCAGAGGCACGATTCTCGCCAAGGGGTTGGCGCGAACGAGCGTGGCCGATCCGCCGGCGACCGTGAGCACGACCTGGCGGCCCTGCCTGAGGGTGCGGTATGTGGCCAACGGGATCGTGCGGGAGTCGTGGAGCCACGGTCCACCCGCCGAAAATACCACCGATCGCGACGCGGCATTGCGTCGCCTCGCTTCCTGGAAGCTCGGGGACGAGACCACCTGCTGGTACGACCCATCGGCACCCCAGACGGTGGTGCTGCAACGCGGCTACAGCTGGTGGCTGTGGCTGTTGTCGCTCCTGTTGCCGGGTGCCCTCGTCTTAATTGGTGGATCGGGTCTGGTCCGCGGGCTGCGGGCCTGGGGAAAATCGGAGGAACACCGGGCTGCGTCCATCGGGCTTTCCGAACTGCTGGATCCGCTGGCCCAGCCGGCGCTGGCAGCCCCTGGCTATCCGGCCGTTCCCGTGTGGGACGATCTGGTCAATTCACCGGGCACGATCCTGCGGTATCGGCTGCCGATCGAAAGCCCCGAGAGTTGGACGCTGGTGGGCTTCGGACTGTTCGCCCTGCTCTGGAACGCCGTGGTGATCGTGCTCGCCGTGGGGGCCGGCCTCGACCTGCTGGGGGGCAGGATCGACTGGTGGCTATTCGCCCTCCTGGTGCCATTCCTGGGTGTTGGCATCGGCGGCGTCATCCTGTTCTTCAGAAGCCTGGTCTTCGCCACGGCCATCGGTCCAACGCAGCTCGAGATCTCGGATCATCCGCTGCTCCCCGGTGGCCGGTATGACGTGCTGCTCGCGCAGGGGGGCACCGGAACCATTCGTTCGCTCACCTTGTCACTCGAGGTGGAGGAACAGGCGACGTTCCGGCAGGGAACGGACACCCGCACCGAGCAGGCGGTCGTCTTGAGGCAGTTGGTAGAAGAGTTTCACGACGTGAGCGCGGCACCCGATGCCCGTTTTGAATCGCGGGCCGTGGTCGAGATTCCCCCGGACGCCATGCATTCCTTTACTTCGGCGCACAACGCCGTTCGCTGGCGGCTCGTCGTCCGCGGCACTCCCGAACGCTGGCCGGCGTTTTCCCGCGTTTTTCCGATCGTGGTATTTCCGCCCGCAGCCGATGCGCAAGAGCCGCCGGCTCGGCTGGTGGCGTTCGGCGATGCGTCGCGATCGACGGAGGTGTCGCGATGAACAAGGCAGCGGACCGCGGACCGACCATGCCGAGAGTCGACGTCCAGTTCGACAGACCGCATCGTCAGCATGAGCCCCGCGATCAGCTCGCCGTTCGTTACCGAATCGAAGGCTGCGATGGCGAACGCATCCGCGCGATCGAGCATTCGGTCCTGTGGTACACCGAGGGGAAGGGGGAGGAGGACCTCGGTGTGCATTTCTTCCAGAGGATCAACGACCGCGCAATGATGCCACCGACGGTGACGACCGGGGCGTTCTCCACGCCGTTGCCGCAGAGCCCGCTCTCGTACGAGGGGCTGATCGTCAAGGTGCGCTGGTGCGTGCGGGTGCGGCTCTTCTTCGACGGTTCTCGCGACTTCGTGTCGGAACACGTGTTTGCCCTCGGCCGGATTCCGCCGGCTCGTCTTCCCGCATCCAGGATCTGACGGATGGCCACCCCGGTATCGAATCCTTTTTCCACGCGGTACACGCGGCCCGGTCGCATCCGTCCGCTCGATGGCACGGGCCATCCTGTCGATGTCGACGGCCTGCTTGAACGGTTGCAGAGCCTTGGCGGCACTGCGGCCATCGTGGGGCCGCATGGCAGCGGCAAGTCGACGCTGCTGGTGCACCTCGCCGAGGCAATCGAACGCCGAGGCGGACATGCTCAGCGCATCCGGTTGCATGCGTTGCGGGACGCATCGGCGGCCTGGACGGCGATCCGCCAGGCGGCGGCCGGCGGCACCGTCTGCATCGACAGCTGGGAATGCATCGGTCTGGCCACCCGCAGCCTGTTGCGTCTGGCGGCCCGCCTCTCGGGCTGCGGACTTGTCGTGACGTCGCATCGCAAGGCCGCCATGCCGGAACTTACGCGATGTGTCACGAGTGCGAGCCTGCTGCGTGCCATCGTCGGTAGCCTGCCCGATCACGCGTGCTGGCACGAAACGCTGATCCGCGATACCGACATCGAGGCCGCATTCGCCATGCATGGCGGCAATCTTCGCGAATCGCTCTACGAACTCTACGACCGGTTCGAGGCACGCGAACGCCGCTTCGTGGGGTGACGCGTGCCGGTCCTGACGGGCGTGCCGGTTCTGACGGCGGCGGTCACGGAATTCATGAATTCGGAGCCGGATTTTCTTACGTAGGCGCACCAGAGCGCAACCTAGGCTTGTGAAGATGGTGATCGAGCCGGCGTGACCGGCCGGTCGGCCCACCGAGCTTCAGGAGTGTGAGATGAGAATCCGGCGTCCCCTGTTCGTCGTGCTGTTGGCGGGCGGTACCGCAGGCATGATGCCGTCCGCGTGCGAGGCGCAGTGCTGCCTGTCCGAACTCTTCGCGGGCTGCTGCCGCAAGCCGCCGGCGGCATATGCTGTGGCCCCGATTCCCGCACCGATCATCGCACCCGTCGCCGCACCGATCGCAGCGCCGCCGCCGCCGGTCGTCGTGCCGGTGCAGCAGGTGAGCTACGTGCCCGAGACCACCTACCGGACACAGTATCAGTGCGTGCCCGTCACCAGCTACAAGCCGTCGAGCGAGATCGATCCCTGCACCGGATGCCCGCGGGAGTGCATGGAACAGGTGACCCAGTACGTACAACAGCCGGTCAATGTGCCGATGACGCAGTATCGGGCGGTGTACTCGACCAAGTACGTTCAGATGCAGCCTGGATACTCGGCGCCGGGAGCCTACGGCGTGCCGGGGGCGGCGACGGCACCAATGATGGCCCCTTCCGCCGCAGGCACGGCGTCGAGTCCGTTCGCTTCGACCGTGCAGACCACTCCGCAGGCCTGGGGCGCCGCTGGAGCGGATGTGCCCCAGCAACTGATCCAGCCTGGGCAGCCGCAGAACATCGCCGCCCCGGCGATGGCGCCCGCCATGGTGCCGCAGCAGGGAATGCAGCAGCCGGGGTTCCAGCAGCCGGGGTTCCAGCAGCCAACCTTCCAGCAGCCGATCGTGCCGCAAGCCGGCACGTACGCCGCTCCCGCTCCCGCTGCGACGCAGCCTCAGCCCACTGCGCCGCCGATGCTGTCGCCGACCCCGTCGCTGAAGCCGATCCCTGAACTCCAGCGGACACCGTCCACGAATGGTGCCGGCGCCGCAGCGTCGCCTGCGCCCACATCGCCCGGCAGCCCGGGGGCCGCGGCGCCGATGATGCAGCCATACCGAGCGCCCGCCAACGGCACACCGGCCCCATCGCTGGCACCTCTGGGCGGCTATGGCACCGGCACGAGTGGCACGAGTGGCGGCACGAGCACCAGTGGCAGCAACGGCATGCCGGTTCTGCCTGGTGGCGGTCCCAACCCCGCGACCGGCGCTTTCCCGAAGCTGCTCGAGCCGACTGGCCACACCACCTCATGGCAGCCCGCCACCGGATGGAATCCGTCACAGGTAGCACGGCCTACTGGCTACCCGACGGCCGCCCTTCCCGGCCGCGTGCAGTAGCGGGCGGCTTGATACGATAACGGCAGCCCGACCCGCGTGATGCCGCCCCTTGCCGCGGGCGGTGATCCCGAGGTCGTCGTACCGAGGCACGCCGTGACGAATGCCGACATTGAAGCCACGTTCGAACAGATTGCCGACCTGCTGGAGTACCAGGGGGGCAACGTCTTTCGCGTGCGGGCCTACCGGAACGCCGCCCGGACGATCGGCGGCATGGTCGAGTCGCTGGCCACCGTGCGGGCCGACGCGGATCGCTCCCTGACCGACCTCGAGGGCATCGGCAGTGATCTGGCCGAGAAGATCGAGACGCTCCTGGATACGGGGGAGTTGCCTCTGCTGGCCGACCTGCGAAAGGCGGTGCCGGCGGTGGTGTTTGAGCTCATGCGGGTGCCCGGACTCGGTCCCAAAAAGGTGAAGCTGCTGGTCGACCAGTTGGGCATCGACTCACTTGACGCGCTTGAAAAAGCCTGCCGGGAGGGACGGGTCGAGAGCGTGAAGGGGTTTGGGGCGAAGACCCAGGCGGCGATCCTTGGAAACATCGCCTTCGCCAAGGACCCAGAGCATGCTCGGCTGCTGTGGCAGGAGGCCGATGCGATCGTGCAGGAAGTTCTCGTCTGGATGCGAGCGTGTCCGCAGGTGCGGCAGATCGAGGGGGCAGGCAGCTGGCGGCGGGGCCGGGAGACGGTGGGCGATCTTGATTTCGTCGTCGACGGCGACGACTCCGCTGCCGTCATGGACCGCTTGCATGCCTGGAAGGAGACGTCAGCGGTGTTGCTGCGCGGGGAGACGAAGACGAGCGTTCGCGGGCCCCGGGGCGTTCAGATCGACCTGCGGGTCGTCGAGCATGGCTCGTTTGGAGCGGCGCTGCAGTATTTCACAGGATCGAAGGAGCACAACGTGCGGCTCCGGTCACGGGCACGCGATCGGGGGCTGACGATCAACGAATACGGCGTGTACAAACTTGGCCCGGAAGGGAAGGGCGATACGAAGCCGGCCAAAGGGGCGTTGGTCGCCGGCGCCACCGAGCAGGACGTCTACCGAGCGGTGGGGCTGCCGTGGGTGCCGCCGGAACTCCGCGAGGGCCACGAAGAACTCGCGGCGGCCGAACGTGGCGAACTGCCGGAGTTGGTGGAGCTTGCCGATATCCGTGGCGATCTCCACATGCACACGACCGCCACCGACGGCGAAGACACGCTCACCGAAATGGTCCGCACGGCGATCGCCCGCGGGCTCCGATACATCGCGATCACCGATCATGGCCAGCGGGTGACGATGGCTCGAGGGCTCGACAAGCGTCGGCTCATCAAGCAGTGGGACGAGATCGACCGGCTCAATGAATCCTTGGCCGAAGATGGCCGGCCGCTGATCGTGGTGCTGAAGGGCATCGAGGTCGACATGCTGGAGAAGGGCGGTCTCGACCTGCCCGACGACGTGCTGGAGAAGGCGGACTGGGTGGTGGCCAGCCTGCATTATGGTCAGAACCAGCCGCGGGAGCGGATCACAGCCCGGATCATCGAGGCGATCGAGAATCCTCACGTGAGCGTGATCGGGCATCCTACCGGACGGCTGCTCAATCGGCGTCCGCCGTATGACGTCGATATGGAGGCGGTGATCGCCGCCGCGGCGCGGACGGGAACATTCCTCGAAATCAATGCCAATCCGTGGCGGCTCGATCTCAACGACCATCATGCGGCCGCCGCAAAAAAGGCGGGCGTCAAGATCGTGATCTCTACCGATGCCCACTCGACGCGGGGCTTCGACGTGATGCGGTGCGGTGTGCTGCAGGCCCGCCGCGCCGGTCTCGAGGCCGGTGACGTCGCCAACACCCGAACCCTCCCAGGCCTCCGAAAACTGATGAAGCGGTGAGGGGCTGCCCATGCGCTGTGTTCACGCGAAACATGGCATCCTGCCATTTTCGCTTTGCCGACCTCCGTCGGCTGGTGCTGACCCGGCCCTCCGGGCCTGGTGTTATGTGCGTTGATGCATCGGTGAGGGGCTGCCCATGCCCCGAACTGTCCTGGGCGTCGCAGCACCAACGCACTACCGCGGCTTCACGCACCGGAAGCCGATGTGGTTGCAGCCGCTGGAGGGCTCGCCCTTGCCACGGGTGCCCACGATGTAGCGGGCGCAGTATTGCTCGGAGCAGAGAAAGGAACCGCCCCGCAGGGCCCGTTTTTTCTCGTGCGGCTCCTGGGGATCAAAGCTGTCGGCCGGGCCTGTCGGATTTCGTTCCGGTCGTCCCGTCGCGAGAGCCGTGGCATAGGCATCGTGGCGATACCAATCCGAGCACCACTCCCACACGTTCCCCGACATGTCATACAACCCGTAAGCGTTCGCGGGAAACCGTCCAGCCGGCGCCACGGCGGCGTAGCCGTCAGCGGCGGTATTCTCCACCGGGAACCTTCCCTGCCAGGTGTTGGCCATGAATCGGCCGCCCGGTCGGAATTCATTGCCCCATGGATACAGGTTGCCCGTGAGTCCGCCGCGGGATGCGAATTCCCACTCGGCTTCCGTCGGGAGCCGTTTGCCGGCCCACGCCGCGAAGGCTGTCGCGTCTTCGTGGGCGATCTGCACCACGGGATCATCACCGCGTCCCTCGATCGAACTGTCAGGACCGGTGGGATGCCGCCAGTCGGCACCCGCCATGTAGTTCCACCAGACGTAATGATTGGTCAGCGAGACGGGATCCGGCGGAGGTGTGAAGACCAGGGAGCCGGGTACGAGATTTTCGGGTGGTGCACCGGGAAAATCCTCCGGGCTGGGTGGTCGCTCCGCCACCGTGACGTAGCCTGTCGCAGCGACGAATTCAGCGAAGCGGTCATTGGTCACCTCCGTACGATCCATCCAAAAGCCATCGACATGCACGCGATGGATCGGACGGGCGTCACGCATCGGATCGGGGCCGCCGAACGGTCGTCCACGGGGATCGGCACAGCCCATCGAGAACTCGCCGCCAGGAATCCAGGCCATGCCCGCCGGCGACTCCCGTGGGGCCGACTGCGTCTCCGCTGCGGTTTGCTGAAATCCATCGATGCCAGACCGCGGCCTCGCGCCGGCACGGTCGAGGGCGATCGAACTGATCGCCCACACCAGCGCCGCCGCGGCCAGCGCGATCCCGAGTTGCCAGGCGAGCGCAGGCATGCGGCCCGAGGCCGTGCCTTGGAGGGGCATCGTGTCGCGTGGCCGAGATCGGTTCATGCGGAACGTCGCAGGGTGCGTTCGAAGCGACGGCGGAGTGACCGGCGACGTGCGGGGCTCCACCACTTGGAAAAAGACTTGCGGGCGATGTCGGCCTGCCTGTTCTCATCATCGCACAAGGAGGCGAGCATGTCGCGATTGGGGCCTGCATCCGCGCTTCGCGCCCAGCGTCCGAAGCGATCCGCCGCGGACGCATGGTCGGTGAACTCCCCCAGCGTTTTCTGGAGTTGCTCGAGCGACTCCTGGCACCGGGCGAGACCGCGGTCGGGAAAGACGGGGGCGAAGATCTCCAACGCGTAGCGAAGCTTCTTGCCTTCGATGCGGAGCGAATGGATCTCGTCGCTGTTGCGCAGCCTCCGGTCTGCCTTGTCGAAGAACGACGCGATCATCGGCTTGCATTGCCGACGGGCAAAGGACCGAAACCCAGGATGGCGTCGCCGGTCGGCGACATCCTCGAGCAGTCGATCGACTCGGCACGTCCAGCCCGCGTCAACCAGCTTTTCAAACTGCTCGCGAATGGGGGCCCGTGAAGTGAGCCGCTGTTTGGAGAGCATCGCGACCAGCCGACTTCGCGCCCGGGCCGCGTTGTCGTGCGTCAGACGCTCGGTGAGAACGTCAAGATCGCGAGCCTCGCCCGCGGCCCGTCGCAGTCGCCGGAGCCTTTTTTCGAACCAAGCCCGGCGTTTTGCGGGCATCACGGCGTTGAAGGCACCGAACGCCGCCAAGGCGCGTCGCGTCGCCACCCGCAGTTGATGGACATGCTCCGCATGGTCGGGCATGGCGCAGGCCGCCTGGAGTTCCGTCCAGACGGCGTCAAGGCGTACGCGGAGCGTCTGGGCCGCCACCATGCCCACGGGCAGGCGGTGTTCGTCGCTCACGATCCATTTTCCCGAGGCCGCCATCTGGACCGATCCGCGCGATGCGACACGCACACGTCCCCGTTGGCGGGTGGGCGCCGTGTCGAGGACGCCCTTCTGATTACTCTACCGGTTTCAAATGGGTGGGTTCCAGCAGTGCTTGCAACGCCTCGGGCGGCTCCCCGCGCGGTCGGTGACAGGCCGCTCAGGATCAAATGGCTGACGCAGCCGACCTGATGGGAGCCCTGTTTGGGCGACCGCAGGCGGCTGCATCGGAGCCTTGTCGACGGGATGTGAGACCGGAGGGACTACAGATTGTCCGAACCCGCTTCGTCGCGGGTGGCGACCTGACCGCCACTCTCACCGGCAGGGACAGCGTCGCCACCGAGGGGGGCGGCCTCGAGCAACGGAAACTGCCTGGTTAGCACGTTGTCACGATCGATCCGCAGGGCATCGAGCGCCTCGGGACGCACACGAACCTCGGCTGACTGGAAGGTGTTGAACCCGGTGCCGGCGGGGATAAGGTGGCCCAGGATCACGTTCTCCTTCAGGCCCACCAGATTGTCCACCTTGCCGGCAAGCGCCGCTTCGGTGAGCACCTTGGTCGTCTCCTGGAAGCTCGCAGCCGAGATAAAGCTCGAACTCTGCACGCTCGCCTTGGTGATACCGAGCAACTGCGTGCTCGCCGTCGCCGGCTTCGGCTTCGCGCCCTTGGCAGGAGTTCCTCCCAGAACTTCGATCTGCGTATTGGTCTGGGAGAGCACATCCTTCGGGACAACACTGCCCACCGCGAACTCGCTGTCGCCCTTGTCCGTGATCCGCAGGCCCGCAGCGATCTTGTCATTGGCCTGCTTGAATTCAAACTTGTCCAGGACGCTGCCGGGAAGCAGGTCGGTGTCGCCGACCGTCTCGATCTTCACCTTGCGCAGCATCTGCGACACGATGATCTCGATGTGCTTGTCGTCGATGTCGACGCGCTGACTGCGGTAGACGTTTTGAATCTCCCGCACCAGATAGCGCTGCACCTCTTCCTCGCCGGAGATGCGAAGGATGTCGTGGGGGACGAGCGGCCCATCGACCAGCGCCTCACCCGCCTTGACGATATCACCCGCGTGCACGCGGAGATGCTTGCCGTGCGTGACGAGATGCTCTCGCTCGACGCCGCTCTCGTTCTTCACGACGATCGTCCGCTTGCCGCGCCGTTTCTCGCCAAGCAGTTCGACCTTCCCGTCGATCTCGGCCATGATGGCGGGATCCTTCGGCTTGCGAGCCTCGAAGATCTCCGTGACCCGCGGCAGACCGCCCGTGATGTCCTGCGTGCCAGACGCCTCGCGGGGCGTCTTGGCGAGAACGTGGCCGGCAGCGACCTTTTCGCCCTGCGAGACTTCGATGTATGCCTTTTCGGGCAAATAATAGAAGTCGAGGATCTTGCCCGACTCATCCTCCAGCACGACCTGCGGATGGTAGACACCCTTGTGCTCCATCACCATGCGTCGCAAGTGTCCGCTGGGATCCTTCTCCACGCGGAGGGTCTCGCCCTCGATGACATCCTCGTATCGCACCTTGCCCGCCACCTCTGAAAGGATCGGGATCGAGTGCGGATCCCATTGCACGAGGACCGCGCCGGGCTTCACCTCGTCGTTGTCGGAAACCTTCAGAATGGCACCAGCCGGGATTTCGAACTTCTCGAGTTCGCGGCCCTTCGGGTCGACGACGGCGATCTCACCGTTCCGCGCGAGCACGATCTGTTCGCCCTGCTCGTTTTGCACGGTACGAAGACGGGTGAATTTCACGGTGCCGGCCCGCTTCGCACGGCTCTCGCTCTCCTCGATGGCACGCTGACCGACGCCGCCGATGTGGAACGTTCGCATCGTCAACTGCGTGCCCGGTTCGCCGATGCTCTGTGCCGCGATGATGCCGACCGCCATGCCCTCTTCGACCATCGAGCCGGTCGAAAGATCCATGCCGTAGCAGAGCCGGCAGACGCCCAGGGGCGCCTCGCAGGTCAGGGCGCTGCGGACCTGGATCTTCTCCAGGCCCAGTTCCTCGATCTGCCGCGCCATTTTCGGCGTGATCAGTTCGTCCTCGTGCACCACGACCTCATCGGAGATGGGGTTCACGATGTTGGCACGGCTGACGCGGCCACGGATGCTGTCGGCCAGGCTGACCTCGACCTTTTCGCCGCGGTAGATGACCGTCTTGTCGATGCCCTGCGTCGTGCCGCAGTCGTGCATCGTCACGACCACGTTCTGTGCCACGTCGGCGAGCTTGCGGGTGAGATAGCCCGAGTCGGCCGTCTTGAGAGCCGTGTCGGCCAGACCCTTGCGGGCACCGTGCGTTGAGCTGAAGTACTCGAGCACGGTGAGTCCTTCACGGAAGTTCGCCTTGATCGGCGTCTCGATGATCTTGCCCGACGGCTTCGCCATCAGACCACGCATGCCGGCGAGCTGGCGGATCTGCTCCACGCCGCCTCGGGCACCCGAGTGCGCCATGAGGAAGATTGGGTTCACGTAGCCGGCACGACGCGTATCCCGCGCGTCGGTGTCCTGCTCGAGCTCATCCATCATCTCCTTCGTGATCTGCTCACGGGCGTGTGTCCAAGCGTCGAGCACCTGGTTGTAGCGCTCGCCGTCGGTGATCACGCCCCGCTGGTAGAGCTTCATGATCTTCATGACATCCTTCTCGGCGCTGCCGATGATCCGCCCCTTGTTGGCGGGCGTGATCAGGTCGTCCGTCGCGAAGGAGAGACCGCTCCGAGTGCTCCAACTGAAGCCAACACGATTCATGTTGTCGAGCAGGTCGATCGTTTTGCGGCGACCGAGAGCCTGGTAGCAGTCTGAGATGACGCGGGCGAGTTCACTCGATCGCATGGGGATGTTGTAAAAGAGCATCCCTTCCGGCAGGATCGAATTGAACAGCACGCGGCCCACGGTCGTCTCGATCACCGATCCGGGCTTGCGAAGCGCCTCGACGTCTGTCTTCAGGCGACGGCCAGCAGGAAGCTTGACCCGGATTTTGGCATGCGTGTCCACCTTGCCGAGCGAGTGCGCCAGTTCCACTTCCTCGACGTTCTTGAAGACCATGCCCTCTCCCTTACGGCCTGGAAGAAGCATCGTGAGGTAGTAGCAACCCATCACCACGTCCTGCGACGGGCTGATGATCGGCGCCCCGTTGGCGGGGCTGAAGATATTGTTGGTGGAAAGCATCAACGTGTGAGCCTCGACCTGCGCCTCAATGGAGAGCGGCAGATGCACGGCCATCTGGTCGCCGTCGAAGTCGGCGTTGAAGCCCTTGCAGACCAGCGGATGAAGCTTGATCGCGTTGCCTTCGACGAGCATCGGCTCGAAGGCCTGGATGCCCATTCGGTGGAGGGTGGGCGCACGATTGAGCAGCACCGGGTGATTGCGGATCACCTCTTCAAGGATGTCCCAGACTTCGGCATCCTTCCGCTCGAGCATCTTCTTGGCGCTTTTGATGGTGTCGGCATGGCCGAGTTCCTTGAGCCGCCGGATGATGAACGGCTGATAGAGCTCAAGGGCGATCTTTTTGGGCAGGCCGCACTGGTGGAGCCGGAGGTTGGGGCCCACCACGATCACACTACGGGCGGAGTAGTCGACGCGCTTGCCGAGCAGGTTTTCACGGAACCGGCCCTGCTTGCCCTTGATCATGTCGGTGAGGCTCTTGAGCGGACGGTTGCTCGAGGCCAGCACGGGCCGCTTGCAGCGGTTGTTGTCGAAGAGCGCGTCGACCGACTGCTGCAACATGCGCTTCTCATTGCGGATGATCACCTCGGGGGCGTTGAGGTCGACCAGTTTCTTGAGGCGGTTGTTGCGATTGATGATGCGACGGTAGAGGTCGTTGAGATCGCTCGTGGCGAAATTGCCCGAGTCGAGCATGACGAGCGGCCGCAGATCGGGCGGAATGACCGGGATCACATCGAGCACGATCCACTCCGGCTTGTTCTCACTGTCACGGATCGCCTCGACGATCTTCAGGCGGTTGACGAGGTCCTTCTTCTTCTGCTTGCTGTTGGTCGTGGCGAGTTCGACGCGGAGGTCCTTCGAAAGCGTTACGAGGTCGAGAGACAGGAGCAGTTTGCGGACTGCCTCGGCTCCCATCTCGGCCTCGAAACCGGTGTCGCCATAGGTGCCGCGGGCCTCACGGAACTCTTCCTCGGTGAGCAGTTGCTGCTTCTTCAGCGGCGTGTCCTTGGGGTCGAGCACGACGTAGTCCTGGAAGTAAATCACCTTTTCCAGGCTGGACGTCTTCATGTCGAGCAGGGCGCCGAGGCGACTGGGCATCGCCTTGAAGAACCAGATGTGGACCACCGGGGCGGCCAGCTCAATGTGCCCCATGCGCTTTCGGCGGACGCGGCTGTGCGTCACCTTCACGCCGCATCGATCGCAGATCATCCCCTTGTATTTCATCCCGCGATACTTGCCGCAGGAGCACTCCCAGTCCTTCTCCGGTCCGAAGATCTTCTCGCACATCAATCCGTCCTTTTCGGGGCGGTAGGTGCGGTAGTTGATCGTCTCGGGCTTCTTGACCTCGCCGAACGACCAACTGCGAATGTCGTGCGGACGTGCCAGGCTGATCTTCACGGCGGAATAGTCATTGACGCGATCGTAGGTGGATTCGCCGATGCTCACGTGGATGCTCCTCTTGTGAAAACGCAGTCTGTTCGATTTATCTTGCAGGAATCAGGAACCGGGGCAGCTCGGGGTCGGCTGAATCTCGGAGAGCGTCAGGCCGCTGCGGCCTCCACGACGAGACTTCTGCCGCCCCGAGCGGGGCTCTCATGGATGGTCACACCCGCCGTTTTTCCAGTTGCATGTTGAGAGCCAGGCCACGAATCTCGTTCGTGAGCACGTCGAAGCTGGCGGGGGTGCCGGCCTCGAGTGTGTTCTCGCCCTTCACCATGCTCTCGTAGATCTTGGTGCGACCCTCGACGTCGTCGCTCTTAACGGTGAGAAGTTCCTGGAGGATGTAGGCGGCGCCGTAGGCCTCCAAGGCCCATACTTCCATCTCGCCGAAACGCTGTCCGCCGAACCGGGCCTTGCCTCCCAGGGGCTGCTGCGTGATGAGCGAGTAGGGACCGGTCGAACGGGCATGCACCTTGTCATCGACGAGGTGATGCAGCTTGAGCATGTAGATGTATCCGACCGTCGTCTCCTGCTCGAGCCGCTCGCCGGTGCGGCCGTCGAACAGCTGCGCCTTGCCGTGACGCGGCAACCCGGCGTCGTGGAGCATGCCGTTGATGTCCTCTTCGCTGGCACCGTCGAACACCGGCGTGATGGCCTGAAAACCGAGCTTCATGCCGGCCCACCCAAGGTGCGTCTCCAGGATCTGCCCGACGTTCAGGCGGCTAGGCACGCCGAGCGGATTGAGCAGGATCTGTACCGGCGTTCCGTCGGCGAGGAAGGGCATGTCCTCCTTGGGAAGGATCTTGGCGATCACACCCTTGTTGCCGTGTCGTCCGGCCATCTTGTCACCGACAGAAATCACGCGACGTGCGGCGACGTAGACCTTCACCATCTGCAGCACGCCAGGCCGCAACTCGTCGCCTCGCTTCATGCTGTTGAGGCGGCGATCACGGGCGTCGACTGCGGCATCCACGGACGGCCACATCGTCTTGTAGAGCTTCTCGATCTCAACCTTGCGCTGCGGGGAGCGGATGTCGAGGTCGTCGAGCTTGAAGGCTGCCGCCCGCTCGGCCACGACCTTGTGGTCCTGGTTGCGAACCAGCGGGCTGCCGTCGGCCGCGGTGAGCGGCTTCTGCAGCACCTTTTCCAACTCCGCGACCATGGCGGCAAACACCTCTGCGATCTGGGCGTTGCCGATGTTTTCGGCCTCTTTGAGCTGCTTCTCGAACTCACGACGCTCCTCTTCCGAGAGGCTCATGCGCCGGGAGAACTTCTCAGCCGCGATGACGATGCCCTCGACGCCGGAGGGCACCTCGAGCGAGTCGTTCTTCACGTCCTCACCGGCGCGGCCAAAGATGGCGTGGAGGAGTTTTTCCTCCGGCGTCAGTTCGGTCTTGCTCTTCGGGGAGACCTTGCCGACGAGGATGTCGCCCGGCCGCACATACGTGCCGATTCGCACGATGCCGCTTTCGTCGAGGTTGTGCAGGGCACGCTCACCAACGTTGGGAATGTCCCGGGTGAATTCCTCACGGCCGAGTTTCGTGTCGCGAATCTCGATGTCGTATTCCTCGATGTGGATCGAAGTGTAGACATCGTCCTCCACCAGTTCCTCGCTGATGATGATGGCGTCTTCGAAATTGAAGCCATCCCAGGCCATGAAGCCGACCAACACGTTGCGACCAAGCGCCAACTCGCCCTTATAGGTGGCGGCACCGTCCGCCAGCACGTCGCCCTTGTCGACCTTCTGGCCGAGTTGCACGATGGGCTTCTGGTTTTGGCACGTCCGCTCGTTGAGCCCGACGTATTTCCGGAGTTTGTAGGTGTCGACGCCGCCGGAGGGAGGGGTCACCTCGATCGATTCGGCATCGACATAGGTGACGGTGCCCTTTTTGGCCGCCCGCACGATCAGGCCCGAATTGACCGCCACATCGCGCTCCATGCCAGTGCCCACGATCGGCGGCTCGGTGACAAGCAGCGGCACTGCCTGCCGTTGCATATTGGAGCCCATCAACGCGCGGTTGGCGTCGTCGTGCTCGAGGAACGGAATGAGACCGGCGGAGACGCCGACCATCTGGCTGGGCGCGACGTCGATGTATTCGATCGCGTCCGCTGGCACGAGCACGAAGTCGCCACGATACCGAGCAATGATCGTATCGCCCTCCAGTTTGCCGTCGACGACGGTGGCGTCGGCCGGGGCCAGATGCGCGTCATGCTCTTCGTCGGCGCGGAGCCAAACCACGTCGTCGGTGAGCTTGCACTTCGAGACCTTGCGGTATGGAGTGACGAGGAAGCCGTAGGAATCGACACCGGAATAGATGGCAAGGCTCGAGATGAGACCGATGTTCGTGCCTTCCGGCGTTTCGATCGGGCAGATGCGGCCGTAGTGAGAAATGTGAACGTCGCGCACTTCGAACCCTGCACGCTTCCGGTTCAAGCCGCCAGGGCCGAGCGCGGAGAGGCGCCGTTCGTGCGTGAGCATGGAGAGCGGGTTGGTCTGGTCGACCACCTGCGAAAGCTCGCCACGGCCGAAAAAGTATTCGATCGCCGCGGAGATGCTCTTGGGATTGATAAGGGTTCGCGGCGACATTTCAGCCACGTCCTTGAGGCTCATCCGCTCCTGCACCGTGCGGCGGAGTTTCAGGAAGCCCTTGCGGAGTTCGTCGCTGGCGAGCTCGTCGATCGTGCGGAGGCGTCGGTTGCCGAGGTGGTCGATGTCGTCGACCTCCACTTCACCTTCTCCCTCGCTGAGCTGGAGCATGTACTTGATCGCGGCGATGAGGTCGTCCGGCCGCAGGGTCATTTCGGTCTCCGGCACAGAGAGACCGAGCTTGCGATTGATGCGGAAGCGACCGACACGGCCGAGGCGATAGCGATTCGTGTCCTTGAACTTCTCGTCGAACAGCGTCCGGGCCTTGTCGAGCGCCGGCGGATTGCCAGGGCGGAGCCGCTGGTAGATCCGCACCAGTGCGTCTTCATGGCTGGGAGCGACGCCTGTGCGCTTCTTAGATTCGTCGGAGTCTTCCTTGAGGCTGTTCATCAGGAGCGGCACCTTTTGCTCCTGCATGACCTCGACCGCCTTCAGGCCGGAGGTGCAGATCAACTCGGCCATGTCGTGCGTGACCTTGGCGCCGGCGTCGACGATGATTTCCCCCGCACGCTCGCTGCCCTTCGGGTAGACGATGTCATCGACGGCGATGCGGCCCTCGAGTTTCGGCACGCTCCGCGCACCCACAACCTTCTCCACGGACGTCTTGTAGAAAAGCTTGAGAATCTCGGAGTCGCGGCTGAATTTCGGATCCATGGCCCGCAGGAGCGTGAGAGCGGAAAACTTGCCGCTCTGGTCGATGCGAACCTGGAGGGTGTCTTTCTTCGAGACATTGAGCTCGATCCAACTGCCTCGCTCTGGAATGATGCGGCAGTTGTAGGTCTTGCGATCGCTCGACTCAGTGTCGGCTACGAAGTCGATACCCGGCGAGCGGTGCAACTGGCTCACCACCACCCGCTCGGCACCGTTGATGATGAACTCGCCGCCACCCAGCATGATCGGGATGTCGCCGAGATAGACCTCTTCCTCGATTGGCTGTTCGCGGGTGAGACGCAGCAGAACCCGAAGCGGCCTGCCATAGGTCAGTCGCAATTGACGGCATTCGTCTGGGTCATAACGGGGCTTGCCAAGCTCGTATCGCAGGTACTCGATCTTGACGGTCTTGTCGTAGCTCTCGATCGGAAAGATTTCGCGGAGGACGCCCTCGATGCCATGATCCTTTCGCTTGTTCGACGGGACGTCGTACTGCAGAAAGGCGTCGTAGAACCGGGTCTGGATCTCTGTGAGATCGGGAATGGAGTGGCTAACGCGGCGGCTGCCGAAGTGACGGACCTCGGTTGGCTGGAGACGGCGGACGGCGCGAGTTGCCATAGAAGAAAGGCTCCTGAACGGGGCTTCTTGGGCTGGGAGTAAGCTGAGGGAACCAGTGGTTCAGTCGAGAGCGCACGCCGATCAGAAAAGCCCGTGCTGGGACGAACAAATCCCAAATCGAGGCTAGAGAGCGGGGGCCTTTGAACCCAGCGGTACCGACAGGACAGAGAAGGGCAAGGGGCAGAGACGAGAAAAAGCGGGAGCAGCAAATACTATACCAATTGGCAGGCGGAAGACCAAGCCTCCGCCTGCCAACGGCTTGTTTTTGCGGTTTCTACTTGATGGAAACCTTGGCGCCCGAATCCTCGAGTTCCTTCTTCAGTTTTTCGGCATCGGCCTTGGAAATGCCTTCCTTGACCTTTGCCGGGGCGCCCTCGACCAGATCCTTGGCCTCCTTCAGGCCCAGGCCGGTCGCAGCACGGACGACCTTGATCACGCCGATCTTGTTGTCGCCGAACGCATCGAGAACAACGTCGAACTCGGTCTTCTCGACCGCTGCTTCGGCTGCACCGCCGCCAGCGCCGCCGGGAGCTGCCATGACCACCGCGCCGCCGGCAGCCGGCTTGATGCCGTGAACCTCGTCGAGGTAATCGGAGAGTTCCTTCGCGGCCTTCAGAGACAAGCTGACGATCTTGTCGCCGAGATCCTTAGTTTCCTTCGTGAATTCACGCGTTGCTTCAGCCGTTGCCATCGCTCGAGATCCCTTTCTGTCGAAAAAACAGCTCTTCGAAAAATTTGACCGTCGATTGGCACGACGGGTCAGGTGTAATGTGAATTGATTGAATGCGGGGTGGGGCCTTACCCGACACGCCTGCGGGGGGACCCAATGTCATACCATGAACTTTGCCCGAGTGAAGACCATCGAAAAATTTGCGGTTGAGACCACAAAATCAAGTCCGCTCGAGCCAGAGTGCTTAGGCTGCTGGCGCCTCCCCGCCCGGGGCCTTCTCCAGGTCTTCCACGCGGGAAGAAATTTGACCGGCGATGGTGCCACCAACCGAGAGAATCTGGCCGGAAAGCGTGGATGCCAGCCCGGAGATCTGGCCAGACAGGATGGAGAGCTGCTCCGAGCGGGTCGGCCACTTGGCGACCCGCTTGATGTCGACAGCCTCGAGCCGGGCGCCGTCCAGCGCACCGCCTCGGCACTCGAGCCCCTCGAAGTCCTTAACCGAGGTCAGACGATCGAGTTCCTTGGCAAGGTCGACGACGTCCTCGCCTCCCCAGGCGATCGCGAGCATTCCCTCGGTCTTGCTGAATGCCGGGGCAAGGGGCGTGTCGAGGGTGGCCCTGCGTGCCAAGCTGTTTTTGATCAACTGCAGTTGGATCTTCTTCTTCCGCAGCGTGTTGCGGAGTTGCGATGTCTTTTGCGCGTCGAGCCTGCCGAGGCTGACGACAACCACATCGCCCACGTCGCTGAGGCGCTTTTTCAGATCGTCCACCAGCATGTCTTTGACGAGTTTGCTCATGTCGAAATCGCTCTTAACAAGGGGACAGGGGACTGTACGAATCGGGATGAAGCGAGCCGGATCCGGGCCATCACGGGCGGCAGATCGTCACGCGGCCACCATGACGCCCGGCGTCATCGTGGCGGAGATGGAGACGCTGCGCACGAACTGACCTCGCACGCTCGACGGCTGCATCGCCTGAATATGGTCGATGAAAGCACGGATGTTCGCAACGAGTTGCGAGGCATCGAAGCTCGCCTTGCCCACGACGGCATGAACGATGCCGGTCGGGTCGTTACGAAACTCCACCTTGCCGGCTTTGTATTCGCCGACTGTCTTGCCGATGTCGGCCGTCACGGTGCCGGCGCGGGGGCTGGGCATAAGGCCCCGGGGCCCGAGCACCTTTCCCAACGGCCCAACCAAGCCCATCATGTCAGGTGCCGCGATGCAGACGTCGAAATCGGTCCAGCCTTCCTTGATCCGCTTGGCGAGGTCGTCGCCGCCGACAGCCTCTGCACCGGCAGCCTTGGCATCCTCGGCGAGATTACCCTTGGCGAACACGACCACCCGCTTGGCCTTGCCGATGCCGTGAGGCAGAACGAGCGAACCGCGGATGATCTGGTCGGCCTGCTTGGGGTCGATGCCCAGACGCATGTGGATCTCAACGGTCTGATCGAACTTTGTCGGCGGAAAGCTCTTCAGGACGCCTACGGCGTCAGCCAGAGGGATCGGGTCGTCGGTCTTCGGCTTGAGGGCGAGCATCGCCCGCGTGCGCTTGGTAAGGGACACGGAGGAAATCCTGGAAGGTGATCTGGGGAACAATCTGGTTTCGAAACGTGGGATAAGGATACTACCGCAGGAAGGCGATCGCTCAACCCTCGACGGTGATGCCCATGCTGCGGGCCGTGCCCTCGATCATGCGACGGGCATATTCGCCGTCACGGGCGTTGAGGTCGGGGGTTTTCAGCCGGACGATCTCGTCGAGTTGGGCCTTGGTGACCTTTCCGACCTTGTCCTTATTGGGTACGCCCGACCCCTTGGCAAGCCCCGCTGCCTTTTTCAGCAGCGCCGCTGCGGGCGGGCTCTTCGTGATGAATTCGAACGACCGGTCGTTGTAGACCGTGACGACCACCGGTATCGGCATGCCAGCCGCTTCCCGGGTGCGATCGTTGAACTGTGAGACGAACTGGCCCAGGTTGATGCCGAAACGGCCGAGTGACGTACCCACCGGCGGCGCCGGAGTGGCCTGCCCACCGGGGACCTGAAACTTCGCCTGACCAACCATCTGCTTCGCCATCTTCCTGCCCTTTCGTTGCTACCGATCCTACACCGACTCGATTTGCCAGTATTCGATATCCACCGGCGTGGAGCGGCCGAAGATGCTCAGCATCACCGTGACCCGCCCGTTCGCCTCGTCGATCTGCTCGACCTCGCCTTCGAAGTTCTCGAAGGTGCCCTCGTTGATCTTCACGCGGTCGCCCTTTTTGAAGGCGATCTTGAGCCGCGGTGCTTCGTCAGCCTTGACCTCGGCCTTGTTGAGGAGTTTGGCCACATCCTGAGGCAGCATCGGGCTCGGCCGTCCGGCGGAGCCGGTGAAGTCGCCGATACCGCCCGTTTCCCGCACGAGATACCACGTGTCGTCGTTGAGCAGCATGTTCACCAGGATGTATCCGGGATAGAGCTTCCGCCAGACCACCCGTTTCTTGCCACCCTTGAACTCGGTGACCTGCTCCTTCGGGACGACCACATCGCCAAAATACTTGTCGAGGCCCTGCATCTGAATCCGCCGCAGAAGGGTCTCGCGGATCGAATCCTCGCGGTTACTCTGCACCTTCAGGATGTACCACTGCCGGTCTCCGACGGCGACCTGCTCGCTGGCATCGCCGGAGGTCGAGATGGGCTTGGCGTCTTCGCTGCCAGAAAACGGGTCGGCGAGTTCCGCGGGGGTGCCGTCGTCTTCTTCGGCTTCTGCGCCGTGGTCGGTCGATCCGTGGTCGGCAGGGCTGCCTGCGACCGTGGCATGCCCATCGGCACCGCGGTTCAGGTCGGCCGCATCGCCGGCGGATTCATCGCTGGGCGTGCCTGTGTCGTGATGGTCGTTCGAGACGTTCATGGGCTCTGGAATGCCTTCGGGATTCAACGCGGACCCTGGATG
Source organism: uncultured Candidatus Kuenenia sp. (assembly GCA_964581055.1). Classification (GTDB taxonomy): domain Bacteria; phylum Planctomycetota; class Planctomycetia; order Pirellulales; family UBA1268; genus CAMCQY01. The sequence continues at coordinate 42,919 of CAZOMJ010000011.1, forward strand.
GCTCGCAGCACGAACCACCAGAAGAGATCGTAGGCGGCGAGGATCGCCGCGAGCGCAAAGATAAGGAAGATCACGACGGCAGAACTACGGACGACTTCGTCGGCCGAGGGCCACGAGACCTTCGTCATTTCCGTCTCAACGGCGATGAGAAAGTCGGCAAATGGTGGATAATTGACGAGGCGAAACGAAAACCACAATCCCGCTGCAAGCAGCAGGCCCGGAACCAGGAAACGAAGCACGCCCAAGTCGGAGGAATAGGCGGCACCCCCACCAGCAGACAGGGCCGTATCGCCGGCGGTGGCGAACCAGGCCGGCAACAATTGCGCGAGCCGCCATACGCCCGTAGCGAGCGTGATGGCCAGCACGGCAAACGTAACCTGCCGGGTGACCTTCCCTTGATTCCGCTTGTAAACGGCGAAGCTCAGGAGATCCCTCCAGAGCGTGCCGCCGGCGGTCTGATTGTGTTGAATGCCTGCCATTATTCCTGACATCCGTGGTAAGGATCCGATCTGGGGCGGTCCGTCGCGTCCATCTCTCCGAAGCAGGGGCGGCGGGGATCGAACTCGCAACCTCTGGTTTTGGAGACCAGCGCTCTGCCAGTTGAGCTACGCCCCTGTGTTGTTGCCGGGCTCCGAGGCCATCGGAGCCCGGCAACTCAAATCTGTCTCCAGGGCTGGGACCCCGGACTCAACTCCTCCGGGGCTGGGGACCCCGGACTCAATTCGTTTTTTCAGTCAAGAATCTTCGTGACCACGCCCGAGCCGACCGTCTTGCCGCCTTCGCGGATGGCGAATCGCACGCCATCGTCCATGGCGATCGGCACCATCAGCTCGACCTCCATCTTGACGTTGTCACCCGGCGAGCACATTTCGACGCCGCCAAGCAGTTTCGTCGAACCGGTCACGTCGGTCGTGCGGAAGTAGAACTGCGGGCGATAACCGGCGAAAAATGGCGTGTGGCGGCCACCTTCCTCCTTCGACAGCACGTAGACCTCGCACTCGAACTTCTTGTGGGGCTTGATGGAGCCCGGTTTGGCGAGCACCTGACCGCGCTCGATGCCCTCGCGGGCCACGCCACGGAGGAGGCAGCCGACGTTGTCGCCGGCCTGTCCGCTGTCGAGCACCTTCTTGAACATCTCCACGCCCGTGACAGTGGTCTTCTCGGCCTTTTCCTTGAGGCCGATGATCTCGACTTCGTCACCCACCTTCACGAGGCCTCGCTCGATACGGCCCGTGGCCACCGTGCCGCGGCCTTCGATCGAGAACACGTCTTCGATCGCCATCAGGAACGGCTTGTCGAGTTCGCGCATCGGCTCGGGGATGTAGCTGTCGACGGCATCGAGCAAGTCAGCGATGCACTTGTTCGCGGCAGGATCCGCCGGGCTGTCATAGGCGGGCTTGCCAGCACCGCGGATGATCGGCACGTCGTCTCCGGGGAAGCCGTACTTCGTGAGGAGTTCCCGAATTTCCATCTCGACGAGGTCGAGCAGTTCGGGGTCGTCCACGAGGTCGACCTTGTTCAGAAACACGACCAACGCCGGCACACCGACCTGCTTGGCCAGCAGGATGTGCTCGCGGGTCTGGGGCATCGGGCCGTCCGCCGCACTGACCACGAGGATGGCGCCGTCCATCTGGGCGGCACCGGTGATCATGTTCTTGATGAAGTCGGCGTGGCCCGGGCAGTCAATGTGGGCATAGTGCCGCTTGGCGGTCTCGTATTCCACGTGACTGACGGCAATAGTCACCGTCTTCGTCTCGTCACGAACCGTGCCGCCCTTGGCGATATCGGCGTAGCTCTTGGCTACGGCCAGATTCTTCGCTGCCTGCACGGCGACGAGCGCGCCTGTCAGCGTGGTCTTGCCGTGGTCGATGTGTCCAATCGTGCCGACGTTGACGTGCGGCTTGCTCCGCGTGAACGAGTCCTTTGCCATGCTTTACTCCCTCGATCTTCCTCTCTGGTGGCTGCAGGCCGCT
>CAZOMJ010000012.1:0-12822 GCA_964581055.1 uncultured Candidatus Kuenenia sp.
CGGCTCGTTCGTGTTCGCCGGGCCGACGGGCGTGGGCAAGACGCTGCTCGCCAAGGCCCTCGCCCAGTTCATGTTCGGTGACGCCGAGGCGCTCATCCAGATCGACATGAGCGAATACATGGAGAAGCACAACGTCAGCCGGCTGATCGGCGCCCCGCCGGGCTACGTGGGCTTCGAGGAGGGGGGGCAGCTGACGGAGAAGATTCGCCGCCGGCCCTACGCCGTGGTCCTGCTCGACGAGATCGAGAAGGCCCATCCCGATGTCTTCAACATGCTCCTGCAGGTGATGGAGGAAGGACGACTCACCGACTCGTTCGGCCGCAACGTCGATTTCCGCAACACGATCCTGATCATGACCACCAACGCGGGCGCCGAGGCGATCAAGAACGAGGCCGCCTTCGGCTTCCAAAAGCCCGACGACGACGCCAGCTACGATGGCATGAAGGGCCGCGTGAACGAACGGATCGAGCGGGTCTTCCGGCCGGAGTTCCTGAACCGCCTCGACGACGTGATCGTGTTCCACCACCTCACGGTCGAAGATCTCAAGCAGGTGATCGACATCGAGCTGGCGAAGGTCCGCGAGCGGCTCGCCGAGCGGGGGCTCAAGCTGGATCTGACCGAAGAGGCGAAAAAGTTCCTCATCAAGAAGGGTTCCGACACCGACTTCGGCGCGCGTCCGCTGCGGAGGGCGCTCGAGAACTTCATCGAGGACCCGGTCTCGGAGGAGTTGCTGAAGGGCGAGTTCGAGGGCAAGGACCTGATTCAGGTCGACTGCATCGAGGTCGCCGGCAAGAAGCAGCTCTCGTTCAAGGGCCTGACGACGGCCGAACCAGTCGCCGTGTCACCGGACGCAGGCCAGCACGACAGCCCCGCGGCAGGGTAACGCGTCAGGCCGAGGGCGTGCGGGACTGACATGGACTATTCGGGGTGCTGGAACGGACTCGCGATCGGGGCGGCACCGCCTTGTACGGCATTCCTGTCGTCGAATGGGTGGCGCTCATCCTCGGTGCCGTCGTGACGGTCTTCTTCGCCGGCCTGTTCAGCGTCGGGAATGGTCGCCTGCAGATGGTTATCACCGGGCTGACAGCCCTCGTCATCGGCTTGAACCTCTACCTTGTCTGCCTGTTCGGTTACCCCTTCGCGGGCGAACTCTCGGTGTCGAGCCGCCCGTTCAAAGTCGATATCGATGTCTTCAGCGGCATGTACGACGCCCGCCCCGCCCACGACGGCGAACAGCATTCGGGCCCGGCGGCAGTTCCCGCCCAGTGAGCGGCTGAACGGACCGTCCCCGCCCATCCCCTCGCCAGCCAAGGCTGCCCATCCTGCCGCGGCGCCCTGTTTCCGGCATCGTCGGCTCAAGTTACCCGACCCGCACAGCCGAAATAACCGGCAGGGATCGCCGCGCGCCGCCTGCGCCCGCACCGGAATCAGATCATGCCCCAGACGCCCGACACACCTGAGCCCACGTCCCCGGCCGATGCCGGCTCGCCGCCGGGCGTCACCGCGGCTCCACCGGCCAGCGTCGGCGGCTGGTTCGCCGACCAGATCACCAACCTCGGTGCATTCGCCATGGGCCGGGTGGCGGCGATCGGCGACGTGTCCATCTTCTCGCTCAAGACCATCGGCTGGATCTTCGCCCGCCGGCAGCGGCGCGAGGTGCTGTTGCCGGCCTTCTATCAAATCGGCGTGATGTCGCTGCCCGTGGTGGCGCTGACCGGCCTCTTCATCGGCATGGTGCTGGCCGTGCAGAGCTACGCCCAATTCAAGGCCATCGGGCTCGAGACCCGGTTGGGATCGGTGATCAACCTCTCGCTCGTGCGTGAACTGGGGCCGGTGTTGGCCGCCACGATGCTCGCCGGGAGAGTGGGCAGCGCGATGGCAGCCGAACTCGGCACGATGCGAGTCACGGAACAGATCGACGCACTGGAATGCATGGGCGCCAACCCCATCTACTACCTCGTCGTGCCTCGGTTCCTCGGCTGCCTCATTCTCATTCCCGCCCTCACCATCATGGCCGATTTCATGGGCGTGCTCGGGGGTTACCTCTATTCGCACCTCCTGCTCGGCATCGACTACCACCACTATTGGGAGAACTCCCGGGCCTATGTCGACGCCTTCGACTTCCTGATGGGCATCTTCAAGAGCTTTTTTTTCGGGGCCGCGATCGCCCTGGTGAGCTGCCACCACGGGTTCCATTGTGGCCATGGCGCCGAGGGTGTGGGCCGGTCGGCGACCAACGCCTTCGTCCATTCCTTCGTGCTCATCCTGCTGCTCGATCTGTTCCTGGGAATCTGGCTCAACAACGTGCACGACTTCTTCCGCCCGGAGGGCCCGCGTCGGCTCCTCTGAGCCAACACTGCCAACCGCCACCACCATGCCCGCCACCACCCCACAGCCGACAGCCCGCCGCGATCAGGCCGAGCCCTCCCTGCTCCAAGTCGAAGGGCTCTCCGTGCAGTTTGGGCAGCAACCGGTGCTACGGGACATTTCGCTCGACATTCCCGCCGGGCAGACGCTCGTCGTGCTCGGCGAGAGCGGCTGCGGCAAGACGGTGCTCCTGAAGACGATGATCGGCCTCGTGCGGCCCTCCTGCGGCGAGGTGCGGTTCGAGGGCCGACCGCTCTCAGGCATGCGCGAACGGGATCTGGCCCACCTCCGCACCAAGTATGGCTTCGTGTTTCAGGGTGCCGCTCTCTTCGACAGCATGACGATCGCCGACAACATCGCCTTTCCCCTCCGTGAACACACCCGCGTCTCGGCGGCGGAGGCCCGCGACATCGTGGCCTCGCTGATCGACGAGGTCGGCCTGCCGAGGACCGTCCTCACCAAGAAGCCCGTGGAGATCTCGGGCGGCATGCGGAAACGCGCCGGCCTCGCCCGGGCCCTCGCCCTCGATCCGCTCCTGATCCTCTACGACGAGCCCACGACCGGACTCGATCCGATCATGACAGACGTCATCAATGAATTGATCCTGCGGGTGCGGGAGCGGCCCCGCGCGACGAGCGTGGTGGTCACGCACGACATGAACACGGCCCGCAAGGTGGCTGACCGGATCATCATGCTCTATCCGCTGTTTCGCCTCGGCCGGAACGAATCGCAGATCGTCTTCTCGGGCACGACCGAAGACCTCGATCGCTCCCGCGATCCGCGCATCCGCCAGTTCGTCGAGGGGCGGGCAGGCAACCGGCTGACCGAACTGCAGGATGAGCAGTCCCTGGAGGAGCGACCATGAACGACCGCGTGATGCAGTTTCGCGTCGGCGTGATGGTGCTGGCCACGGCCATCATCGCCGGCATCCTGATCGTGCTGTTCGGCGACCTGCCGTCGCTCGTGCAGGCCACCTATCCGCTCAAGATGAGCTTCGCCGACGCCCGCGGCGTGGCCGGGGGCACACCGGTCCGCAAGAACGGCATCCTCGTCGGCCGCGTGGCGAGCGTCATGCTCGACGAACGGGGCGGCGTGAGCGTCGTCGCCGATATCGACGCCTACGTGCCGATCTACAAGGACGAGGTGCCCCGCATCTCCAGCACCATCCTCGGCGACTCCGAAATCCAACTGGTGCCTGGGCATATCACTCCGCCGCGGCAGCGACTGGAGAAGAACGAGGTGCTCGTGGGTGCCGTCTCGCGAGACCCCATGGAGATGTTCAGCTCGCTCGAGCCGAAGCTCGGCAGCGCGCTTGATTCGCTCGCACAGGCCAGTGACTCGGTGCAAAAGCTCTCCAACAACATCGACCGCATGTTCATGGGCGGAGACGATCGCTTCGAGAAGATGATGCGGAAGACGGAAGCCGCCCTCGACTCCTTCAACACCGCCATGAAGAACATCGACGACGTGATGGGTGATCCGGCGGCCCGGGAGGACATCAAGGACACGATCTCGGCCCTGCCCGAAGTGGTGGCCGACCTCCGCAAGACCGTGCAGGGCATCGGAATGACCGTGGACACGGCCGACCGCAATCTCCGCAACCTGGAGGGGCTGACCAAGCCGCTCGGCGAACGCGGCGCGGCGATGGTGTCACAGATCGACCGCACGATCAGCCGCCTCGACGAGACGCTCCAGCAGGCGGCGATGTTCACAAAGGCGCTCAACCAGTCGGAAGGCACGCTCGGCAAGCTCGTCCGCGACCCGAAGGTCTACGACGACCTCGCCCAGGCGGCGGCCACCGTCAACAAGCTCACCAAGGAACTGCGGCCAATCGTCGACGACGTCCGCGTCTTCACCGACAAGATCGCCCGCCATCCGGAGCAATTGGGTGTCCGCGGGGCACTCGACCGCCGCACAGGATTGAAGTAGGTTCCCCGTGGCGGCAAGTTTTCAACTTGCCGAATCGAGGCCCGAGCCCAACAAGATGCAATCTTGTTGCCACGATGAAAAGCGGCGTTCCGGCGTCACGCCCCCACGGGCACCGACGCGCCCGTCTCGAGCGTCCGCAGGTATTCGGCGATGTATTCGCCGTAGCGGGCCTTCACCTCCGCCGCCACGTGCTTGAAACCGGGCACACGGCCGCGGCATGTCGATGCGCCGCAGGTGCACTGGCTGCCGCCGTGGTCGAGTTCATACTCGAAGGTGTTGTAGTCGAAGGTGATCTCCTCGCCGGCCGCGATCGGCCGCAGGGCACGCACCTCGATCTCCCGGCTTGCCGTCCGGATCTGCACGCCGCAATTGGGCTCGCAGCTGTGGTTCACGAGCACCATCACGCCATCCGGCAGGATGTGGGTGTCGACGTCCACCTGCATCGAGTGCCGCGACCGCCTGGGAGCCTGCTGGCCCCAGGCCTTCAGCACGGTCTCGCCCGCGGCGATGTCACGCACCGCCACGACCGACCGGCCCACGCGTCCGTTGCGGACCTCCACCGGCTCGCTCGGTGCCGGCGAGCGTTCGTCAGCGTCCTGCACGATGAGCCCGGCCATCTGATCGAACTGCGTCTCCCGCACCCGGCTGCCATAGCGTTCCGCCAGCCACGCCACCGTCTGATCCACCGTGTCGGGCTGGAGCAGCACGAGGTCGCCCGCCTGCACCGCGTCGAGTACCAAGGCCGCGGCCTCGCACCAGGTGCCACCGGGCTGGATGGTCGTTGGGCAGTCGGCCCGCATCCCTGCTTCGATGCCACGGGAAATGATCGCGGTGATCTCCCCCGGTTGGCGGCCGCGGATGTAGGCGTCTTCGTAGATCACCACGCGATCGAACGTGGCTGCAAGCAGTTTGCCCTGCTCGAACAGATCCTCGTCGCGCCGGTCGCCAGCCGCCGAATAGACGGCCGTCCGCCGGACATGGGGCAGGTTGCGAATCGTCGCACAAATCTGTTCGAGCGACGGCACGTTGTGGCCATAGTCCACGACGATCGACGCACCCTCCAGATCGAGCAGGTTGAAGCGGCCCGGCGACCCGCCTGAGCCCGACGAAAAGCTTTCCAGCCCCAGCCGCACCAACTCAAGCGGCACGCCCAGCCGCCACGCCGCCGCGGCGGCCGCCAGCGCATTTTCAACCTGGAAGGCCACAAGGCCGCGGTGCACCAGCGGCACGCGGTCGAGGTTCGCCAGCCGCGTCTCGCGAGGACCGTCGCAGAGCACGATCCAGCCATCGCGAACCGTCGCCGCCAGCCCGCCCTGGGCGAGATGCTCGACCAGCACGGGATTCGTGGGATCGAGCGCGAAGTAGACGACCTGGCCCTTGCACCACTTCTTCATGTTGACCACCAACGGATCGGCGGCGTTGAGCACAGCCGAGCCGGTGACGGGCCGCACGCCGGCAACGATCGCTCCCTTCACCCAGGCCAGCCGTTCGGGCGTATCGATCTCGCCGAGCCCGAGGTGATCGCCGGAGGCGATGTTGGTGACCACGGCCACGTCGCACGTGTCGAAGCCACACCCCTCGCGGAGGATGCCCCCGCGGGCGGTCTCCAGCACAGCCGTCGTGACAGAGGGATTGGCCAACACGCGGCGTGCGCTCGCCGGGCCGCTGCAGTCGCCGCCATCGATCTTTCGGCCGCCCACCCAGATGCCCTCGGTGCAGGTGGTGCCCACGGTCGCGCCACCGGTCGTCGCCAGATGGGAGAGCAGCCGCACCACGGTGCTCTTGCCGTTGGTGCCGGTGACGGCGGCCACGGGAATCCGTCCGTCGTCACCCGGCGCGAACAGCGTGTCGACGATCGCAGCGCCCACGTTCCTCGGGCTTCCGACGGTCGGCTCCAGGTGCATGCGCAGGCCAGGGCCGGCATTCACCTCGATCACCACGCCGCGCTGCGATTCGAGCGACTGCGCAATGTCGGCCGTGACGATGTCGATGCCCGCCACGTCGAGACCGATGATCCGCGCCGCCTCGACCGCGCGGGCAGCCACCTCCGGATGGATGATGTCGGTCACGTCCTCGCTCGTTCCGCCCGTGCTGAGGTTGGCGTTCTGCCGCAGCAGCACCGTGCGCTCGGCGGCTGGGACGCTCTCGGGAGACAGCCCCTGCTCCGCGAGCACGGCCAACGCAACCTCGTCGATCCGCACCGGGCTGAGCGCCCCGGCATGATCGCAACAACGCCGCGGGTCTTGGTTGACGCGATCGACCAGTTGTTTCACGCTGGACTGTCCATCGCCGACGACCGTCGGCGGATGACGCCGCGCGGCCGCCACGACCTTGCCGCCCACCACGAGCACGCGGTAGTCGGCGCCCGTCACGAACCGCTCGACCACGACAGTCGACTCCTCCTCGCGGGCCACGTTCCAGGCCTTCTCGACCTCTTCGCGGGTGGAGAGATCGACCGACACCCCACGCCCCTGATTGCCATAGCGGGGCTTCACGACCACCGGCCCGCCGATCTCCTCGGCCACGCTCCATGCGTCGGCGCCGTCGCTCACGGGCCGCCCTTCCGGGACCGGGATGCCGGCCTCGGCGAGAAGCGTGCGGGTGAGTTCCTTGTCCTGGGCGATCGACTCGGCCACGGCACCGGTGCGGTCCGTTTCAGCGGCGATGATCCGCCGCTGCTTGGCGCCTTGTCCCAGGCGGACGAGCGATCCCTCGGTGAGCCGCCGGGAGGGAATGCCGCGGGCCGTAGCCGCTTCCACGATCGATCGCGTGCTCGGGCCCAGCTGCACATTGAGAAGGAACTGCTTCAGCCTCTTGGTCTCGGCGGCGATGTCGAAGGGAGTGTCTTGGATGGCTGCTGTGATCAGACGGTGCGCCGCGTGCAGGCACTCGATCCCGAACGCCTCCTCCCTGTACTCGATCACGACCTTGTAGACGCCGCGGACATCGGCCTCCCGGGCACGGCCATAGCCCACGGGCGTGCCAGCGAGGGTCTGCAGTTCAAGCGTGACATGCTCGAGCACGTGGCCCATCCACGTACCGGTACGCAGCCGCTCGAAGAAACCGCCCCGTTCGCCGATCGAGCAGCGGTGCTCGATCATCGAAGGCAGCCATGCCATGATCCGGTCGTTGAAACCCGGCAGGGTGTGGGAAGGAAAGTCCTCGAGTTGGCCAAGATCGACCCGGGCTTCGAGGACGGGGAACGACGCCCACTGGTTCGGGCCGCGCAGAACCCTGAGCGAAGTGATCTCCAGGGTGAGCGCAGTGATCTCCACCGTGTGCGAATTGACCGAAGTGATCTCCATGGATGGCTTACGTACTCTCTAGCCCTCTCGCAGACGCGTGCGCGGGCTCGGTTGGTGTGCGCCTCTTCCAGCCGCCGGACGTTCCGGGGGGCATTTCAGGACAGAGGCGGCACGGATCACTGTGCAACCGACCGGGCGCGTCGCCCGGAAGGTTTTGATGATGTGCGGATGGTCGTTCATGAGCAGACGATCGCGCGAGACTCGTGTCGCGCGATGTCAGGGCGGCCAGCAGTCCGGGGCCGCGGGAGAAGTGCCTCTGGCGAACACGAAGTTCGCAGGCAGGCAGATGAACGACTGGGAAACAAGTTTCCCTACCAACAACCGACAGGCCGAAGTGGCCATGGATTGTCTGATGTCCCAAGCTCCGAGACCGGATGCCACCGCCGCACGCCACACGGACGCGCGTTCGCTTGCGGTTCCCGTTCCTCGCAGCACCATGATTCCAACCAAACTGCTGCTCGGCTGTGCGCCGCGCCGCAGGCGATCGTGATCCAGTGACCAGGCTCTCTCGATTGCCTTGCACCACCTTCGCACGCTGCCTGGAAAAGTCTACGCTCTCGTGCAAGGAGTGCGAATCTTTTTCCAAAAAAACTGAAGGCATGCACGTTGCGTGCCGATCGCGCGTCGATTTTCCCCAGCATCGACGCCCCGCCGCAAAACCCGCCCACAGGAAGTCCCGGGCCGGTTCCAGAACCGCGATCAGAGACGCGTTCATTGAAGGGATGACAACTCGCGGAACAAAACGGCGGTCAAAAAATCGCGGGGATGGTATTTTTTTCAGCACGGGTCGATGCCGACACTGCCCGACATAGCCCGACGCAGGACGCTAGAGACACGTTAATTTAGGAATGTTCGGCAAGCCACGCAAGATTCTGTTGGCGAGCCTGCCAAGGCCTTTCATCCCGCTTTTCACGCAGAAAACCCGTTAGACGTCCCTGATCCTGCGGCCACACAACCCATTCCTCCGCGCGATTCGCCCCATTTTCCCCCATGCCCGACTCCAAGTCCAGAAACGTCCCCACGTCCGACGGCAGGCCTTTTCCCAGAGCTGCGCCCGGAATTGCACCAGGAAGTGCCCTCGGAACTGGGCACGGCGTTGGGCCTGGCGCAGGCGACCGGTTTGAGCTGGAGCCGGGCGAGAAGATCGTGGCCTCCTGCCGTTTCGATCTCGACGGCAACCTGCAGTTTACCGACGGGGCGATCGTGCTCACGGACCGCCGGCTCTTGGCCGACTCTCCCGCCTCGGCCGATGGCGACCCGACATCCGACGGCGGCCCCAGATCGTGGCGGCTCGACCCTGCCACCAGCATCGACGTCCACCTGAGGTCCGCGGTGGGCCGTATCGAATTGTCGCAGCAGGGCCGCGTGGTCGCCCGGTGGCTATTCACACCAGCCCGCGCAAAGGGCGTGCACGCCCTCGAAGACATCTTCGACGCGAGACTCCACGGGCAGCCGCAGCAACCCCGCGTTGCCGAAGCCGACGCCGACGAAGAGCCGGAATCGGCGGCTCCCGCCAGCGGCAAATCACTCTCCGACGATGAGCCTGCGGCAGCCGGCGGCATGGGAACGTCATGGCGGGCGCTCGTCCGCGTGCTCTCGTTCGCCCGTCCGCATGCCGGCATGGCGATCCTCGGCATCTTCCTGACGCTGGCGAGCACCGTCGCCACGCTCGTGCCCCCCTATCTCACGATGCCGCTGGTCGACAGCGTGCTGATCCCCAAACAGGCTGGCGAGCCGATTCCGTTTTTCCATGTCTGGTGGTACTTGGGCGGACTGGCACTCGCGGCCGTCGCGGCATGGCTGCTGTCTTGGGCCCGCTCCTGGACGCTCGCATGGGTGAGCGAGCGGATCGCCGCCGACCTGCGGGTGAAGACCTACGCCCACATGCAGACGCTTTCGCTCGACTTCTTTTCGGGCAAGCGGACGGGCGACCTGATGTCACGCGTGGGCAGCGACACCGACCGGATCAACATCTTCCTGTCGGTCAACGTGATCGAGTTCGCCTCCAACGTGATGCTCGTCCTGCTCACTGCAGCCGTGCTCATCTGGATCAATCCGTGGCTCGCCCTCGTCACGCTCGCCCCCTTTCCGCTCGTGGTCTGGCTCGTCTACGCCGTGCGCACGGGGCTGCGGCGGGGATTCGCACGGGCCAGCGTGGCGTGGGCAGACATGACGAGCGTGCTGGCCGACACGATCCCCGGCATCCGCGTGGTGAAGGCCTTCGCGCAGGAGGCCCGGGAGGTGAGCCGGTTCACCGCCGCCAACGACCGCGTGCTCGATGCGAACGACCGCGTGAACGTCGTCTGGGCGTTCTTCGGACCGCTGGTGAGCCTGTTCAGCGAAATCGGCCTGCTCGTCGTCTGGGCGGCCGGTGCCTGGATGGTGTTCTCCGGGTCGGTGACCGTCGGCATGCTCACCGCATTCCTCACCTACATCTCCCGCTTCTACGGTCGCATCGAATCGATGATCCACATGGTGCCCGCCACGCAGCGTGCGGCCACCAGCGCCCAGCGGATCTTCGACATTCTCGATTGCCAGCCGACGGTCGCCGAGGCGATCCGGCCGATCCATCCCGGCCGCGTGCGGGGACTGATCGAGATCTCGAACCTCCATTTCCGGTATGGAGCGAGGGAGATCCTTCACGGTATCGACCTGACGATCGAACCTGGCGAGATGATCGGGCTGGTCGGAACGAGCGGTTCGGGCAAGTCGACGCTCGCCAACCTCGTCTGCCGCTTCTACGACCCGTCGAGCGGTTCGATCAAGATCGACGGCACCGACCTCCGTGACCTCTCGATCACCGACTACCGCCGCAATCTGGGCTGCGTGCTGCAGGAGCCGTTCCTCTTCTTTGGGACCATCGCGGAGAACATCGCTTACGGCTGCCCCGCCGACGCGGCCTCCGACCCCGATGTCTTGCGGCAGCGGATCGTGGCGGCGGCCCGGGCCGCAGGGGCCCACGAATTCATCCTCGCCCAGCCATTGGCCTACGACTCGCGGGTGGGCGAACGCGGCGGCTCGCTCTCCGGCGGCGAACGGCAGCGGCTCTCGATCGCACGCGCCCTGCTCGTGGATCCACGGATTCTGGTCCTCGACGAGGCCACCTCGGCGGTCGACGCGGAGACGGAGGCGATCATCCAGGCGGCGATCGATCGTCTGGTGGCAGGGCGGACCACGATCGCCATCGCCCACCGCCTCTCCACGCTCCGACGGGCCAACCGGCTGGTGGTGCTCGACCATGGGCGGATCGTCGAAATGGGCACCCACGATCAGCTGCTGGCCGCCGAGGGCGCCTACGCCCGGCTCTACCATGCCCAACAGAAGGCCGCCGAGGAGGCGGCCGCCGGCGCCTGACACCGGAGACACACGATGACATCGCCCACACACCCGCACGCCCACGCTTCGCACGCCCCGGCCACGTCGCCCGGTTGGCATCTGGAAAGGGCCTCGCACGGCCGCCTCGACTTCATCGACGCCACCGGTCAGCGGCATGGCGATGTCGACGTGCTTCGCGCATTCCCCGTCTCGGCACCGTCTGGTCCGGTGGTGATCGTGGCCACCGACGGCGCTGAACTGGCCTGGATCGATCCGCTGGCCGAGCTCGACCAACCGCTGCGCGGCCTGCTTGAAGCGGAACTTTCGCAGCGGGAATTCCTGCCGGTGATCGAGCGGATCGAGTCGGTGTCGGATGGCGAACCGACCGAGTGGGGCGTGGTGACCGACCGCGGCCCGCGTCGCTTCACCGTGGCCCACGTCGACGACATCGTCTATGCGCCCGACGGGGGCGCCTTCATTACCGACAGCGTGGGCGTGCGATACACGATTCCCCAGGTGTCGCGGCTCGACGCCCGTAGCCGCCGGCTGCTCGACCGGATGGACTGATTACACGCAAAACACGACATCCTGTCGTTTTTTCTTGGCGACATCCGGTCGCTGGTGCGGGCCGGGCCTCCTGCCCGGCGGTCGCTGGGATCGTCCGCTGGTGTCGTCCGGTCGCCCATGTGGCAGCAAGTTTTCAACTTGCTCTTGTCCGAGCGCGGATTTCGCACGCGAACAACCTGCGGCCACGGTCTGAAACCCTCAGCCGCCACCGACCTGCTGGGCCCCGCCCACTCCCCCGTTCCTGCCCAGGCCCCGGCCCCCGGACGGCCGCCCCTTCCCCACCCCCGTAAGATGGACCGATTGCAGCGTTCATAGCGACTTTGCACCCACAATTCTGGCTAAAAACAAGGATTTTTTCTCAACAAACTCCTTGAAGGCTGCGTATGGGTGATTAGTCTCGAAACATCTTTTTCGAGGAGAGGAAAACCCCATGTCCCTGTTCCGTGCTCGCTCGTGCCGGTCGATCCCCGCTTCGCAGATTCAGTCCCGCCGGCGGCTGCAGTCCGTCCTCTGTGCGGCGCTGGTGCTCGCGCCGCAGTCGCCCTTCATGACGCCCATCGCCCTCGGCCAGTGCTGCGGACAGGCAGCGGCGCCCGCCCCCGTGGCGACGCAGACCTACCGTCTCGACTTCCAGACGGTCTACGACGAGCAGCAGATGACGGCGTACCGCGTCAGCTACGAGACCGTCTACGACACCCAGACCTACACCGTGCAGAAGCCCGTCTGGGAAACCCAGACGCAGGAGCGCCGCTACACGGTGCAGCGGCCCGTCTGGGAGACGCAAAACCGTGAAGAGCGTTTCACCGTCATGAAGCCGGTCTACGAGACGCAGATCGTCGACCGCAGCTACGACGTCACCCGCGACATCGTCGAGACGGCATCCCGCGAGGAGCGGTTCACCGTCATGAAGCCGGTTTACGAGACCGCGATGCAGCAGCAGGTAAGCGTCGTGAAGCGTCCCGTCTACGAGACGAGCGAGCGTGAGGAGGCCTACACGGTGGCCGAGCCCGTCACGCAGATGCGTACCACCTATTCCGTCGGCAGCCAGGCGATCGACACGGTCACGCCCGTCGTCACGCCGGGCGCGACGGCCCTGGGCTACGTGCCCGGCGGCTACGCGGTCAATCCCTACAACGGGCTGATGTACTGGCAGCGTGGCGGCTACACCTGGATGCAGTCGCCGGGGATAGTCACGAATCAGGTCAACCGCGTCTATCAGCCGACCGTCACGCCGATGCAGGTGCAGGAGACGACGATGGTCAACCGCGTCGTCACCCGCAAGGTGCCGGTGCAGACCGTGCGGTATGTCGACGAGCAGGTTGTCCAGCAGGTGCCCGTC
>CAZOMJ010000013.1:0-19845 GCA_964581055.1 uncultured Candidatus Kuenenia sp.
ACGGCTTCGACCTCGAAACTCTGGGTGCTGTACGAATTCCAGCCGTTTCATGCCACCGGCTGGGCAGCTTTCTTCAGCGACGGCGAATCGGACGCGAATGACACCGGTGAAGCCGGCTGGTCGGCCCCGGAAGGCGCCCGTAACTTTCTCTACTTCGACGGACACGTCGACAACCTGTGACAATCGCCCGGCAGCCGGCCGTGCCTGAGAGGTTTTTATGAGCACATCATCGATGCGCACCGGTGATTTTTCAGAACTGGATGACGACGGCTCGCCGATGCGGAAGGCCGTCCGCTGGCTGCTGATCCTGCTTGCCATAGCCTTTTCGGCGTTCTTGGTCGCATGGCTGCTCGGCTATGTGCGGCTCACGTCCGATCCCCGCATCGTCGAGATCCAGAAACTGCAGGTCGAAACACAGCAGAAGTTCATGGCCAACGGCGGCCCGCAGACGTTCGACGAAGCCAAGGAAGCCGTGGCAGCCATGGACCAGATTCGCGAAAAGATCGAGGCCTTGCCTGAAAACATGCGGCGCGAGGCTGGCAGGCGGGGTGGTAACGTCTTCCGTACCGCGATGCAGACCCGCATCAACGCCTATTTCTCGCTGCCGCCAGAGCAGAGGCAGGCAGAACTCGATCGGCAGATCAAGCAGGAGGAACTGTTTCGGAAAGCGTGGGAGGCGTCGCGTCCCGCTGCTGGCAGACAGGGCGGGCCGTCGGGCGGCGTCGCGGCGAACGGCGGCGGTTCGACTGGCGGCGGGCCGGGCGGTAGCGGGCCAACCGGAGGCGGACCGACTGGAGGCGGACAAAGTGGAGAAGCGGGCGGATCTGGCGGGCAGGGTGGCGGTGGACCGGCTGGCGGCGGATCAGGGAGGCCCGGTGGTGGCGGACCGCCCCGCAACGGCACTGAAGAAGACCGCAACCGCTGGCGAAAAAACATGATCGATAGCACGACGCCAGAGCAGCGGGCTCGCTATGTTGAATACCGCCGGGCCATGGAGGCCCGACGCGAACAACTCGGCACGCCGTCGCCGTGGCAGCGCTAAACGCCTGCAGCTGCGCTAAACTGCGACTGCTGCGCAGAACTGCCATAGCTGCGCTGAAGTGCGGGCCACCTCGTCATCCGGAAGATCTGTACGCTTGAACGACACCTTTGGACGACACGCATGGACGACACTTTGGGGCTGCTCGAGGAAGCCTTGCAACTTGCCCGTGAGGTTGGCCACCACGTTCGCGAGGAACCGTTGGGCGATCTCCCCGGCGGGCCATGTATCGTGAGCGGCAGGCGAACGATCCTCTTGAATCTCCAGAGTCCGGCCGCCGATCGGCTCGCGGTGCTGCTGGGGGTGCTGGGCCGTGATCCGGCTGTCGCGAACCAACCTGTGAGCCGACTTCTCGCCAGGCGGCTTCAGGAAGTCGCCGTCGGATAGATCGCCGATTCCAATCCAAGGAATCTCGGATTGCGAGCGGGTGGACAGCCTCTTGTCGTCACCGGTAGAGACCGTGGGCGGTAATGTATTGCTCGACCGCGCGGGGCGTGCGGTAGCGGATGCTTTTTCCGGCCGCCACGGCTGCCCGCAGGTCGCTCGCACGGATGCCAATCGCTGGCAGCCTCACCCGCTCGGCAATCACTCGATCGAGCCTGTCGCGCCCGAGCAAGGATTCGAGCGGTCCGCCGGCGACCGCGCCGGTGAGATCGTCGAGCGACTCCCGCTCCACAGCCAGAATGCCCGACAGTTCGACGATACGCTGTGGCTCCCGCCAGGAGGGCAGTCCGAGGAACGCATCCGGACCGAGGATGAGAAACAGTTCGTCACCGGGATGCCGAGACCTCAGCCGTTCGAGCGTGTCGACCGTATAGCTGACACCCCCGCGATCAATCTCATCTCCTGAAACCGTAAACGCATCGTGCCCGCCCGTTGCCAGAGCCAGCATCTCCATCCGGTGCTGCCCCGAGGCGAGCTGCCGATGCTGCTTGTGGGGCTGGGTGGCGGCCGGCACGAAGAGCACGCGGTCGAGGGCCGCCTGCTCGCGGCAGCACTCGGCGGCCAGCAGGTGGCCGATGTGCACGGGATCGAAGCTGCCACCAAACACACCAATTCGCACGGTTGGTTCCTCGTGAGCCCGTGGGCTTCCTCAGCATGCCATCGCCGCGGTCTAATCCACGCATGTCGCACCAGCATACGAGCCAACGCAGCCTCTTCGAAAGCGGTCCCCAGTGGACCGAGGATGACGCCCGCCAGGGCATCATCGCCACCGTCGTGCTGCCCGACGGGATCGAGAAGCCGCTGGATTATCTGGTGCCCGATCCGCTGGCCGCCGCGGTGGAGCCCGGCCGGCGGGTGATCGTGCCGCTGGGGCGGGGCAACCGGGAACGGCTCGCCTACTGCGTCGGGGTCCGCAGCGGAGAACTGCCGCAGACGCCCCTCAAGAGCGTGCTGGGAGTGGAGGACGAGGCCCCGCTTTTGTCGCGGCGGATGCTCGACCTCACAAAATGGATGGCCGATCGCTGGATGGCCCGCTGGGGCGAGGTGCTGGAGGCCGTCCTGCCGGCGGGCGTGCGGCTGCGCAGAAAGAGCCGTGCCGTGCCCCTGCTGGTGGCCACCGGCGTGGCGCCAGCCCGGGCGCCGACGCCGGCGCAGGCCAGCGTGCTCGCGGCCGCTGCCACGCCGGCCACGGCCGATTCGCTGACGCAGGCCACGGGCGCGAGCCGCGCCGTCATCATGCGGCTCCTCAAGACGGGGCTGCTCCGCGAGGCCGGCAGCGTCGACCGCCCGCACGGCCGGCCGCCGGCCGACGCTGGCGGCAGGGCCCCCATCAGCCACGATCGGCCCACGTCGCTCGCGCCGGCGCAGGCCGCCGCCCTCGAGGCGATCCTCGATCCGCTCCGCGGAGGACGACATGAGACAGTCGTGCTCTTCGGCGTGACGGGCAGCGGCAAGACCGAGGTCTATCTGCAGGCGGTCGAGGAGACGCTCTCATACGGCAAACAGGCGATCGTGCTCGTGCCCGAAATCAGCCTCACCCCGCAGACCTGCGACCGGTTCCGGGCCCGCTTCGGGAGCGTGGCCGTGCTGCACAGCCACCTGACGCCGGCCGAGCGGCACGCGCAATGGCGTGAGATCGCCGCCGGCCAGGTAGGGGTGGTTGTCGGTGCCCGCAGTGCCATCTTCGCCCCCACGCCGCGGCTTGGCCTGATCGTCATCGACGAGGAGCATGAAACCACGTTCAAGCAGGCGACCGCACCGCGCTACCATGCCCGCGACGTGGCGGAGTGGATCGCGCGGGCGGAGGGCGTGCCGCTCGTGCTTGGCTCGGCGACCCCGGCGCTCGAAACCTTTCAGCGGTGCCTCAAGGGGGAGTGGCGGATGTGCCGGCTGCCGGGACGCGTGGGCGGGTCGCAACTGCCGCCGGTGCTTTCGGTGGACCTCCGCGATCCAAGCAGCCGCTCCCGGGGCGCCGTCACGCCACGGCTGGCGGCCGGCATCCGCTGGGCGCTCGACGCGGGCGGACAGGTGATGCTCTTGCTCAACCGCCGCGGCTTCGCCACGGCCGTGCAATGCCGGGCCTGCGGTCACACGATGCGGTGCCCACAGTGCGACATCGCGCTCACGCTGCACCAACCCGGCAGTCGCGGCATCTGCCACGGTTGCGGTCTCGTCACGAAACTCCCATCGTCGTGCCCCTCCTGTTCGGCCCCGAACCTCGTGCCGCGGGGCACCGGCACACAGCGGCTCGAGGACCAGATTCGCGCGGCGTTTCCCGGCACCCGCGTGGCCCGCATGGACACCGATACGATGCGGTCACGGGGCAGCCACGAGCGCACCCTCGACGCCTTCCGCAATCGGGAGATCGACATCCTCGTGGGCACGCAGATGATCGCCAAGGGACTCGACTTCCCGGCGGTGATGCTCGTGGGCGTCGTGAACGCCGATGCCAGCCTGCACCTCGCCGACTTCCGCGCCTCCGAGCGAACCTGCCAGCTCGTCACGCAGGTGGGGGGGCGCAGCGGCCGAGGTTCGCTCGGCGGTCGGGTGGTGGTGCAGACGAGCACTCCCGAACATCCGGCCATCCGTGCTGCGGCCGCACACGACTACGAGGCATTCGTGCGGAGCGAGTTGCCGATCCGCGAGGCATTGCTCTACCCGCCCTTCGGCAGCATCGTGCGGTTCGTGGTCCGCAGCATCGACGAGCAGGCCGCGGCGAACTGGGCGGGCCACATCGTGGATCGGCTCCACAAGGAGGCGGCCGCCATGCCGCAGGAAAGCGGGCAGATCCGCGTGCTCGGTCCCGCCCCCGCGCCGATCGCCCGCCTCCGCGACCGCTTCCGCTGGCACGCGCAGATTCACGGTCCCGACGGAGGCCAGCTTCGCGATCTCGTCCGCCGCGCCACGGCATCGCTCCAGACGCCCGACAACGTCGCCTGGATCATCGACGTCGACCCGGTCGAGATGCTGTAAATACCGATCACAGATAGCACGCCGGTGTTCTCGCGGTTCGGGGCGTGGGCAGCCCCGAACCCATGCGGCCCGAAAGCACTGGCTTCATGAGCAACCGGACAAGTTAAAAACTTGCCGCCACGGAGGACAGCACGTACCGTGCCGAACAGGATTGCGCATCGTGCGATTTTTTCTTGGCAAACGCCGTTTGCTGGTGCTGGGCTTCGCGTCCTGCGAAGCATTCTTGGGTCGAGCCGGGGATCGGCGGAAGCTCGAGGAGCGTTAGGATTTTTCGACCTTCTGGGGATTGAGCTGCCGTAGGTCGTGGAAGGAGAAAAATCCTCCGCGACGAGACTTCTGCCGTCCCCGGCGGCGCAGCACCATGTGCCGCCGACTGCAGCCTGAATTTTCCTGCCTTTCGCCCGGGAAACCGGCCGGGGTAGCATGGCGAGGGAAGGCGTTCATCTATGGCATACCGAACATTCAAGGACATCCTGGGCGAAACCAGCCTGGAGCGGAAATGCCGCTTCCTGTTCGGGCTCTGCCTGTTGGTGCTGATCACCGGCAGCTTCTGGTGGTATGGCAGCAGCACCGAGTCGCTCGTCTACGCCACGACGCGGAGCACGGGCCGGCACCTCGTCGATGCCATCATGCTGCAATACCACTGGAAGACGCTCGAGCCGGAGCAGCAGTATGCCAGCGCTATCGAGTTCCTGAGCCGCACCCTGCAGAGCGAGCAGTACCAGAGCTGGCTGCTCAAGCCCGATGCGGTGCCGGAGGAGCGGGGTAAATACTCCCGTCTCGACGCCGCCGTCCTCGCCTATTTCCAGGATCGGTTGCCAGAAGCCGCGCCGAAGGGCGGGCCGCCGACCCCCTCCACCGAATACCGGGAGTTCCGCACGGCCGACAACGCGGAATACCACTACTACCAGCCGGTGCGGTGGCGGAGCAGCTGCGCCGGCTGCCACAAATATCGCGGGGTGATCGGCGACACGGCGGCCACCGCCGATACCGAGCCCGCCGGCAGGCCGCGGGTGCTGCTGGCCGACGACGATCTCATGGCGGTGGTGAAGGTGGTGATGCCCGACTCCACCACCCGCAAGGCGATCAATTGGAACCGTGCCATTCTCGCCGCCACCGCCATCATGACCGTCTTTCTGGCGATGCTCGCCGCCTACGCGATCGTCCGTTACGTGATCGTCAAGCCGCTCGAGCACCTGCGCGACGTGGCCGACGAGGTGCGACGGGGCAACGTACAGGCCCGCGCCGAGATCCACACGGCCGACGAGTTCGAGGAACTCGGAGTCGCCTTCAATCGCATGCTCCGGGGCCTCGTCGACTCCCAGGAGGATCTGCGCAAGGCCAACAGCAATCTCGACGACAAGGTCGACGAACTGGCACAGGCCAATCTTCATCTCTACGAGATGAACCGGCTGAAGAGCGACTTCCTCGCCACCATGAGCCACGAGCTGCGCACACCGCTCAACAGCATCATCGGCTTTTCCGACGTGCTCGGCTCGATCGAGTCGCTCGACGACCGTCAGAAACGCTATGTTCAGAACATCCGCTCCTCGGGCCGCATGCTGCTGGAGATGATCAACGACATCCTCGACCTCGCCAAGATCGAGGCGGGCAAGATGGAGGTTCGGCCGGGCGTGTTTCGGCTCGAGTCGATCGTGTCGGCCCAGTGCGATATGGTCAGGCCGCTGGCCGAGCGGAAGCGGATCGACCTGGCCTTTGACATTGGACCGGGGCTCGACGAACTCGAGCAGGACGCGGCGAAGGTGCAACAGATTCTCGCGAACCTGCTCTCGAACGCGGTGAAGTTCACCCCGGAGGGCGGGCGGATCGACGTGCGTGCCCGGCTCGCGGACGAGGCTGCCGGCGGCGGCCCGGACCTCCTGCTCGACGTGATCGACACCGGCGTGGGCATCGCGGAGGAAGAGCAGCAGGCGATCTTCGAGAAGTTCCGGCAGGGACGGGTCTTCCAGACGGGTGACGACGCGATGACGCGGGAATTTTCCGGCACGGGATTGGGGCTCTCGATCGTCCGCGAACTCTGCCGGCTGCTCGGCGGAGACGTTTCGCTGGAGAGCCAGCTGGGCCGGGGCAGCCGGTTTACCGTGCGGCTGCCGGTAAGGCTGTCGACGAGAGGGCAGGGGGCCTCGGCAGGTGCCGGGGCCGCGATGCAGTTCGGCACCGATGGTGAGCCGGCATCGCTCGCAACGGCGGGCAACTCCCGGGATGTGGCGTAGTCACCGGGCAACAGGAAACGAGCAGGGAACGTTCCATGGCAAAGGATCGGGAAGCGGGCGAGGTGGTGCTGTTCACCGACGGCGCATGCAGCGGCAATCCTGGCCCGGGTGGCTGGGCCTACATCCTCAGGCATCCGCAGAGCGGTCGTGAGACGAGCGACTCCGGCGCCGAGGCCGTGTCGACGAACAACCGCATGGAGCTGACCGCCGTCGTGCAGGGGCTGCAGCAGTTGAAGCGGCCGACGGTGGTGGAGCTGGTGACCGACAGCGTCTATGTCGGCACCGGCCTGTCGGAGTGGATGCCGAAGTGGAAACAGCAGGGCTGGAAGCGGAAGGAGAAGGGGAAACTCGTGCCGGTGAAGAACGAGGACCTCTGGCGGGAGCTCGACCGGCTGGCCTCATCGCATACGATCCGGTTCACGCACGTGGCCGGCCACTCCGGCCACGCCGAAAACGAACAGTGCGACCGCCTGGCGGTGGAGGCCTACAAGGAACTCCAGCGGAATGGTGCCGCCGTTCCCCGGCCCGGCTCGAGATAGCCGACTCATCGGGCGGCGGGCATCTGCGGCATGCGTCTATGGTCGCGGATCAGCGTCGGAGATCGCGGCGACTGCACGGTCGTAGACGATAGCGTCGTACTTCGTCAGTCGATCAAGGTGCCGCTGCATCTCGGCTGTGATCGTCAGCCCGGCATCTGCAGCATCGTGGTTGACGTTGTTGCGGTAGTCAGCAACGCGAATATTCAGGCCGCACACACGCGACGCCTTGCTGAGCGATGCTTCCATATGCTCAGCGACGCCGATGAAGTCAAAGTCTTCCTGCATTCGCTGCAGGGCGAGGTCGACCAGATCGCCCAACGGCGCGGCCGGACCAAACAACTGGGCGCGGGTCGCGCTGTCGTGGCCGAATTCACCGCCACAGATGAAGCGAAACTGGGCATTGTCGATCGCACGGAGAATCACCGGGTCGTCGCTGGCGAGATACTCGAGGAGCGACATATCCCTCACCTTGTGGCACAAGTCGTGCAGATCGGGATGGTCGGGTGCCGAGCGGTATTGCGTTCTCCAGTAGCGATAGGAGGAGAGAACGCGGTCCTGCGGCTTTCGTAGGATCGTGACCACTCGAGCATCAGGAAGGATCTCCTTGGCCTGCGTCAGGCCCATGTGAGGCCAGAAGAATTCGTACTCGCCAAGCTCTTCCGGGCTCTTGCCCAGGAATTCGTACTGAAAGGCCCAGGGGCAGACCTTCGCAGCCTCGAAACCGGAGGCGAGGCCGGTCATGAACGATGTACCGGCTGTCTTGTGCAGTCGGATGAGCGCCAGTGTTTGCACGCGATTTCAGCCCTCCTGGGCTTGGCGGGCAGGCCGGTGGCCGTCGGGGTCGCCCTCGGGACACCTTGCCGGCCGTTGGGTGTTCCGGCCGCAGCCGAAGGAAACGGTCGGCGGGGGCTCAGGGCAGAGAGCAAAAATGGCTTTTTTCACGGCTTTTTGCGGCATTTTGATGGGGCGGCGACCATTGGACGGCATCCTCACGCATTCCCGGAGAACTCGAGGATGCACGGGGCGGGAAAAACGGCTTGGCCCCGCGAAAATTTTGTTGACACCGGTTTCGTACCAGTTAGTCTAGTTCGGTCGTGACGATTTTTCTGTCTATCTTCCGCAGTTTTCCACTCGCCGCCGGCGACTGGAAGATCAAATGAAAGTCCTCTGCTAGTTATCTCGTTATTCGGTTCGCCCGTTCATATGTGGTTCGCACAACAGCAACGCCCCCACTCACGCCTTCGTTTAGTTAGCATTTGGCTTATGAATCAGTCGCAAAAACGCGGTTTTGCCCAAAAAATTCTTTGTGTCTTGTTTGCCGTCGCGGCGTTGAATCTTCCTGCGGCTGTGTTTGCCGGTCCGATGTCGACGGTGCCGGATGTCGTCTGGGTGAATAATCCGGGCAACGCCGCCTACACAGGCAACAATGCGTTTTGGGGTTCGAGTGGCATTGGCACGGTGAACTACTCATACGGAATCGGCAAATACGAGATCACCAATACCCAGTATGCGGCATTCCTCAATTCGGTGGGGCAGTCCAACGCCAACAGCGTCTACAACGCCAACATGGGCACCAGTTCGGCCTCAACCTTCGGCGGCATTATTCAAAGCGGCACGAGCGGTGCGTACACCTACTCCGCGGCGTCTGGCTTTGAGTCGAAGCCGGTCAACTGGGTGAGCTGGTTTTCAGCAGCGCGGTACGTCAACTGGCTCGAAAACGGCAGGCCTGTCGATGCCACGGGCGCGGCCGTGAACAACGGAACCTATACACTCGGCACGGCGACGTCGGGCAACATCGTCTCATGGAACGCCGGCTCGATCTGGAGGCTTCCTTCTGCAAGCGAGTGGGTCAAGGCTGCCTTCTACAATCCCGACACACCGGGTTACTCAACGTATGGCACGGGACTCAACACGATCGTTTCCGGCACCGGTGGTTCGGCCGCGGATGGTGTGGTCTACCAGGTGAGTGGCTCGGGGCCTCAAGACGTCGGCTCGTTCACGAATGCCGATAATTACTACGGACTTTTCGATGCCTCGGGGAATGTGCGGGAGTGGACGGGGAAGATCAATCCGAATGCCAGCGGCACGAACCAGCAGGAGGCGTATCTTGCGAATGGTAGCTACGCCGGCGCCAGTGATTTTTCGCAATCCATTGATAATGGCGTCTATACGTTGGGCACCGGCGCGTCGGCCGGAATCGGTTTTCGCGTTGCCTTGGTTCCTGAGCCCAGCACGATCGCTCTCGCTGCGGTGGGGGTTGCTGGTGCACTCGGATTCAAACGCCTGAAGCGTCGGTCGAAGCAGGCTGCTGATTCGTCGGCCGGTTGATCGTCGCGGGCATCTGGCTGAGGCATCCGGCTGAGGCATCTGGGCAAGCTTCATCACGTGCCCCGCCCTTCCGACTTGGGAGAGGCGGGCTGCTTCATTTGACGAGGCTGTTCACGCACGGGATAGACTGCGGCCATGGACCCCTCCCGTGCCGCAGATACTGCTCCCCGCCCAGGCTCCGAACGGCCGCTGGCCCAGGATGACTCGGGCCGCCCGCGGAGCCTCGCCACGCCGCTAGAACGCCTTCCCGGCGTCGGTACCGCCCGCGCGGAGAAACTCGTCCGGCTGGATCTGGTCACGGCGTCCGATGCCCTCATGCATTTCCCACGGGAATACCGCGACTTCAGCGGAGCGCATGCGGTGGCCGATTTCCGCGAAGGGGAACACGCCTCCATCGCCGGCGAAGTGACGAGTGTCGCCGCGCGGACGACCGCCGGTGGCCGGCCACTGCTGACCGTGCTGCTGGCCTGCAAGGACGGCAGCGCCCGCGCCGTCTGGTTCAACATGCCCTTCATGAACCGTCGCTTCGCCGCCGGCATGCGGGTGGTGATCGCGGGAGTGCCCAAGAGAAGCGGCACCATTTGGGAGTTCAATCATCCCGAGGTCCGTTGGCTCTCGAGCGACGAGCAGCCTCACGCCTCCGACTGGCTCGCCATCTACCCGCTCGCCGAGGGCGTGCCGCAGGTGGCCGTCCGCGCGGCCGTGCAGGCGGCTCTCGACCATGTTGCCGACCTGCCGGCCGAGGCCTTTCCGCCCGATGTGCTTGCTGCAAAGTCGCTGCTGCCGATCGGCGAGGCCTTTCGCGAGATCCACTGCCCGTCGAGCCAGAGCATGATCGACGCGGCCCGCCGCCGGTTCGTCTACCAGGAACTGTTCATGCTGCAGTTGGCTTTACGGATGCACCGCGAGCGGCAGCAACGGGACCATGCCGCGCCGACGATCGACGTCGATGCGAGGCTCGACAGCCGCATTCGGGCCCGGTTTCCATTCCCGCTCACGCCCGCGCAGCGGCGGGTCTGCGGGGAAATCGTCGCCGACATGCGGTGCCCGCGGCCGATGAACCGGCTGCTGCAGGGCGACGTGGGCAGCGGCAAGACGGCCGTGGCGATCTACGCGATGCTCGCCGTGGCCGCCACCCCGGTGAAGCCGGGCGGGGACTCGGCAGTGGAAAAACCGCTGCGGTATCAGGCCGCCATCATGGCGCCGACCGAACTGCTCGCCCGCCAGCACATGGCGACGCTCGAGCGGCTCCTCGCCGGTAGCGGCGTGGAAGTGCAGCTGCTGGTGGGCGGCCAGCCGGCGAAAGAGCGGAAGCGAATCCTCGACCGCATGCAGTCGGGTGAGGCGGGGATCGTGGTCGGGACGCAGGCACTCGTCTGCGGAGAGACGGCGAAATTCCGCAATCTCGGGCTCGTCGTGATCGACGAGCAGCACCGCTTCGGCGTGCTCCAGCGGGCGACGCTGCAACAGGGGGGCACCGATCCGCACGTGCTGGTGATGACCGCCACGCCGATCCCGCGGACGATCGCCCACGCCGTGTATGGCGACCTCGACGTCTCGGTGCTCGACGAGCAGCCGCCGGGCCGCCAGCCGGTGAGGACCTACCGGGTCGGGCCGGAGCAGCTCGACCAATGGTGGCAGTTCTGCTGCAAGAAGCTCGCAGAAGGCCGCCAGGGCTACGTCGTCGTGCCTGCGGTCGATGAATCGAAGCGCGAGCTTGCCAGCATCTCGAGCACGCTCGAGCACCTCGCCAACGGGCCGCTGGAGGCCTTTCGACTCGGCCTGGTGCATGGTCGCATGAAGCCGAAGGAGAAGGCGGCGATCATGGACAGCTTTCGCGCGGCGGAGATCGACGTGCTCGTGGCGACGAGCGTGATCGAGGTGGGGATCGACGTCCCGCAGGCGACCATCATGACGATCCTCGACGCTGATTCATTCGGCCTGGCGCAGCTCCACCAGCTCCGCGGCCGCGTCGCGCGGGGCGCCACGCAGGGAATCTGCGGCGCCGTGACGGCGTCGGCCGACGCCTCGATTCCCCGGATCGACGCCTTCGTCGCCACGACCGACGGCTTCGCCCTGGCCGAACAGGACCTGCTGCTCCGCGGCCCGGGCGAACTCGTGGGCACGCGGCAGAGCGGGGCACCGCCGATGTATCTGGCCGACCTGCTCCGCGACTCGTCGGTGGTGGCAGAGGCCCGCCGCGACGCCCTGGAACTCTTCGCCCGCGATCCCTCCCTCTCGGCTCCGAGCTGGAGCCGCCTCCGTGAACTCATTCTCAAGCGGTGGGGGGAGCAGCTCGGCCTCGGGAAGGTGGGCTGATGCCGTCCGGCGATCGGCATGCTAGCTTCATGAGCTGATCCGTCACCCTTCTGGAGTCTTGTTCGTGTTTTGCTTCGCTTACGGCTACAAGTGCTATCTCGCTCCGATCGTCGCCCTGCAGGTCGCCCAGCAGGTGCTCATCAACTCCGGCTTCGAGATCTTCGATCCGGTGCAGCCCGGCAAGATCACGACGGCGGGCAATCACTACGGCGCCGGCGTGATGGTGACGGTGGTCTCGATGGACAGCGACGGCGGCTCCGCCACGGTGATCAACGCCTTCACGGCGAACCAGGCCGCCATCGATTCGGCCCGCTCGATGGCCGACACGGTCCTCGTGGCCATACAAAATGCATGATGGTGCCGCGTGCCTGATGGCACCGCACCGCCGGGGACGGCAAAGGCCGCGTCGCTCGGAGATTCCGACTTGCGACGCGTGACGGCACGGTGCGCACAACAAGTCGGACATCCTCCTCGTCTCTTCCACCTTTGCCGATGCCCGGCTCTCAGCTGCGGGCGGAGGCCCGCCAAGAAACGAACTGTGGACAGACATCCGCCTGTCAGAGCGACACGATGCCATGTTTTTCGTGAAACCGCCCCGTCGCTTCCGCTCCGGGCTTCCCATCGATCGAATTCGGTGACTTGATGCATCCGTGAGGGCTGCCCATGCCCCAGGAGCAGGTGCTGGCGGCAAGCGAAGGCAGGATGCCGAGAGCGCCGCCGCCATCGAGTGAGCGGAGCGTGTTCGTGAGGCGCGGCCGGCGCGTCACCCAGTCGCTAAGACGCGCTGACGGGCAGCGCTGTCCACGCCGTGCCGTCGCGGACCACACGGTGGTAGAGCGTGTCGCGTTCCACGGGGTCGCGGCCAGCCTCGCGGATGAGTCGCTGGATGTGGTCGACCGACAGCACCTCCGGCGTCGTGGCTCCGGCGTCGTGGTAGATGAGTTCGTGCCGGACGGTGCCGTCCAAATCATCGGCACCGTAGGCAAGCGCCGCCTGGGCTGTGCCGATGCCCAGCATGATCCAGTAGGCCTTCACGTGATCAAAATTGTCGAGCACCAACCGGGATACCGCCACCGTTCGCAGGTCCATCGCCGCGGTCGGCTTCGGGATGTGCGAGAGCCGGGTGTTCTCGGGGTGGAAAGCGAGCGGGATGAACGTCTGGAAGCCGCCGGTCTCGTCCTGCAGATCGCGGAGCCGAAGGAGATGATCGGTGCGGTGGTAGGCGTTTTCGATGTGACCGTAGAGCATGGTGGCGTTGCTCCGCAGGCCGAGCGAGTGGGCCGTGCGATGCACGTTGAACCACTCCTTCGTGTCAGCCTTGTGCTCGCAGATCTTGTCGCGGACCTCGGGATGAAAGATCTCGGCACCGCCGCCGGGCAGGCTGCCGAGCCCTGCGTCCTTCAGTTCCATGAGGATGTCGCGGATCGACCGTTTTGTGAGATGGCAGAACCAGTTGATCTCGACGGGCGTCCAGGCCTTCAGGTGGAGCGAAGGATAGTGGTCGTGAAGCAGCCTGATGATGTTGAGATACCAGTCGTAATCCCGCTGGTGGTGCAGGCCGCCGACGATGTGCATCTCGGTCGAACCGGCGGCGACCGCCTCCTGGCCCCGAGCGAGGATCTGCTCGTCGCTCATCACGTAGCCGCGGGCCTCGCGGAGGTCGGCCCGGAACGCACAGAACGTGCACCTATAGACGCAAACGTTCGTTGGATTGAGGTGGGTGTTGATGTTGTACCACCCGTTGTTGCCGTTCTTCCGCTCGCGGACGAAATTGGCCAGTTCTCCCAATTCGTGCAAGTCGAGCCGTTCGTCCCAGAGCATCTCGGCTTCGGTCGCATTGAGGCGTTCCCCGGCCTCGATCTTCTCGCGGATGGGGTCGAGCGACGGCGTGATGGCGCGGATCATGGAGAGTCCTGTATGAGGTTGCGGCTACCCGTTTTCTCCCGCGGCCGGCCGGGAGGCGGAATTTCCCACAGTCCTTAAACCGCACCCCACGGCAGATTGCAACAGCACGGGCCGAACCGGGGGAAAAGCGGGCGAAAAAATGGGCAAAAACCGGCCCCGTTCACCACCACAGGTCGGCCGCAATTGCCACCAGCAGTACCAGGCCGATGATCGCGTTGGCGTTGAAAAACGCCTCGTTCACCCGCGACAGGTCGTCCGGGCGGACGATCGAGTGCTCCCAGATGAGCAGGGCCGTAATCGCCGCCAGAGCCAGCCAGTAGATCGCCCCGAGCTGGGGCACGACCATCGGCAGCAGGGCCAGGAGCAGGAGCGTGAGCCCGTGCAAGACAGCCGCGAGTGTGAGGGCCCGCGGCACGCCCAGCCGCGCCGGGATGCTCTGCAGACCGTGGGCGGCGTCGAATTGCGCATCCTGGCAGGCGTAGATCGTGTCGAAGCCTGCCACCCACACGGCGACGGCCAGCCCGAGGATGGCTGCCGGCAAGAGATCGGAGGGAGAGTTCAGGACGGCGGCACCACGCAGGGCGATCCACGCAGCCACCG
The DNA here is from genome assembly GCA_964581055.1 of uncultured Candidatus Kuenenia sp. Taxonomy (GTDB): domain Bacteria; phylum Planctomycetota; class Planctomycetia; order Pirellulales; family UBA1268; genus CAMCQY01. Next base: position 14,382 of record CAZOMJ010000013.1, read on the forward strand.
GCGCGAGGCCAAGTGCCACGCCGAGCCAGACATGGGCGAACATCGTGAATCGCTTCGCATAGCTGTAGCCGAGCAGCCAGGCGAGTACGGGCACTGAAAGGGCCACCGGCAGCCAGTTGGGCAGGAAGAGCAGGGTGGCCGCGATGAACGCCACGCACGAGGCGACGATCAGGCCGAGCACCTCGGCCACGCCGACGGCGCCTCGCGGCAGGTGGCGGGTCGCGGTCCGCGGATTGGCTGCGTCGATCGTGCGGTCGACCAGTCGGTTGAACGCCATCGCGGCCGTGCGGGCCGACACCATGCAAATGAGGATGCCGATGAGCGGCTTGAGCCAGGGCTGGATCCCCCCCGCCGCCACCGATGGACCGCCGTCGGACGCGATGGCGATCAGCACCGCCATGATCGCGAACGGCAGCGCGAAGATCGTGTGGCTGAACCGCACCAGTTCCAGATAGGTTCGCAGCCCGGCCGCCATCAGGTTGCCTCGCCCCAGCGGCGCATCAGCGTGTTGGCCACGCCGAGCTGGTCGCAGATCCTCGCCACCACGAAGTCGATGAGATCGTCAACCGATTTGGCGCCGTGGTAGAAGCCGGGGGATGCAGGCAGCACGACGGCGCCCGCCTCGTGGATCGCCTGCATGTTCTTCAGTTGCGGCAATGAAAGCGGCGTCTCGCGTGGCACGACGACCAGCTTGCGCCGTTCCTTGAGGTGCACCTCGGCCGCACGGTGGAGAAGGTTTTCTCCCATCGAGTGTGCCACCGCCGAGAGCGTGCTGCCGCTGCATGGGCAGATCACCATGCCCGCGGTCAGGAATGAGCCGCTGGCGATCGGAGCCATGAGGTTTTTATGATGAAAATAAGCGAGATGACCGAGCCGCCCGAGGGCCGGAGACGTGCTGCCGAGCAGCGTTTCCGGCTCGAACCGCTCGAGGTCGATGCGGAGCCCCAGTTCCTCGCCGATCACGGCTTGGCCCGACGGGCTGATCGACAGGTGCACCTCGCGTCCCGCCTCGAGCAACACTTCGAGCAACCGCACGGCATACGCGGCGCCGGAGGCACCGGTGATGCCGAGCACGATTGGCAGAGTGGATCGAGTCTGGTCGGCGGGCGATGGCATGTGGGCTCTCACGATGCGCGGGCGGCGATGTACAGGGTGGCGATGCCGAACGAGAGCGGCACCATGTCGACCCGCTCGAAGCCGGCGGCCCGAACGATCGTGGCCAGCGACTCTCCTGCGGGAAAGGCCTCCACGCTCTGATTCAAATAGGTGTAGGCATCGGAGGCGTTGCGGGCCACGGTGTTGCCGATGAAGGGCAGCACGCGGCGGAAGTACCAGAGATACGCGTTGCGGATGACCGAGTTCCGCGGCAGCGAGAATTCGAGGATTGCCAACCTGCCGCCGGGCTTGCAGACCCGGGCCATCTCCGCGAGACCGCGGGAGGTGTCGGCGATGTTGCGGAGACCGAACGCCACGGTCACCAGATCGAACGTCGCGACGGGGAAGGGGAGGGCCATCGCATCGGCCTCCACCCATTCGATCGCCGCCCCCGTCTTGGCCGACTTCTCGATACCGCGGTCGAGCATCGGCCGGCAGAAGTCAGAGGCGACCACGCGAACACCGGGCCCGCACTTTGCCCGATAGGCCAGCGCCAGGTCGCCCGTGCCGGTGCAGACGTCAAGGATCGCCCCCGCGTGCGGCGGCGCCGCGCGGGAGACCGTGACGTGCCGCCACCAGACATCGATCCCGCCGGAGAGCATGCGGTTGACGAGGTCATAACGGGGCGCGATCTCGGCGAACATGCCGCGGACCCTCGCTCCGCTCTTGTCGACGGCGGCGGTCGGGTCGACACCGCCCGGGGTGGACTCTATGGTACCGGCTTGTTCGTTCGACACGCTCACTCCTGAAACAATCGATGCGCTGGCACTGCCACGAGGTGTTCAATCGTATGCCGCAGGAGGCGGTCGCGGGAGGGATCGCGGTCGTGATCGACGTATTGCGGGCCTCCACGACGATCATCACCGCCCTGGCTCACGGGGCGGCCTGCATCCGGCCGGTGCTGACGATCGACCAGGCCCGTGCCCTGGCGGCAGGTGGCGGTCCTGGCTCCGACGTGCTTCTGGGGGGCGAACGCGGCGGCCTGCGGATCGACGGCTTCGACCTTGGCAATTCCCCGCTCGAGTATTCGCGGGCACGCGTGGCCGGACGGCGGATGGTGATCACGACGACCAACGGCACCGCCGCGCTCGACGCCTGCACGGCCGCGGCCGAGGTGCTCATCGGTGCGATCGTCAACCGGGCGGCCGTGGCGTCGCGGGCTCGGGAGCTCGCCCGGGCGCATGGCTCGCCGGACATCCATCTCGTCTGCGCCGGCACCGACGGGGAGGTCACGGAAGAGGATCTGCTGGCGGCCGGCGCGATCCTCGATGCGGCCCGATCTCTGCCCGGCGCCAGCGGCGACACGCTCGACGCGACGGCGGTCGCGGCCGCGGAACTCTTCCGCGGCGTGGTGACGGGGGTGGGGGCCGCGTCCGGCAACGGGGCCACCGCCGCGATCACCGCTGCGTTCGCCACGTCGCGTGGTGGTCGCAATCTGATCGAACTTGGCATGCAGGCCGACCTGCCCGCTGCGGCCGCCATCGACAGCCTCACCGTCGTGCCGCGGCTCGATCGCGGGCCGCGTGGAGACGCGGCCGTTGCAGGCTGGCTCCGCGCAGACGCCGTGGATTCAGCCTGAGGTGGACCGCGGCGCGGCGGGCTTACTACACTCCTCGTTCTGGGCTTGGAATCCGGCAGTCGTCCGTTCCGCCTCCCCGTCAACCACCGTTCTCAACGCCGAGATCACCAGTTCATGGAAAAACAAAACGACCAGTCGCGGATGGACCGGATCGTGTCGCTCGCCAAGCGTCGCGGCTTCATCTTTCAGTCGAGCGAGATCTACGGCGGCTTGAACGGCTTCTGGGACTACGGGCCCCTCGGCGTGTCGCTGAAGCGCAACCTTAAAGAGTGCTGGTGGCACGACATGGTGGCAGGCCACGACGAACTGTCCACGCTCGCGGGCGCCCCGACGCCCTACGAGATGACCGGCCTCGACTGCACGATCATCATGCATCCCCAGGTCTGGAAGTGCTCCGGCCACTTCGACCTGTTCCACGATTGGATGATCGACTGCCGCGAATCAAAACGCCGCTACCGCTACGACCATCTGCATGGCCGCTGGGCGAGCCATCGCGGCAAGAAGGTGTTCGTCGTCACCGACCAGTCGGGGGACGAGGCCGCTCCACACACCGTGCAGAAGGCGCAGAAATTCTTCGGTCTGCGGGCCAAGCAGGTGGACGAGATCGAGTGGGAAGGCAGCCTCGTGCCGCTGGCGGCCAGCGTCTCGGCCGGCACCGTCGCGCTCGCAGGGGCGCTCGGCCCCGATGCCAGCGAGCCCGGCACGCTCACCGAACCGCGGGAATTCAACCTCATGTTCGAGACGCGTATCGGGGCCCTCGCCGGCAACGACGACGATCGCGCCTTCCTGCGGCCGGAGACGGCCCAGGGCATCTTCATGAACTTCAAGAACGTGCTCGACACGTCGCGGGTGAGCGTGCCCTTCGGCATCGCTCAGATCGGCAAGAGCTTTCGCAACGAGATCACGCCGCGGAACTTCACGTTTCGCTCCCGCGAGTTCGAACAGATGGAGATCGAGTTCTTCTGCAAGCCGGCCGACTCCGCGGCCTGGTACCGGTACTGGCGCGACCGTCGCTGGAACTGGTATCTGAGCCTCGGCCTCACCGCCGGCAAACTCCAACTGCGGGAGCACGACGCCGACGAACTCTCGCACTACTCCGTTGGCACCGCCGACATCGAGTACGCGTTTCCATTTCTGGCGGAGGGCGAATTCGGCGAACTGGAGGGGATCGCACACCGCGGCGACTTCGACCTCCGCAGTCACATGGAGGGCAAGCTTGTCCGCAAGGACGGGCAACTCGTCGTGGAAACCGGTCCGGACGGCAAGCCGCGGCACCGTGGCAGCGGCAAGGATCTGAGCTACTTCGATGACGCGACGCGGGAACGGTACGTGCCGCATGTGATCGAGCCGTCGGCGGGGGCCGACCGGGCCGTGCTCGCCTTTCTCTGCGACGCCTACCACGAGGACGAGGTGCCTGATGAGGATGGCAAGCCCCGCAGCCGCACCGTGCTCAAACTCCATCCCCGGCTGGCGCCGCTCAAGGCGGCGATCCTGCCGCTGGTGAAGAAGGACGGCATGCCGGAGGTGGCGATCGATCTCTACCGCCGCCTCAAGGCCCACATGCCCTGCATGTACGACGAGAAGGGCTCGGTGGGCCGGCGGTATGCCCGGCAGGACGAGGCGGGCACCCCGTGGTGCCTCACGGTCGACGGGCAGACGCTCTCCGACAAGACCGTCACGCTCCGCGATCGCGACACGCTCGTGCAGACCCGCGTGCCGATCGACGAGTGCGTCGACATGCTGCGTGAGCGGCTGCGATGAAGGGCTGCATTTCCACCGTCTGCTCGCTCGACAGCGGTCTCGAGACGATTCTCGAGGACTATGCTGCCGGCCACTGCGACGCCATCGATCTCTGGCTTGGCCATGCCGAGACCTATCTTGAGAACCACGGCCCAGGAGATCTGAAGGCGCTTTTCGAGGCGCACGGCATCACCGCGGTCGCGGCGAGCTTCCAAGGAGGCCTGCTCACGAGCCAGGGAGATGCCAGGCGCGAACACTGGTCGCATTTCGAAAGCCGTCTCAGTCTGCTCAGCGCCCTGGCCATCCCCGTGCTCGTGGTCGCCGGAGATACCTTCGGCCCGCTTGGGCCGCAGGACCTCTCCAGGCTCTCGATGAGCCTGTCGGAGGCTGCAGCCCGGGCCGCCGACGCGGGCGTGCGGCTGGCTCTCGAATTCGACGCCCGGGCTAGCTTTCCCAACAACCTTCAGTCAGCAGTGGCGCTCGTCGAGGATGTCGGGCATCCGAATCTGGGCATCTGCCTCGACTGGTTTCATTTTTCGGTGGGGCCGAGCAAGCCGCTTGACCTGTACCTGCTTTCCCGCGAGACGCTCGCACACGTGCAACTCTGCGACACGGCAGACGTGCCCCGCGAGATGGCGACCGACGCCGACCGCATCCTGCCCGGCGAGGGCAGTTCGCCCCCGGACGAACTCGTGCGGCGACTCGGTGAGATCGGCTACGCGGGTGCCGTCAGCGTCGAGCTACAGAACCCGCGGCTGTGGCGGGTGCCGCCGCGGCAGTTCGGCGAGATCGCGATGACCTCGCTGCGCACGCTCCTCGGCCAGGCGTCGATGTGACCACACGCTACGAACAACGGTTCGGGGCTGGCCACGCCCCGTCGCCGGACGTTCGCTTCGGGCATCCTGCCCTTCGCTCACTCGATGCTGACTGCGCTCCGGCATCCTGCCTGCGCTGGTCAGCAACGCCGGCTCTCGGGACATGGCCAGCCCC
>CAZOMJ010000014.1:0-7721 GCA_964581055.1 uncultured Candidatus Kuenenia sp.
CGAACGCATGCCGCCGGTCAGGCCGCCGCCCATGCCGCCAGCCGTTGCTCCGATCGCCGCGCCTTTCCCTGCGTCACCGGCGATGGCACCGATGGCGACACCCATGAGAGCGCCGCCCGCTCCGCCTTTCACGGCGCCACCTAGACCACCACCCAGGGCACCGCCGGCTGCTTGTGCCGAGGCTTGCACCTGTTGGTCGAGTTGGGCCTTCGCCTGATAGGGATCCCAGCCGGTCTGGCGTGAGGCCCAGTCATAGGCAGCGTTTTCGTCCACCCTCTGCTGGTCCGGGCTCTGTCCTTTCGCCGGGAAGATCGCGTGCCTCCCCGGATTGGTGCTGAGGCCCGGCGGGCCGGCCTGCGACACGGCTGCAATCATCACGGTCGATGCGAGGGTCAAAATGGACAGGCTCCGTCCCGTCCAACGCTTGAATCGCTGGGTCATCACGATGTCTCCTGAAGAAGCTCCGCAAGGGGAATACGGGTGGAATACCCTATCCGAGCTCCTCGGGGAAAGACTGCTTTTCGTGAAGCAACCCCATGATCTGCTCCGCCAGCCGTTGCACGGAGAGCGGGGCGGAGCCCTCTGCCTTGTTGTTGATCGTGATGAAGACGTCGCGGTCGGCCATGGACGCCGTGCGGGCCAGTCGCGCCAGGGCCGTGCGGCTCGGCAGGTCCTCCTCCATCAGGCGATTGAACGGAAAGTAATCGGCCTTCGCATCCTCGTAGCCGCGGCCGGCATGGAGATTCCAGCGGGCCACGAGCGGCAGGCGTGCCGACGGCTGCGTGAGTCGGAAGATGTCAGCCTGTTCGTCGACCGGTGGCATCCGCGCGTGCACGGCGAGGCAGGGCACGGCGCCGGCATCCTCGAGGGCCCGCGCGAATGCCTCGCAAACGAGTTGCGGATCGCGGACCTCGACGGCATACAGCGGCCCACGCGGCAGCACAGCCACGAAGGCGGCGATCCTCGCCGCGAGTTTCGGGATGTCGGACAAGAGCCTCCGGCCGAGCGGCGGAAACTGAAAGACGAGCGGACCGGCCTTGGAGCCGAGCCCGTCGACCGCCGGCCGAATGAACGTCGTGGCTGCCGTCGCCGCATCGAGGAAGAGCGGATTGTCGCGGGCCGCCTCGCCAGAGCCGGGCCTGCGCACGACCGGATCGGTGATCGCGGCGGGCGCCTTCACGACGAACCGGAAGTGAGCGGGCACCTGCGTGGCATAGCGGACGAATTCATCGCGAGTGAGCGGCGCGTAGAACGTGCGGTCGAGGCTCACGGTGCGAAACAGCGGGTGCGCCGCGTAGGCAGCCAGCCCGTGCCGTGCGATCGCCTGCTCGTTCGCGGGTTTGCCGTTGCGAGCGGCGTAGACGAGCCCCGTCCAGCCGGGAAACGACCAGCTCGACGTGCCCAGATGAATGTGTGGGGGCAGCGTGCTGCCAAGGACGGCCACGGCCTGGTCCACGGCGGCCGGATCGATCGCGTCGGCGTCGGCGAAGAGAGAGAGTTGTTCGTGCGTCATGCCAGAGCCGGTAAAAGCGGGCGACGGAAAACGTAAAAGTTTGTTCCCGGCGAGAAACCCTATCATGATGGTCGCAGTGCGGCGGATCAGAGCAGCCGGTCAGGTGCATGGGAGCGTATGAATCGGTCTCCTTCAACAGCGCGGTTCGCGGCATTGGCAGACCGCCTCACGGGCGACCTGCTCGTCGATGACCTCACGCGGACGATCTATTCGACCGACGCGTCGGAGTATCAGGAACGGCCGCTGGCCGTGGCGCTGCCTCGGACGGAGGCTGACGTCCGCGAACTCGTGCGGTTTGCCGCGGAGCAACGCGTCGGCCTGATTCCCCGTGCCGCGGGCACGTCGCTGGCCGGGCAGGTGGTTGGCAGCGGGATCGTCGTCGATGCGGGCCGCCACCTGAACCGCATCCTGGCGGTCGACGTTGAGCGACGCACCGTCCGCGTGCAGCCGGGCGTGGTCCGCAACGCGCTCAATCAGCATCTCGCGCCGCTCGGGCTCTTCTTCGGCCCCGAAACCTCGACCGCGGCCTGGGCGATGATCGGCGGCATGGTGGGCAACAACTCCTGCGGCTCGAACTCCATCGCCTACGGCTCGACCCGCGACCACCTGATCCGCGCGAGAGGTTTTCTCGCCGACGGCTCCGAGGTGACGTTCGGCCCGCTCTCTGCTGAAGAGTTCGCTGAAAAGGTCGCGGGGCCAGACTCGCTCGAGACGCGGATCTACCGCGAGATCCACGACCTGCTCGGCAATCCCACCAACCGCCGGCTCGTCCGCGATTCCTATCCGCGGCCCGAGGTCACCCGCCGTAACACGGGCTACGCCCTCGACGCCCTCATGGAAGCTTCCTGCTTCGATCAGGTCTTCGACAGCCGGGGCGAACGGCCCTTTAATTTCTGTCGGCTGCTGGCCGGCTCCGAGGGCACGCTCTTCTTCGGGATCGAGTATGAGCTCAACCTGATCCCGCTGCCGCCGCCGGGCGCGCTCCTGGTCGTGCATTGCGGCACGGTGGACGAGGCACTGAGGGCCACGCTCGTGGCGATGCGGCATCGCCACAAGCCGGATAGGTCACGGATGCCGGCGTGTCTGGATTCAGCAAACGCGTGCGTGCTCACGGCCTGCGAACTGATCGACAAGAAGATCCTCGATTGCACGAAGGACAACGCCGAGCAGTCCCGCAACCGGTCGTTCGTGGTCGGCGATCCCGGTTCGATCCTGGTCGTGGAGGTGAAGCACGCCGACCGCGAGGCCGTGGCCGCGAAGCTGCGTGTGATCGAGGATGAGCTCCGCGGTGCGGGCCTTGGCTACGCCTACCCCGTGCTCTTCGGCGCCGACGGCGACAAGGTCTGGGAACTGCGGCGGGCCGGCCAGGGGCTCGTGAACAACGTGCCGGGCGACGCCAAGCCGCGGGAGATTGTGGAGGACACGGCCGTGGCGGTCGAGGATCTGCCGGCCTACATCGCCGAATTCGACCAGCTGCTCGCCGAAAAATACGGCATCGAATGCATCCACTATGCCCACGCCGGTGCCGGGGAGCTGCATCTCCGGCCGCTCTTCGATCTCCGCACGCCCGCCGGGCTCGCGATGTTTCGCGACGTGGCCACCGACGTGGCGGCGCTCGTGAAGAAATACCGCGGGAGCCTGAGCGGCGAGCACGGCGACGGCCGTCTCCGCGGTGAATTCATCCGCGCGATGGTGGGCGACGAATGCTTTGGGTTGCTCGAGCGGGTGAAGCGGCTGTTCGACCCGCAGGGCATCTTCAATCCCGGCAAGATCATCGACACGCCGCCGATGGACACGTCCTTGAGGATCCTGCCTGGCGAGCCCGAGCCGCATCACGATACGGTGTTTCGCTTTGCCGACACCGGAGGTGTGCTGCGTGCGGCGGAGAAGTGCACGGGCGTGGGCCAGTGCCGCAAGTCGGCCGCGATGGGGGGCACGATGTGCCCCAGCTACATGGCGACCCGCGACGAGCAGCACACCACGCGGGCGCGGGCCAACGTCCTGCGGCAGGCGCTCTCCTCGACCCGCGAGGCGGCGAACCCCTGGGCTCAGCCCGAGATCGCCGATGTGATGGACCTCTGCCTCTCCTGCAAGGCCTGCAAGTCGGAGTGCCCGTCCAACGTCGACATGGCCCGGCTCAAGGCCGAGTGGCAGCAGCACCTGCACGATACGCAGGGCGTGCCGCTGCGGAGCCGCTTGATCGCCGGCTCGGCGGCCGCGATGCGGTGGGCGAGCCTCGCACCGTGGGCCTACAACTTTGCCGTGTCGGCGCCGGGCGTGTCGCACCTGCTCAAGCGGTTCATGGGGTTCGCGGCCGGCCGGTCGCTGCCACACCTGCATCGCACCACGCTCACGGCGTGGCTCAAGCGCCGTGGGAAAAGCGGACAGGCACCGTTTGACTTCCGTGGTGGCAAGTTTTCAACGTGCCGAATCCGGCCCCAAGCCCAACAAGATGAAATCTTGTTGCCACGTTCGGAAGCCCAACAAGATGAAATCTTGTCTCTACGTTTGAAAGCCCACCAAGATGAAATCTCGTCGCACGGCTCGCCCGTCCCCGCGAACGGCCGCGTGCACCTGTTCGTGGACGAGTTCACCGACACGCTCGATGTGCCGCTGGGCATGAAGGCCGTGGAACTGCTCGAGGCACTCGGCTACGAGGTGGTGGTTCCCCGCCATGTCGACAGCGGCCGGGCGCAGCTGTCGAAGGGGCTCGTGCGGGACGCCCGCAACCTCGCGGCCAAGAACGTCGAGCTGCTCGCCGACATCGTCACCGACGACGCACCGCTTGTCGGCATCGAGCCCTCGGCGATCCTCGGCTTCCGGGACGAGTATCCCGACCTCGTGCCGGAGCGGCTCGCCGATGCCGCGAAACAGTTGGCGGGGCGGACCCTGCTAATCGACGAGTTTCTCGCACGCGAGGCGGCCCGCGGCCGGATCACGGCGGCGTCGTTCACCGACCAGCCGCGGCAGATCAAGCTCCACGGCCACTGCCATCAGAAGGCGCTCTCCTCACTCGCCGCCACGGTGCAGGCGCTCTCCCTGCCGCGGAACTTCTCGGTCGAGACGATTCCCAGCGGCTGCTGCGGCATGGCGGGATCGTTTGGCTACGAGCGGGAGCACTTCGAGCTGTCGATGCAGATCGGCGAGCTGGTGCTCCTTCCTGCGGTTCGCGATGCCGCGGCCGACGTGATCATCGCCGCACCGGGCACGAGCTGCCGCCATCAGATCAAAGACGGCACCGGCCGCACGGCCCTGCACCCGGTCGAGATCCTGCACGCGGCGCTCGCGTAGATCGTCACGGCGACCCGATGCAGATGAGCTTCTCGCGCCGCTCGTTGCCCGTGCCGGTGGCGACCCGCAGGTAGATGCGATCGCCGCAGATCGTGGGAGTCGCCCAGGCCTCGTCGCCGAGCTTGTTCATGGCGAGCGACTCGAAGCGGTCGGGGCTGGCCTGGAACACGTGCGTCTCGCCTGACTCGCTGGTGGCGAAGATCCTGTCGCCCAGCAGCACGGCCGATCCGCTGAAATTGCCGCCGAGCCTGCGCTTCCATCGCTCCTTGCCGGTGGCTGCCTCCCAACAGACGGCGATGCCGGCATCGAGCACGCCGTAGAGATGGCCGTCGCGGACGATCATCGACGGCACGTATTCCCGTTCGCCGTTCTCCCAGTCGATCCTGGCCGAGCCATCGGCCCGCACGGCCGACACGTGGTTCTTCGGATAGCCGCCCGACGTGAACACCCGCTCGCCGTCGGTGACGGGAGTGGTGACACATTCGGTGGTTGCGCCCTCCCGTTCCCAGAGCGTGTCGCCCGTGGCCGGGTCGTAGCTGATCACCTTGTCGCAGCCGGTGAGGATCAGCTGATCCCGTCCGAAGAGACGAAACACGATCGGCGAGGAATAGTTGGGCGTCGGCGGCCGCTGCTTTTTCCAGACGACGTTTCCGCTGCGGCGGTCGAGGGCGGCCACGGCCCCGCCCCCCTTGTGGTCAGCCGCCACGAGCACCGTGTCCTTATAGAGATAGGGCGATGCTCCGTAGCCCTGATGGATCAGATACTCGCAGAGATTCGTCTGCCAGACCGGCTCGCCCTCGAGCGACAGGGCGGTGATGACCACTGCTCCAGACGTCGGAAACGCCACGAAGAGCCGCTCGCCATCGCAGGCGACGGAACTCGACGCACCGGTTGAACGCTCGTGCTTCCGCATCGCGCCGCTCGCGTGAACCTGTTTCGTCCAGACGAGCCGGCCGCTGGCCCGCTCGTACGCATAGACCGACTGGCTGCCGGCGGCTTCGTCGCAACTGGTGAGGTAGACGCGGTCGCCGACGACCGTTGGCGAACTCGAGCCGCGGCCCGGCACGTCGGCCGACCAGACTACGTTCTCTGTGTCGGACCACGATGTCGGCACCGTCTGCGGTGCGGCCGCGTGGCCGTCGTGCGACGGTCCCCGCCACCAGGGCCAGTCGCGGGCGGAGATGCCGGGCAACTCCTGCGCCGCGACGTCGGCCGCGTTGGCCGAATCCACGGCTGCCAGCATGGCGAGGCCGCAGACGGTGGCGACGGCCGTCCGCCGGGCCAGAGTCATGTGTCGGATGGAAACGGAGTGCATGCTTTTCATCGCCAGGCCTCTCGCCAGATCCCCGAACTGCCGCGGGAGACGTTGCGGCTGGTTGGACGCCCGGGATTCTAACGTCGGCGTGAATTGCCACGTGTTTTTCGGCATGCTCGGTGACATTACTCATCCATGCGTTTCAGTATCAAAGGTTCGAGGCAGCAGGGCCGCGCCGGTGGCCGGTCAGGTCCCTTGGGCGCGTTCGTGCTCCGTCTCGACCCCCGGCTGCACGGCCTCCTGCGTGAGGATGCGCTGGCGGCGGGCACGCGAACGCTGCGTCGCGATCGAGAGCTGGCTTTTTACGCCGCCGAAGACCTCACACCGTCCGGTTTTTACACGCGGGTCGACGCCACCGCCGCCCGTGACATCGCCCGCAAGACGGTGGCCGCCTTGGAATCGCACGTGACGGGCGTGGAATAAGGCCGAAGGCATTCGAACCGTGGCCACCAGTTTGTAACGTGTGAAATCCGCTTCGCGGCACAGGCAAGTTGAAAACGTGTCTCCACGTCCGAACACGACTAGCTGCGTCCGCTTGTCCCTCTCACGGCGATGGGGCAAGCAGCTCCGACGACACGGCGAGTCCGCGGTCCCTCGTCCATGGGATCGCCACGAGCCCGCTCTTTCTGACAAAGTAGCCGACCGGAGAACAGTCTGTGGGGATGTCGCCCATCCGATCCCCTCTTGCGGCCGTCGTGCCCCGATGCGACATTTCCTTGCCCGCGCCGGCCTTCTCTGCGACCGTTTCTCGGAAGCCCAGGCGCCGACGACACGCCGACAGACCCACCACGAGGAGAATGAACGATGGCCAAGCACACACGCACGACCCGCCGGGGATTCATTGGCACTTCCGCCGCCGGCGCCGCGGCCGCCACGACCAGTGGATTCGTTCCCTACATCCCTCTCGCGACGACCGCCTTCGCCAACCAGGAGGCCAATGACCGCCCCAGGATCGCCTGCATCGGCACCGGCTCGATGGGCATGGGCGATTCGATCCAGCATGCGCAGTTTGGCGACATCCTTGCCGTCTGCGACGTTGACAAGGATCGGGCCGACCGGGCCAAGTACGACGTGCGGATCGGCAAGGGCAAGGCCGACGCCTACGGCGACTACCGCAAGGTGCTCGAGCGGCCCGATATCGACGTCGTCAGCATCGTCACCACCGACCACTGGCACGTGAAGATCGCCATCGAGGCCCTGCAGGCGGGCAAGCATGTCTTCTGCCAGAAGCCGCTCTCGCTGACGCTCGAGGAAAACCAGCTCGCCTGGGCCGCCGCTGAAAAATTTCCCAAGCTGCAGTTCTTCATCGGCACACAGCAGCGCAGCCAGAAGGACCAGTTCCTGCGAGCCGTGAACATCGTCCACAAGGGCCTGCTCGGCGATATCCAGCGGGTGACGGCCGGGATCAACGGCGCCCCGACAGGCGGGCCCTTCCCGATCGAGAATCCGCCCGGCGGACTTGACTGGGAGATGTGGCTCGGCCAGGCGCCCAAGGTGCCCTTCCGCAACCGCCGCTGCCACTATGAATTCCGCTGGTGGTACGAATACTCGGGCGGCAAGTTCACCGACTGGGGCGCACACCACGTCGACATCGCGCAGTGG
>CAZOMJ010000015.1:0-21570 GCA_964581055.1 uncultured Candidatus Kuenenia sp.
ACCGCCCTGGGCAGCCCCTCCCGGATACGTCGTCTCCATGAGCGCCAGGCCCGGAGGGCCGGGTGAGCACCAGCGGACGGATGTCCGCCAAGCGAAAATGGCAGGATGCCATGTTTCACGTGTAGACAGCCATGGGCAGCCCCTCACGGATACGTCGTATCCATAAGCGCCAGGCCCGGAGGGCCGGGTGAGCACCAGCGGACGGATGTCCGCCAAGCGAAAATGGCAGGATGCCATGTTTCACGTGTAGACAGCCATGGGCAGCCCCTCACGGATTCTGCAAGCCGTCACACCAGCGGATTAAAAACCAGACCGCTGGCGAGCTTGGGATAGAAGTAGGTGCTCTTGGCCGGCATGCGTTCACCGGTCTGGCTCACCTCGCGGATGTCGTCCACGGTGGCTGGCATGACGAGGGCGGCGAGCGGATAGCGGCCCGAGCCCAGCCCCTCCACCACCTCCCGCACGAGGTGCACGTAGCCAGGTGTGGGGATCTCCTTGGCTCCCAATAGTTCCCCGATCACGAGCCGGTGGAGGATCGACCCGCCGAGGCTCCGCCAGGCGGCCCCATGGTCGGCTGCCACCGCCTCCATCCGGGCCCGGCCTGCAGGGGTGATCCGGGCCAGCGTCCAGGACTGGTCGCCGGATGTGTAGAGACCGAGCGTGCCTTGCTCGTTCTCGGCCTCGATTTCCAGCCAGGCATTCTCGGCGTCGGCGGGGCCCTTGCCTGCCGATTCAGTGGTGAAGCAGTCGCCCAGCCTGGCGGCGAGATCGGCCGCGGTGGCGACGGCTGGCTGGAGAAAAAGCCGGTGCGTGGGGAGCACGACAAGACCAGGGTCGCTCATTCCCACTAGCATCATCAGCACGAAGTTAGCCGGGTGGTCGGACGGCAGCGGATCGCCCCCATGCTCCGCCGCATACTCCTGCGCCAACTCGTCGCGGTAGTTGCAGGCAGTCTCGTAGCGGTGGTGTCCGTCGGCGATGAAGACCGGCTTCGGCCCCATCAGCCCAGCGACCTGGGCGGCGACCGACTCATTCGTCATGGGCCACATCCAGCTCCGTACGCCGAGGTGGTCGGTCGCCTCCACGGGTGGCTGCCCGGCCACGGATGCGTCGAGCAGGTCCTGCACCTCGCCCTGCGGGTCGGGGTAGAGACCGAACACCTGGCTGAGGTTGGCACGGCAGGCCCGCGTGAGCAGCAGGCGGTCCTGCTTGGGGCCCGACATGGTCTCCTCGTGCGGATGGATGTTGCCGGTGCCGAAGCGTTCCAGCCGCACCCGGGCCATCACGCCCCGGCGAACATGCCTGCGTCCCTCGACCTCGAACTCCTGGTGGTAGACGTAGAGCGCCGCCGCGGACTCCTGCATCAGCACGCCCTGCTCCCGCCAGACTTTCAGGAACTTCGCCGCCCGGGTGTATTTGTTCGACCGGTCGTCGTCGCCCGGCTCCTCGCGGTTGAGTTCGAGTCGGATCACGTTGGCGGGGTGCTGTTCGTAGAGCCGTGCCTGGAGCGCCGCGTCGACGACGTCGTAGGGCGGGGCGATGACCTGCGAGAGGTTGCCGACATGCTTGGGGTCGTAGCGAAGACCGCGGAGGGAGGCGATGGAGGGCATGCTTGTGTGCGCGTCGGGGGAGGGAAGATGTGGAACGGAAAAGCGTAGCACACCAAGGGCGGCGGTGGCTGCGAGCGGGCAAGTTAAAAACGTGCCGCCACGAGGAGAGGGGGCGAAGGGCAAGTTAAAAACTTGCCGCCACGGGGAGAGGGAATGCGTGATGTTTCCACGTGAAACGCCGGCAGCGCACAACCGGCCGCGCATGAAAAAAGCGGGGGCGTCGCATCGCGACGCCCCCGCCATGAGTCGAGCCGGGCTGATCGGATCCAGCCGGTCTTAGTAGCGGTAGTACTCGGGCTTGAAGGGGCCCTCGACCGGCACATGGAGATACTCTGCCTGAGCGGGGGTGAGCTTCGTGAGCTTCACGCCCAGCTTGTCGAGGTGCAGGCGGGCCACCTCTTCGTCGAGCTTCTTGGGGAGCATGTGGACGCCGATGTCGTACTTGTCGGTATCCGTCCAGAGCGCGATCTGGGCCAGCACCTGGTTGGTGAAGCTCGTGCTCATCACGAACGACGGGTGGCCTGTGGCGCAGCCGAGGTTCACGAGCCGGCCCTCCGCCAGCACGATCACCGACTTGCCGCTCGGCAGCGTGTAGCGGTCAACCTGCGGCTTGATCTCAACCTTCTTCACGCCCTTGGTGTTCTCGAGCCAGGCGATGTCGATTTCGAGGTCGAAGTGCCCGATGTTGCAAATGATCGCGTCGTTGGGCATCTGCTGGATGTGCGACCCGAGGATGACGTCGCGGCAGCCGGTGGCCGTCACGAAGATCTGGCCACGCGAGGCAGCCTCCTCCATGGTCGTGACCTCGTAGCCCTCCATCGCGGCCTGCAGGGCGTTGATGGGGTCAACTTCGGTGACGATCACGCGGGCACCGAGTGCCTTCATGGAGTGGGCAGAGCCCTTGCCGACGTCGCCGTAACCGCAGACCACCACCACCTTGCCCGCCACCATCACGTCGGTGGCCCGCTTGATGCCGTCGGCGAGGCTTTCCCGGCAGCCGTAGAGGTTGTCAAACTTGCTCTTGGTGCAGGAGTCGTTGATGTTGATCGCCGGGAGCTTCAGCTCGCCGTTCTCATGCATCTGATAGAGACGGTGCACACCCGTGGTGGTTTCCTCGGAGAGGCCGCGGATGCCGCCGATCAGCTCCGGATACTTGTTGTGCACCATGGAGGTGAGGTCGCCGCCGTCGTCAAGAATCATGTTGAGCGGCTCGCCGTCCTTGAAAAACAGCGTCTGCTCGATGCACCAGTCGAACTCCTCGTTGTTCATGCCCTTCCAGGCGTAGACCGGGAAGCCGGCCTTGGCGATGGCGGCGGCGGCGTGGTCCTGCGTGGAGAAGATGTTGCAGCTGCTCCACGTCACTTCCGCACCGAGTTCTTTCAGCGTCTCGATCAGGACAGCCGTCTGGATCGTCATGTGCAGGCAGCCGGCGATTCGCGCTCCGGCGAGAGGCTTTGACCGGCCATACTTCTCTCGCAGAGCCATCAGGCCGGGCATCTCGTTCTCGGCCAGCATGATCTCCTTGCGGCCCCAATCGGCCAGAGACATATCGGCGACTTTGTACGGCAGGCGGGTTTCGACTTGCGACACGGGAAAGGCTCCTGAAACGGGGGAGAAAGGTGTTCGGAATCCTCCCATACTAGCCTCCCGGCGGCAATCGCAAAGTTGGTGAGCGGAGCCCCTCCAGCTCGCGGTGGGCGGCGGCGATGAAGTTCCTGACTTTCAGAGGGTCTTTGCGTCCTGGGGCAGCTTCCACGCCGCTGGCAGTATCCACGGCCGGAAGGCCAGTTTTACGGATCGCCTCGGCGACGTTTTCTGGGGTCAGCCCACCCGCGACGGCCATCGGCACCGGCAGCCGGACGGCCCGGGCCAAGGCCGTCCAGTCGACCAGTTCCCCGGTGCCGCCAAGCCGGCCGGGGTCGGTGCCACGTGAAACAGCGGCATCGACGATCACCATGGTGGGCTGTCCGCCAGCCGCGGCCGCGGCCGCGATCCACTGCCGGGCGGCCGCCAGCGGGTCACTGCCGTGCTGGGAGATCTCGAGCCGCACGGCACGTATCACGGGCAGACCTTGGAGTTGTCCGCACCGCTCTGGCGGGTCGGTCGGCGACTGCCCACCGTCGAGATGACCGTGCAACTGGATGGCGTCGAGGGCAAGCGCGCGGGCGATCTGCACCATGTCGGCGGCCGGGGTGCCCGCGAAGACGCCCACCCGGAGAACCCCGGCGGGAATGGCCGCGGCCACCGCGCGGCCGCGGGCGAGGTCGAGCTGGCGGGGCGAGCCCGTCACGAAGTTGAGGCCGATGGCATCGGCCCCCGCCGCGGCGACCATCTCCGCGTCGGCCGCCGTGGTTACCCCGCAAATCTTCACATGGAACACGCGATCACCTCCGGGCGTCATATTCGGCGCCACCGGTCTCGGTCGGGCCGTTTCCTCCAGGTGGCAAAGTCTACGGCCGGGTCGGACGGTGCAGGAAGGCGCGACCGATGGTCGAAACCAGATGGGTCGGAAGTTGTGAACGCCACCTCTGGATACTCATACCCGTGCATCAACCCCGTCGTCATCCCTCCACCCGTCCCTTCATGGCCGTCCCGCGGACGCAGTTCTACCACCCGTCGAGGGCGATCGATGCGGCGCTGCACGCCATCGACCGCGTGATCCGTCGCGCCGAGGGAATCTCGCTGGTGGTCGGGCCGCCGGGCACGGGCAAGTCGCTGCTTCTGGCGAAGGTGGCCGAGAGCGTGGCGGAGGACTTTCGGGTGGCCCTGCTGTCGGGCGCGAGAATATGCACCCGGCGGGCGCTCTGGCAGTCGATCCTCGTGGACCTGGGGAAGCCCTACCGCGGCATCGACGAAGCCGAACTGCGGATCGCCGTGGCGGAGGTGGTGCGAGGGCTGGCCGCCAGTGGATCGGGGCTCGTGATCCTCGTGGATGAGGCCCACACGCTCCCGCTGCGGCTCATCGAGGAACTGCGGCTCCTGGCGAACATGCCGACCCCGCTGCCAGCCGTCCACATCGTGTTGGCCGGACCGGCGGCCCTCGAAGAGCGGCTCGGCACGCCGAAAATGGAGAGCTTCTCGCAGCGGATCGCGGCGCGGTCGTATCTCGAACCGCTCGATCATGCGGAGACCGTTGCCTATCTCCGGACGCAGACGAAGGCCGCGGGCCTCGACTGGGACAAGTGCTTCGAGCCCGGTTGCGACGACGCCATCTACAGCGCCGCCGATGGCGTCCCGCGGCTGATGAACCAGATCTGCGACCAATCGCTCCTGCTCGTGGCCGATGCCAGACGGCGCGTGAGGCCCGCCGACATCGCCGCGGCCTGGCAGGAAATCCAGAGGCTGCCGTCACCGTCGCTGTTCAGCCACATCGTGGCCGGCGAAACGCTTTGCGACCCCGTCGACATCCCGCCGGTCGCTGATGGTGACCGGCCTGGCAGCGGCATCGATGGCGGCGCCGAGGACCCATTCGACAGTGCGGATGGATACATCGTCCACGAGCATGGCAGCGAGAGTGGCGTGGGCGTGATCGAGTTTGGGTCGCTCGACGACCCGTCCGATGAAGTCACGATGCGGCCGTTCGCCGACATCGGCGCGATCATCGACCGTGACGATCACGAGTTGGCTCCTGCCGGCAGGTCGGACCCCTGGCACGGGCCGGACGTGGAGTTCGTGTTCGAAGCCTCGGCGGATCCTTTCCAGGAGTTCTTCGAGCAGGAGGAACGGATCGTGGAACGGTATCTCGTGCGGTCGCCCGACGACTTCAGCCGCCATCAGCATGTGGCCAGTTGCGAGGGGGCGGCGCTGGTTCGGCAGTTGGCCGAACTGGCCGACAGCCGGCCCGGGGAAGGGGTGGATGGAGGGAAAGGGGTGGGGGCTGACCGCGGGCGTTCGCGGGGAGGAATGGCAGGCCCGTCCAGGGAGATCCCGCAGCCGCCGGCCGAACCGGGCCCGTCCGTCACGGTGGTGGCCGCCGAACTGGATGACTCCGACATGGTTGTGATCGAGGAGGATCTGCTGGCGCAGCCCGAGGGTCGGCCCGTGGTCGCGGCCGTGCGGCTGGGGGACTACCGCCGGCTGTTCGCACGGTTGCGGCGCGGCGGCTGAATGCCTGCGGAAAAAGCCATCCTTGGCCGATGAGATCCTTTTTCCGAAGCGTGTTACGCTGTTCGCCGTCATGTCCTCCAACGCAGACATCCACTCGCGCGACGACTGGCCCTCGGGTCGAGTGCTCGTCGTATCGGCCACCTACAACGAGCACGAAAACGTCGCGGCTCTGGTCGACAGCGTGTTGGCGGTCTCGTCCGATCTGCAGCTATTGATCGTCGACGACGACTCGCCCGATGGCACGGGGCGAGTCGCCCTGGCTCTCGCGGAAGAGCGACCGCGGCTGCACGTGTTGGTGCGTCGCGGCCGTCGCGGCCTTGGCACGGCGATTCTCGAGGGCTTTGAACTCGGCCGCCGGCATGGATTGCAGGTGGCTGTCAACATGGATGCCGACTTCAGCCACGATCCTGCCGACATCCCCAGGCTGTTGGCGGCGCTGGAGCCAGCTGGTGGCACGCCTGCTGACGTGGTGGTGGGATCGCGGCGGGTGCCCGGTGGTCGAACCGTCGGCTGGCCCCTCTCGCGTCACGTGGCCAGCCGGTTGGTCGGTTGGTTCACACGCTGGGTGCTGTGGGTGCCGGTTCGCGATGCGTCGAGTGGCTTTCGGGCGGTGCGGCTGGCGATCTTCGACAGGGTGTCGGGGCCCTTCGCGCAGGGCTATGCATTCCAGGAGGATCTGCTCTGGCAGGTGCACCGGGCCGGCGGTCGGTTGGCAGAGGTGCCCATCACGTTTACCGACCGGCAACGGGGCTCGAGCAAGGCCGATTTCGCCGAGAGCACGCGGAGCATCGGCGAACTGCTGCGGCTCGCCCGGCAGACATGGCTGGGGTGATTTGGGGACGAGATTTCATCTTGTCCATGCCAACGTGGGGACGAGTTTTTAACTTGTCTGTGCCCCAACGCGGATTCCGCAAGTTAAACAGTTGCGGCCACGGATCTCCTCGTTCGGCCACGGTCGGCCCCGGCCTCACTTGCCCTGGATGCCGAGCGGATCAAACGCCTTGCCCGTGGGCGCGGAGAACGGTGGCGGTCCGAGCGTCGATTGTGGCGGCAACACTGGCTCCTGCTGCGGCCGTGTCGGCGGCGCGGCCGCGGCGGGTTGCTCGCCGAGGGCCACCGACAGGCCCTCGCGGGCATCCTTCATGGTGGGGTTGATTTCGAGCGCCTTGCGGAACTGCAGGATGGCCTCGTCCTTTTTGCCCTGCCTATAGAGGGTGACCGCGTAGTTGTTGAGGAGAGCCGCGTTGTTTGGCTCTTTCTCCAGCATGGAGCGGAACGCGTCGCCGGCGTCGACGAAGCGGCCCGCCTGGAACAGCGAATTGGCGAGATTTACCCGCATCGCCGGCACGTTGGGCGTCAGCCGGCAGGCTTCGGCAAACTCCTTGATGGCCTCGTCGAGGCGGCCCTTGGCGGAGAGGGCCGAGCCGAGATTGTTATGCGTTTCCCCCAGATCGGGCCGGAGCCTTGTGGACTGGGAGAAGTGGTAGTAGCCCCCTTCGACATCGCCGCGGGAAAATTTCTTCGCGCCGAGACGGTTGTGCGCCTGCCAGGCGTCGTGGTTGGTCTTGAGCGTGTGCGTCCAGAGCGCGTCCTCGCTGGCCCAGGCGTTGGCATAGCGAAACGAGAGCAGCCCGCATGTCGCCAGTACGACCGCCCCGCCGGCGAGGATCAGCGGTTGCGCCGAAGCCGTTGAGTGGTCGTACCACCGCCTCGCCGCGGCGCCGATCAGGGCGATCACGCCGATCATCGGCAGGTAGATGAAGTGGTCGGCCACCCACGTGATCCGCATGTAGGAGATCGTGACAAAGCCGAGCACGGGCAGCACCAACAGCAGGAAGAAGCCGAGCCCGAAGAGCGCGTGCCGTCCCCAGCCGGGGCGGTCGGCCGTGCCCCGGTTGGCCCAGAGCCATGCAGCCGCCGCGGCGATCACGGGCCAAGCCAGAAACTGCCAGACCTTGGGCGGATCGACCTCCCACCTCGGGTAGATCGGCAGTAGGGTTATCGGCCAGACGATCTGCTTGAGGTAGAAGAGGATCGCCATGCCGGCGGTGGCGATCCGCGAGGCCACGCCGCCGACGAGGATCTTTTCCGCGCCGATGGCCCGGCCGTGCTGATACTGGATCGTGATGATGCCGAGCACGAGCGAGATCAGGAAGAACGGGGCCGTCCGGATCACGTCCTGCAGCGTGACCGTGCCGCGCTTCCACCAGGCATGCAGCAGCAGCACGACCGGCAGGGCCACCATCGACGTCTTCGCCAGCATCGCCAGCAGGAAGCACACGATCGACAGCACGTAAAACCGCGCCCGGCGCGGGCCCTCTGGTTCGTCGTCCTGCACGACCCAGCAGAGGCAGGAGAGCAGAAACAGCGGCAGTGAGAGCGTGTTCTTCGTTTCGGACACCCAGGCCACCGATTCGACCGCGACCGGATGGATGGCAAAGATCAAACCGCTCAGCCACGCTCCTGGAATCCGTATGCGATCGAGCAGGGCCCAGACCAGCAGGCTGCCGATCAGGTGCAGCACGATGGTGGTGACGTGGTAGCCGGTGGGCTGATTCTTAAAGAAGGGCCACTGTGCCCAGAGCGCGGTGTAGGAGAGGGGGAAGAAGTCGGCGCCGTCGGGGTTGAACCAAAGTTTGGAGAGTCCTTGGAGCGAGCCCGACTGCACGACCGGGTTCTGCGTGAGCAGTTGGTCGTCGTCCCAGAGCCAGTCGCCATGGTAGGCGGGCGAATAAATCCACAGGCCGGCGAGCACGATGATCGCGGTATGGAGCAGGAGGTCGCGCCAGCGGCTGGCCTCCGTGGAGGAAGAAGCGATGTCGCGGGCCTGCGATGCTGCGATGGGGATCCGTGCCATGTCCATCAGTATCCTGTTTTTGTCCGCTCTGGCCAGCCGGCTCTGGCTGCGTCGAGGAGCCGCTCGAGATCCTCCGCCATCGGCCGTTCCATCGCCAGTGACTTCACTCTGGCCCCGGGATCGGAAAGCCTGGGTTCGACCTCCAGTGCCTTGGCAAGCGCGGCGGCGGCGTCGGTCGCGCGGCCCTGGGCGTCGAGGATGAGGGCGAGTGTGGCCCAGGCATCTCCCCGTTGTCCGTTCGAGAGTCGGATCGCCTCGCGGGTGAACTGCTCGGCCTCCGGCAGTCGGCCGGCCTCGCGAAGGGCCTCGCCAAGTCCCGCTGCGTTGGTGAACGAGTTGGGGTTTTTCCGGAAGGAATCCTCCCAGAGGGCGAGCGAATTGGCCCACACCGTCTGGCGTTCGATGCAGACCATTCCGAGAACTGCGATCACCGCCATGCAGCCGGCCAGAATCCGCTGCCGGAGCGTGTCTCGGCCGGCGAGCCAGGGGGCATCGAGCAGACAGGCCACGGCGACCGCCACGCCGGCCATCGGCAGGTAGAGATAGCGGTCGGCGGCGGCCCGGTAGATCGGGATCAGGTTGGCCACGGGCACAAGCGGCAGAAGGATCAGCGCGTAGGCGAAGAGGAGGCGGCGGTCATGGCGGGCC
This sequence comes from uncultured Candidatus Kuenenia sp., assembly GCA_964581055.1. Taxonomy (GTDB): domain Bacteria; phylum Planctomycetota; class Planctomycetia; order Pirellulales; family UBA1268; genus CAMCQY01. Next base: position 9,223 of record CAZOMJ010000015.1, read on the forward strand.
GCGATCACGCCGGCGATCGTAATCGTGGCGAGCAGCAGAAGGGCCACGGGCAGCGGCAGTTGACGGAGAGACAGGAGCCCGTAATCGGCGCAGAGATTGACTGGAAAGACCACGAGTTGGGCGTAGAACGCGAGGATGCGCGGTTGGAGCAGCATGGCCTGCGAGAGGGAGCCGCCCGGGTATTCCGGCTTGGATTCGAAGATCGACGAGGGACTCGGTTCAAGCAGAAACCGGGCGGCGAGAAACAGCACGACGACGAGCTTCGCGCCGCCAATGGCAACGGCCCAGAACCGGCCCGGCTCACCGCGGCGGAAGAGCAACCAATAACCGCCCAGGACTATCGGGGCGACGATGCCCGTCTCCTTGCTGGCGATGGCCAGAAGGCACAAAACCGTACAGCAGACGGCCCGCCAGCGGTCGAAGCCCGGCGTGTTCGGATCATGGCCCATGGCGAGCACGAGGGCAGAGAGCGTGAACAGGGCCACGAGCAGGTCCTCGCGGAAGGTCGGCTCGCAGACGGCCTCGGTGACGATCGGGTGGATGGCGAACACGAGCGAGGCCAGCAGCGGGGGGAGCGCTTTCTCCGTTCCGCCCTCGGCACCCGTCAACTCCCGGATCACCAGCCAAACGAGCAGCGCGTTCGCCACGTGCAGGAGCACGCTCGTGAGGTGGTACCCGAACGGGTTCCTGCCCCAGGCCGCCGCGTCGAGCATCAGCGAGGCCAGCATCGCCGGCCGGTTGAAGTCGAGCACGTCCATCCCGAGCACGCGACCGCTCAGCACGGCGGGCCAGTTGCGCCAATCGTGGATGAAGTCGCCCGTGAGGATCTGCATCCGGGCGTCGTAGACGAAGTCCGCCACGAGCGTGGAGGAGAAGGCGGCGAACGTGATCGCGGCGAGCACCGCCGCCTGCGGCCAGGACTTCCAGGCCATCGGTTATTTTTTCTCGAGCGGGAAGCAGACGAGGTCGCCGGCGGCGCTGTCGATCGGGGGCTTCGGGTAGCCGAGTTCCAGAATCGATTTTTCGAGGCCCTTGCCTTGGTCCATGAATCCGTTGCGATTGATGTAGATAGCCGTGAAGCCACGCTTGCGAATCTCGTCGATCGCCGCGACGACGCTCTTTTCATTGAACTGAATCTGCTGCGTCTGTTGGTCGAGGGCGGCACCGGCGAACATCTGCTGCTGGACCGCCTGCTGCCAGACCTGGCTTTCGCTGCCCTTGGCCGCGCCGTAGGTGAATCGCAGCCCGTGGCTGTAGAGATACGGCCTGAAGTGGTCGGAGGAAGGCACGCCCCGCAATGGGGAACCATCCATCACCGGCAGCTGAAATACCATCGCCTTCGCTGGAAGTGCCAACTCCATTTTCGCGACGAAGTCGCGGTCGGCGGAGACCTGCCGGGCGATCGTCGCGACCTGTTCAGGGGAGGGAGCCCGGGGCACCTGGTCCCAGAGGGTGAGCAGGCACAGGGCGGCCGCTGCCGTGGTCGTCGCGATCCGCAGGACATCGGGTGGGAAGCGTTTTTCGGCATCCTGCTGCCAGGCGGAGAGGCGGCGGGCCGCCCAGAGGAGTGTGATGGCCAGGATGACGATGCTGTAACGGCAGGCGGTCCGGAAGAGCGTGAAACCGGTGAATGCCGCGATGATTGAGTTCAGCCCGCCGGTGTTGAACATGATCACGATCCAGAGCACCTGCCAGGCGGCCAGAGGCACAGCCGACTCGCGTCGCTCCGCCATCGCCCGCATGGTCACAGCCACCAGCCAGACGAGGCTAACGATGCCGATCATGCCGAGGTAGGCACAGCCTTCCTCGTCGTTGAGCACCGATGCCTGCCGGTGCGCCAGGCCGAACTTCACCAAAGTGTCGGAGTGATGCCTGATGTATGGAATGAACAGATCGACGAGCTTGAAACCGTAGATGTCCATCCACCGGTATTCCCGCTGGCCAATGAAGGGGGCGCTGGCGACATCGTGGAACAGGCGATACGTGAACGTGTCGAGGTTGCTGATCACGAAGGCGAACGCGGCGGCGCCGACGACGGCCAAAGCGGGCGCGAGGGCCGCCTTCGACCTCGTGCGCCAGGCGACGAATGCCGCGCCGAGAAGCGTAAGTTGGCAAAAGACGAATGTGTAATAGGGATTCTGCAGACCGGTCAGCACGCCGACACCGATCGCCAGCCAGAAGCGGCGCGAGCCGAACGGCACGCCGTCTTCCGTTGCCATCCACTTCCACACCGGCACGAACAGCGGGATGTGCCAGGCATAGAGGCAGTTGACATGGTGGGGAGACTCCGCGAACAGATAGGGCGCGAGCCCGAACGCCAGCGCACCGACTCCGGCCCATGGGTTGGAGCACCCCTCCGCCCGCGCGACGAAGTAGAAAGCGGCGGACGCGGTCAGATGCCCCAGCAGCACGCCGATGTTGAAGCCGGGGAACAGCCCGAAGATCTTCGCGAGCAGGCCGAAGAATCCGAGCAGCAACTCGTCGGGCGTCGGGGTGGTCGTCCAGTTGGCCCCTTGCGGAGCACCCAGGTCGGGCAACAGCTTCCAGCCGAAGGGGAGGAAATCACCCGTCGCCATGGCCTTCAGATAGCCACACGTGCCGACGAAGTCGGAGTAGACGGGCTCGAGGTAACTCGTGGGCAGGTTCCATGCTTCGGCAGACCACATGCCGTTGGCCGTGCACCAGGCGAGCAGCGTGGCGCCGAGGATAAGCATCAGTGCTGCCAGATCCTGCCACGATAAGGCCCTGGCTGTGGATGACCGCACGGCAAAGGCATCCGACGTCGAATCTCTGTCCACGACCGTCACTCCATGTTCCGTGTCTGGTGTTCCGCATTTGCCGCCGGGCGTCGCGTGGACGCGCCCGGACCGCCCTGCACCGGGATCGACTGTATCACGCCATGGTCAGGGAGCCTATCCAGCAACGCTCCCCGGCCTTGCGCGACCGTGGTTTGCCGCATGGCACCGGAACGACGGGCAGTCTTTTCAGCCCGTGGTCCCATGGGGTAGAAAACCTCGAGAGGTTCGCAACGCTTTTGCCTCGCGCGAGGTTTTGCGGCATGAAGCCGACGCGGCAGGGCCCCTATCGAGCGAACGAGAACCATGGGACAACCCCCGCGCGCGGTTGTCCGGTTGCGTGCAAGCGATTCAGTGCCCCGGTCGGGGAAGCCAGGCGACTATGTGGTTGCAGATACGATTCTATGCCGGCTACCTGTTCAGGAAGTTCGCGCTGAATTTCTTCGAGGTGCGTGCGCCCAGGTTCAGGCTTGCGAGGTTGCAGTTCTTCTATGTCCTCTCGAAACTCCACACAGGGGTGCGGTGGCAGCGGTTCGCCGACTTTGCGTTCATTGAGACCGTCTTCGGGAAGTTTCATCTCAGACCCAAAACATTCGACGCCATCTGCGCGTCACCCGATTTTGAGCGGCCCGACATCGACAGGATGATCAGCCTGATACGAGCCACGGTCGCCTCGGGAAAGAGAGTCTTGTTTCTCGACATCGGTGCGAACATCGGCGTTTATTCGATCGTCGTGGGGAACGTGTTTCGGAACGTGGAGGCAGTCTCGATCTACGGCTTCGAGCCCTACGGCGAATCCCATGCCCTGTTTCAGGAAAACATCCTTGCGAACGACCTCACGGCCAAGGTGACCGCCTTCCGGCAGGCGATTTCCGATCGGGAAGGCGAACTGCGACTCCACTTGAACGCATTGGATCCCGGGAGCAACACGGTGCGCGAGGCCAGCCTGGCCGGTGCCGACGGCAGCGTTGTCGTGCCCGCCCGAACGCTGGATCACGTCATCGCCAAGATCACGGATGCGTACGTCGGGACGGTGCTTGTGATGAAGGTCGATGTCGAGGGAGCCGAGGTTTCTGTCATGGAGGGGGCGGCCGCGACCTTGGGACTTTTTGATGCGGTCTTCGTGATGGTCGAGGATTTCGTCGATGCCGGAATTTGCGACTACCTGGAGTCCCGCGGCTTTGATCTCGTGTGTCGGCTGACTCCCTATAACAGTTTCTGGAGCAAGGCCGGCCGAGTTGGCGTGCGCGTCGATGCGGTCGGGGGCGGCGGCCGATCCGGGGCATCGCCGTGACGCCTCGCAGCCATCTGCCGTCGCTCCTGAAAAACCTGCGGGCGGCGGCGGGCAGTCCGCTGCTGCAGGCGGGCCTGTTGCTGACGGCGACGAACGGTCTGGTGGGGCTGCTCGGGTATGTCTATCAGGTGCTGATGGGAAGGCTGCTGGCCCCCGGCGATTTCGCGCTGTTCAGCGCCTTGTTGGCATTGGTCATGGTGGTGGGGGCGCCGCTGAACGCGATGGTCATGCTGGTGGCACGGCGAGTGGCAGCCTTGAACGCGGTCGATCGCGGGCAGTCCGTGGCGCGACTGTACTGGAAGACGCATGCGTGGCTGGCCGGGGCTGCACTGCTGTTTTTCGGCGGACTCGAGGCCTGCATGCCCTGGGCGCTTGAGTCCGTGAAGTCGACCGATGCCGTCGCCATCTGGTTGTTCGGCGGTTCCGTCCTGCTCGGCGCCCTGGGATTGATCAACAGCGGGTTTCTGCAGGGACTGGAGCGGTTTCGCTGGCTCGGCGGCATGGGGGTGGCGGGGGCCGTCAGCAAAATCGCGATCAGCGTCGGTCTGGTGGTGCTCTGCGGCGGCGGTGCTCGCGGCGCCCTCGGCGGGGTCTTGCTCTCGGCATTCGTTGTCTGGCTCGCCGGCGCTTGGGGCCTGCGCCGTGACATTTTTCCATTCCGCGGCACGGAGCCGGAAGAAGACGAACGGATGCACCTGCGGGGTGTTTCCTCGGTGGTGGTCGCCAGCGTGGCCTTCGCCGCGATGACGCAACTCGACATGGTGCTCGTCAACCGGTATTTCGACAGCGGCCTCGCCGCGCAGTATGCAGCGGCCTCGGTCCTGGGCAAGGCGGTGCTCTACCTCCCGGGAGGCCTCGTGCTGGCGCTCCTGCCGATCGTGGCGGCGCGGAAGGCCAGGAAGCAGTCCAGCGGCTCCATGCTGGGGCAGGCGTTGCTGATCACATTCCTGCTCTGCGGCGCGGCGGCGGTGTGCTATGCCGTGGGCGGAAGGTGGCTGGTCGGGCTGCTCTACGGCGAGAGGTATCCCGAAGCCGGCGGCCTGCTGGCCTCCTATGGTTTTGCCATTCTGCCCATGGCGCTGGTGATGGTGGCGGAACACTTTCTGATCGCCCAGGGACGCGTCGTGTTCGCCTGGCTCTTCGTGCTGATTGCGCCCATGCAGGTGGCGGCCATCCATTTCTGGCACCCCAACCTCCAGGCTGTCATCGGGATCATCGGGCTCTGCGGCACGGTGCTGGCGGTGACGGGATGCGGCATCCTGCTGTGGGAGTCACGCCGAAACCGGTCATGATTCTCCGGTCTATGCCGGATGCCGGCCGAGAAGATGCTCGGCGATCGTGCGGCTGGGGCGGATGTCGGACGCGATGCCGTTGCGCTTCCACGGAGATGGATCGGCGAGGAATCGATCGATCACAGAGAAGTCCTTCATGCTGAGCAGCGCGTTCTCCCCCAGCCCCTCCCGCCGTTCGCTTTCGCGGCGCAGGATCAGACAGGCCTTTCCCAGGAAGTAGCATTCCTCCTGGTTGCTGCCGCCGTCGGTGACGACGAATTCGGCTGCACTCAACAGCCTCGTGAAATCAAAGTAGGACTGCCGCGGCAGGGCGACGATGTGCGGATTGTCGGTCAACCTGTCGAGCAGGCCAAGCGAGGCCAAGGCTACCTCCGCCGGCTTGTGAAGAATCGCAACGCAGGGAATCTCTGTGGATTTCCTCGCAACGCGGGCGAGCATGCCTTCGAGGAAGATCCGGTCGAGCAGGTTTTCCTGGCGGTGGCAGACGAACAGGAAAAACCGTGGCGGAACCCGCGACAGGATGTCGACGTCGTCGCGGTGGGCGAGAGCCAGCCTGAGCGAGTCGAGCAGCGTGTTCTCCTGCGTGTCGACGACCTTCAGACGCGTGTAGCCTCGCAGGTTGCCGCACGCCCACGCGCCTGGGCAAAACGCCCATCGTGCGAAACGCGATACCCCGACGCGGCATAACTCCTCGGGAAAAGGCCGTAGGAGGTTGAAGCTACGGAGGCCAGCTTCCACATGGACCACGTCGGCCCCCGTGCACCACCCAGCGATCGAGCCGATCAGCGTGCTCACCGTGTCGCCGTGCACGAGCAGCAGCGGCCTGCGCCGTGTGCGAGCCGGCTGGCCATGCACCGTCGCCGCGATGGCGTGCCGCCGAAACACCCGCCGGCAGACAGCGAATGACGCGATCAAGCAGCGAGCCGCCCAGAGGGCGAACCAGAACGGGGTTTGGGTGATCGGCTTCCGGGTGACCCAGTCGCGCACACCGTCGGGGAAGACGAGGGGGTAGAGGTCGCTCTGCGAGAGGTCGTTTTGGCCTGTCGCGATCGCGACGACCTCGCGGCCATGCCCTTGCAATTCGAGGATTACCGGAGCCAGTTTGATCAGTTCCGCGACCGTGCCCACCCAGACGAACAGGGCTGGTTCCGCGGCTTGTGAATCGTCCCCAGGCTCAGGAGTCATGCGGGTGTGCGTGGTCCTTTTTTCCGACGGAGCAGATAGAGCGGCCTGTCGACGGCCTCCGTGTGGATGTGGCCGATGTAGAGGGCGACCAGTCCGATGGACAGGAGGACGACACCGTTCAGCAGGGCGTTGACCACGATGACGAAGGAAATCGAGGAAAACCGGAAGACGTCCCCGGTCATCTTGTCGATACCCATCACCAGCAGCAGGAGGCCGAACACCAGGGTGCTGAACACCCCCAGGTAGCCCGCCACTCGCAGGGGGAGGAGCGAAAAGGACATGAAGCTGTTGAGCGCCAGCTGCGTCAGTTTTGCGTAGCTGTAGCCGGCCATTCCGGCGGTTCGTTCAGGCGCCTCGAAGTCGATCGACGACCTCGGGAAGCCCATCCAGTCGACGAGGCCCCGAACCATCCGGTTCTTTTCGCGGAAGCTCTTGAGGGCGTCGATGACCTCCCGATCGAGCAGGCGGAAATCGGTCGTTCCCGGTTCCATCGGAAAGTCGGATATGGCGTTGAGGAGCTTGTAGAAGACGTACGAGCCAATCCGCCGCGCCAGCGGCTGTTTGTCGATGCGGGTCCGCCTGGCAACGACGACCTCGCTACCGTGCTCCCAGCGATCGATCAGTTGCGGAATGTAGGAGGGGGGATGCTGAAGATCGGCATCCATGATGATCACGGCATCGCAATCCAACGCGTCCATGCCGGCGCTGAGCGCGATTTCCTTGCCAAAATTCCGCGACAACTCGAGCAGGCGGATGCGATTGTCTGCAGCGGCCAGGGCCTCGATCTGGGCAACGGAGTCGTCGCTACTCCCGTCGTCGACGAACAGGAGGTTGAACTCGTAGCGGCCGATGCCGGCCGTGACCGCGTTCAGTTCCGACACCAGTTTTGGAATGTTCCGGCCTTCGTTGTAGACCGGCACGAGGATCGTGATCGTCGGCTTCGACATGGCGTTCCCTTGCATTTACACCGTTTTCATGCCCTCGACGGCGGGCAACTCTTGTCGCCCGCCATACGTGGTCAGTCTCGGCCTGATGCCGATGCACTTGAGCGTCATCTGGAAAAGGATGTACATCGCGAGCAAAAACGACAGCGGTGCGTGAATGAGGGCGATGGGGCAGGATCGGCGAAACGCCACGAGAACCGATTCGATCGCAGGCCCGACGATGGTCGCAGCATACGGAATGAACAGCAGTCGCTTAAACCTCATGCCCGCGTGCTGGAATGAAAGACGGTTGGAGAAGCCCGTACCGGGAAGCGTGGGATAGTGGACGTTGACCACCACCCGCCACATCAGTTTCCGCAGGTATCGGGCCAGCGTGTCGGAGGAGTCGTGGGTGATCGCGCAGTGCTTGGCCAGCCCCATCGTGCCGGCATGCCGTGCGGCACGATAGAGCAATTGCGGGATCACCGAATCCTCCGTGGCCGGGCCCCCGAGTGCCGGTGCGAGCCGTCGAGAGTCTATCACCACGCCTGCGGCGAGGTCCATCAGCGGCAGTTCGTCGGTGGTCGCAAATCCCAGCGTGAGCGAGTCGTTATCTTCGCGGACGACCGCATACCGCCGTCGCATCGAAGGAACGTAGGCGCGGCTGTCGTAGGGCATGCGGTACATGAAGTGCGCGAAGGGATCGGCGAACAGGTTGATGTAGTCGTTGATCGGCGATGCTCCCGGAGGATTCCGGTACCCGCTCGATCCGACGAAGATCAGGGACTCGTCCCGGCGCAGCGAGTCCACCTTGATCCTGATGTCGTTTGGATTGTCGAGGACCTCGTCGGAGTCTACGAACATTATGTATTCGCCGCGGGCCTGCAGGAGGCCGATGTGCTTGGCGAATTCCTGCTGGACTTTCTCATTCGCCAGTACGGTGCAGCCATGCTCATGGGCGATCTGCAGCGTGTCGTCGGTCGAACCGCCATCGACGAGCAGGATTTCGATGTCGCCTGCGGGGTGGGATTGTCGGGCGATCGACTCCAGCGTGCTGCGCAGGGTCCGTTGGGCGTTCAGGGTCGGCACGATGATGCTGACGAGACTGGGCCGATACGGTCGCATCGATGCCTCGGTCGAAGGTGTCACAGGATCGACGGGGCCAGGTTGTAGGACATGCCCCAAACTGTACCATCGGAACCGTGCGCCATACGGCTCGGCACGGCGGGATGTGTCGCACGCTCACTTCATCACGGTTCTTGCGAGAAAACCGTCCCGAGGGGGTACGGTTGCTTGACGCTCGTCACATCTCAGTGGACCGCCCGGATGCATGTGGCGATGCCATCTTCGTGCCGGTGTCGCGCCTCACACGATGGTGTCTGCGAGGGCGGGGTGTGGTAGCCTTTTCGATACGAAAATCGGACGGCATCCGCAAATGATCGGCATCTCGCAGCATTTTGGGAATTCGGGAAGAACCTCCGCATGCCTGCCCACAAACCCACGATCGGCATCCTCACCAGCGGCGGCGATTGCCCCGGGCTGAATGCCGTCATTCGCGCAGCCGTCAAAAGCTCGGAGCGGCTCGGCTACGACTGCGTCGGCTTCCTCCGCGGCTACGAGGGGCTCGTCGACCCCGTCAGCTACATGCCGCTCACCGGGCGAAACACCGCAGGCATCCTCACCCAGGGCGGCACTATCCTCGGCTCCACCAACAAGGGCCGGTTCTCCGCGACCGTCGGCGAGGACCAGCGGGTGCCCATCGATCCGGCCCTGCTGGAGCAGGTGGCCACCACCGTCCGCCAACTCTCGATCTGCGGAGTCATCTGCGTGGGCGGCGACGGTTCGCTGACCATCGCCCAGCAATTCCACGAGTACGGCATCCCCGTGATCGGCGTGCCCAAGACGATCGACAACGACCTCGGTGCCACCGCCTTCACGTTCGGCTTCGACTCGGCGGTGGCCTGCGCCACCGACGCGCTCGACCGGCTCCACACCACCGCCGCCAGCCACGAGCGGATCATGGTGCTCGAGGTGATGGGACGGCACGCCGGCTGGATTGCCCTGCACTCGGGGATTGCCGGCGGCGGCGACGTCATCCTCCTGCCAGAGATTCCCTGGACCTTCGAAAACGTCTGTCGCAAAATCCGGGAGCGGGAGTCGCAAGGAAAGAAGTTCACGCTCATCGTGGTGGCGGAGGGGGCCCATCTGCCTGATGGAGGCACGGTCCACCGGATGGATGCCAAGAGCGAGGCTGCCGTCTATCGCCAGCAGGTGAAACTCGGCGGCATCGGTGCGATCGTAACGTCCGAGGTGGCCATGCGGCTCGACCGTGAGGTTCGCAACGTCGTGCTCGGCCACCTGCAGCGCGGTGGCAACCCGACCACCTTCGATCGCGTGCTCGCCACGGAGTTCGGCGCCCATGCGGTCCGCCTCATCCATCAGGGCCATTTTGGGCAGATGGTCTGCTACCGGCCGCCAAACATCGAGAGCGTGCCGATCGCCGCCGCCATCCGCACGCTTTCGCGGGTCGATCCGGACAGTTCGGCGGTCCAGGCGGCCCGGGCCCTCGGCATCAGCTTCGGTGACGCGGACGAACGGGCGAGTCCGTTTGCCGGCCGCTGCCTCGACGAGTCCACCTCGCGAGGCTGAAACGCCCGCAGCCCATTGCCCGACGGGCCGGCGAATGGTCTGCTGAAGGATCGTCGGCAGTCATTTTCCATTTCCTAGGATCCGCATCGCCGGGGGAGTCGTTTTTATGAGCGAGCCACAAAAGGCTGCCGGCAGGGTTGCCAGCGTCATGCAGGAGAGCCGGGTGTTTCCGCCATCGGCGGATTTTTCCTCCCGAGCACGGATCGGTTCGCTCGAGGACTACCGGCGGATCTACGACGAGGCGGCCAGCGATCCCGAGAGCTTTTGGGACGCCCGCGCCCAACTGCTTCCCTGGATGAAGCCCTACTCCAAGGTCCTCGACTGGCAGCCGCCGGCGGCAAAGTGGTTCGTCGATGGCCACACGAATGCGTCGGCCGCCTGCCTCGATGCGCATGTCGCCGCGGGCAGGGGAGAAAAGACGGCGATGGTGTGGGTGGGTGAGCCGACGGGCGAACGCCGAACCTATACCTACCGCGAACTGCTCGCGGAGGTCTGCCGGTGTGCGGCGGGCCTCGAGAACCTCGGGATCAAGGCCGGCGACGTCGTCTCGATCTACATGCCGATGGTGCCCGAGCTCGTAATCGCGATGCTCGCCTGCGCCCGGATCGGTGCCGTGCATTCCGTGATCTTCGGCGGGTTCTCCAGCGAGGCGATCGCCGATCGCAACGAGGACGCCAGGGCCGTGGCCGTGATCACAGCCGACGGCGGCTGGCGGCGGGGCTCGCAGTTGTCTCTCAAGAAGAACGTCGACGAGGCGCTCAAGAAGTCGCCCACCGTGAAGCATGTGATCGTGCTCAAACGGACCGGTCAGCCCGTCGACATGGTGCCTGGCCGCGACGTCTGGTGGCACGATCTGGTCGCCGGCATGCCCGCCGACACACCCGCCGTGGCGATGGACTCGGAGTCGCCGCTCTTTATCCTCTACACCAGTGGCTCGACCGGAAAGCCGAAGGGCATCAAGCACACGACCGCCGGCTACCTGCTCTGGGCGAAGACCACGGCCGAGTGGGTGTTTGACCTGCGGGAAGACGACCTCTTCTGGTGTACCGCCGACTGCGGCTGGATCACCGGCCACAGCTACGTGACCTACGGCCCGCTGGCCGCGGGTGCGAGCATCCTGATCTACGAGGGCGCCCCGAATGCCCCGCACGAGGGCCGTTTCTGGGAGATCATCGAGCAGGAGAAGCCGACGATCTTCTACACCGCCCCGACCGCGATCCGGTCTTTCATGAAGTGGGGCATGCAGCATATCGAGGGCCGCGACCTCTCCAGCCTGCGGTTGCTCGGCACAGTGGGCGAGGGCATCAACCCGGAGGCATGGATGTGGTACCACGAGGTGATCGGTGGCAAACGCTGCCCGATCGTCGACACGTGGTGGCAGACCGAAACGGGCGGCATCATGATGAGTCCGCTGCCCGGTTGCACACCCACGAAGCCCGGCAGTTGTACGCTGCCGCTGCCCGGCGTCTGCCCTGAGATCGTCGATGCCGCCGGTGAGCCGGTCGAGCAGGGCGAAGGGGGCTGGCTCGTGATGACCAAGCCGTGGCCCGGCATGCTCCGCGGCATCTGGGGCGACGACGAGCGGTTTCAAGAGACCTACTGGTCGCGCGTGCCGGGAAAGTATCTGGCCGGTGACAACGCCAGGCAGGATGCAGATGGATACTACTGGATCATGGGACGGATCGACGACGTGCTCAATGTCGCCGGCCACCGGCTCTCCACGATCGAAATCGAAAGCGCGCTGGTGAGCCACCCGTTGGTGGCCGAGGCGGCCGCGGTGGGGCGTCCGCACGACGTGAAGGGGGAGGCGGTGGCGGTGTTCGTGACGCTCAAGGGCGGCGAACCGGACGACGTGAACGCGCTCAAGGACACGCTGCGGAAGCACGTGCGTCAGCAGATCGGCGCTTTGGCCGCTCCCGACGACATCCACTTCTCGGCGACGTTGCCCAAGACCCGTAGCGGCAAGATCATGCGGCGTCTGTTGCGCGATATCGCCGCGGGGAAGGAGACGGTCGGCGACACGACCACGCTCGAGGACTACACCGTGCTCGCCAAACTCCGCGGCAACGACGAGTGAGGCCAGACCCGTGGGTGCAAGTTTTGACCCGTGGGTGCAAGTTTTGACCCGTGGGTGCAAGTTTTGACCCGTGGGTGCAAGTTTTGACCCGTGGGTGCAAGTTTTGACCCGTGGGTGCAAGTTTTGACCCGTG
>CAZOMJ010000016.1:0-29253 GCA_964581055.1 uncultured Candidatus Kuenenia sp.
GAGAAGAAGCGGTTCCTGAGTGGCAAGGTGACAGTGACTCACAAGTACGCCGCACCGCCGCTGGTCGGGATCTGGGCCCGTGGCCCCTATCTCCACAATGCGTCGGTGCCCACGGTCTACAACCTGCTCAAGTCGTCGACCCGGCCGCGGAAATACTCCATGCGGCCCAGCAGCACCGATCCCGACAACTACGACCAGGCCCGGATCGGCTGGAAGTTCATCGACGAATCAGCGAAGAGCCACCAGCAGATCCTGGAGCAGATGGAACAGGAGCCGTATGTTCGCGTCTTCGACCCCGACTGGCGGTCGCCTGAGCAGTGGGAGGCGCTCAAGCAGTCGCTCGCGAATGTGAAGAACGCGAAGGTAGACCCCACGAAGCCCGAACTCTACACGGGCATGCTCAACACAGGCCACACCTTCGGCGACGATCTCACCGAGGAGCAGCGGCTCGCTGTGCTCGAGTTCCTTAAGTGTCTGTAATCGCTGCCACTGGCGGCTTTCGCCCGAGATTTGGATGAAGACACTATTCAAATGATCGGAGAAACGTACGTGAATCGCCCTCGCACTATGACGGACGCTCCGATGCTCGATTCGGCGGCCCCTTCGCGTCGGGCTCTGCTGCGGGCTGCCGTCGCCACGGTCGCCGGCGTGGCCGCAGCGTCGCCTGTTCCTCACGGGCAGGTGCTGGCAGCGGAGCCGGTCTCCCCTGCCCCGCCGCCGCCCGGCCCGGTTCCGGTTGCAGTTCCATATCATGGTCTGCTCGAAAACGAGGGTCACGCCTACCACAACTGGGGGCTGAGCTACGAGACCAGGCCGGCCGTCTACGTGGAGCCGATCAGCTACGCCGATGTTCAGGCGGTCGTGGTCGATCCGATCCGATTTCCCTCGCCTGTGAGCTCCGTCGGTTCGATGCTCTCGGTGACGAAGACCATCGTCAACGACGGCGGCACTCTCCTTTGTACGCTCAAGCTCAACGAGATCCTCGGCGTCGAGACCGATGCGACGGGGCGGAGTGTGGTGCGAGTGCAAGCCGGCTGTAGGCTCAAAAAACTGCATCTGTGGCTGCAGGCACGCGGCCTCGAGATTTCGTTCCAGGCAGAAATCGGCGACGCCACCGTCGGAGCGGTGGCGGCGGGAGATTCCAAGGATTCGTCGCTCGACGGGCCAGGGTATTTCTCGGCGGGTGTCGTCGCAGTGACCTACGTCGATGAGCCTGGCACGCTCGTCACGCTCTCCGACCTCGTCGACGAGAAGGCACTGGCGGAATTCAAATGTTCCTATGGGCTCTCGGGAATCGTCGTCGAATGCCTGATCGAGGTGCGGCCGGCGAGGTTGTGCCGGTCGCGATTCAGCGTCGTGACAGGGGAATCGCCGGAGGCGCTCGCGGCCACCATCAGGCGGATGCATGACGAATGCGACGCGTTGTTCGTTCACGTTGCGCTCGAGTCGCTCCGGGGCGTGTGCGACCAACGCTTCTCGGCCGGCCCCGGTGTGATGACGCCCGCCGCGTCGCAGCCCGTTTTCGACGAAATACGGCGGTCGCGCAGGCTCAGCATCCAGCACGGCCTCGCACCCAAACCCACGGTGAAGCCGCCGCCGTTGCCGCGAGAGATCGTCTACTCGCGAGCAGATATGGTCGATGAATACTGGCGACCGAAGGGAGACGAGCCCAGGCTCGACTTCCAGTATTACGAACACGATCTTTCGAATCTGGGCCGCGTGATCGAGGAGTCGTATGCCTTCACAAAGCAATTTTCCAAGAAACACGGTTTCGCGCCCCATGCGTGGGCGATCTATTTCGTGCGCCGATTGCCGGCGACAAAGAAGCCTCACGGGCTCTACTCGGGCGGCGCAGGGATCTCGGTTTCGTTCGACCCGGTCTTCTCAAACCCCGTTGATCCGCTCTGGCAGCAATTCGCGAAAGCCTACAACCAGGTCGCGATTCACTCGCTCGGCGGCAGGGCCTCGCCGATCCAGACCCAGTGGCTCACGCCCGCCGACCTGACGATCCCCCGGCAGTTGGCCCGCGCCCGATTCACGACACCGTATTACGCCCAGTTCCTCGGGTGAGCGTGCCGGCATTTTCGGCTATTCTGCCCGCACCATGAAATCATTCACCGATTACCTGACGTTCAACATCCCGGCCCGCATGGGGTTTCTCAACATCACGCCGACGGTGGAGGATCTCCTCGCCCGGTCAGGCATCAAGGAGGGACTCTGCCTCGTCAACGCGATGCACATCACGGCGAGCGTGTTCATCAACGACGATGAAGGCGGCCTCCATAAGGATTACGCAGCCTGGCTCGAGAAACTCGCCCCGTTCAATGCCGACCCCAAGACATACCACCACAATAAGACCGGCGAGGACAACGCCGACGCTCACATGAAGCGGCAGGTGATGGGCCGCGAAGTCGTGGTGGCGATCACGAATGGCCGCCTCGACTTCGGCCCGTGGGAGCAGATCTTCTACGGAGAGTTCGACGGTCGCCGGCCGAAGCGAGTGCTCGTCAAGCTGATCGGCGACTAGCCCTGCCACGCGTGGCTGCTGCAGCGCAGCTGCGCCCGAAACCAAGCGAGAACGGGCGAATCCACCGGCCGATCCTTGCCCCTAGGCCGCCGCACGACGAGGCCGCGTGGCCTCTTGACGGGTTCCGGCATACGCGTCGACCGCCACCAAGATTGCGTCCAAAGCATCGTACACGTTGACGTCCCCTCTCTCGAAGGTGTCGGCGGCATTCTTGACGGCTGCCATCGTAAGGATGGCGGATGCCACGGGCCTCGAAAGATTGTTTTCGGTCATGAGGAGCTCCTTGCTGAGAAACGAACCGCCGAACCATCTTGTCCAGCCTGGATGGTACTCTATCGCGGCCATCGACCGAGGTCTTTCACGACACGTGCGCACCACCATCCTGTTCAAGTTGATTTTGTCACGCGACGAGCGCCGAGCATCGACTCGCCCCCCTGCGCGTGGACGGAATGGCCGGGATGTGGATGATATGGTCAGTGCGATCGGGGCGGCGGCCTGCGTCATGACTTCACAGCGAGCCCGCCACCAGAACCAATGCTGCGGTGTGTATGGATGCGTCCCATTGCTCGCCCTACCCGCATTATTCGTGGCTCGCGCACTGGCTTGCCATTCGCCCGCCTCGCATTTTCGATGTCTACGAAAGCCGCCACGTCACCCACCGCCTCTTCTTGACGACGCGTGGCGATGCAGACGTGCTGTGGACGACGAACGGAACTGAAACGGCATTCCATCTGTCCGTCGGTGGCATAGGTTTTTTCCCCTGCGACCGTAACAAGCACGCCATGTCCATCACCACCGCCGATGGCTTTCAGGCGTATGCCGTGTACGTCCCCGACGACCATATGGATCGCGTCTGCGACTCGGAGGGCTTGCAGCCGGGAATGGAATTCCGTGCCGTCCCTGTGTTCCGCGACGCCTTGATGCAGGCGAGTCTGCTCCGCCTGTCGACGAAGATCGGAGGCCGTCAGGTGTCGGAGGATATTGGCGACGAAATCGCAGCTCGCCAGATCGTGCTGCGGCTCTGTGCAATGATCGGCGGCAGGCATCCGGATTGGCAAAGAGATACGAGTGTTTTCACGCCTGGCGTCATGCGGCAGATCGTCGAACGCATGGACGCCCAACTAGGCGTCCACGTGTCGCTGGAGAGCCTGGCCACCAACGTCGGCCTGTCGCCCAGCCACTTCGCCAGAAAGTTCCAGCAGTCGGCCGGCCTGAGCCTGAATCGTTTTTTGAACAGGCGACGGATCGGCATGTCATTCGCCATGCTGAGAGAGGGCTTGAGTCCGCTGTCGCGAATCTCCCTCGACCTCGGCTTTTCATCGCAGAGCCATTTCACGCGTCTGTTCGGCAGTCTCACGGGGATGACACCGCAGCAATTCAGAAGGTTGCACCTGCGGATGGGCGAATGATTGCAAGACTCTCGAAGGAATTGCCATTGTTGACACGATCTCGTGCGAGAAGCGGCCCAGGGGGGCCGCACCCGCCCCGTAGGCCCCCGGGATGGGAGCGGCAGACGTCGAAGAGAAGCGCGATCGGCCCCCGGAACACTTCGGAGTGGTATGATCTCGGGCGAGGTGCCGCCGCAATGGGCGGGGCAGCAGGAACAAGCAGGAACCACATCCATGAGTGATCACGTATCCTTGGCGGAAGTCCCCAAGGAACTCGCCCGGATCGCGCTATCGTTGCAGGCTGAACGCACTGGGCACATGCCGAAAGCGGTGACAGTCGTCGCCAGCGAAGACACGGTCGTGCTCACCCTGCACGAAGCGTTGACGCCGGCAGAGAAGATTCTCGCCAATACCGAAGCCGGGGCGGCAAAAGTGGAGCAGTACCACCGGGCCCTCTTTGCCGTCTCGTGCGACGAGTTGCGAAAAGAAATCCAGCGGCTGACCGGCCGCAAGGTACGGGAGGCGGCATTCGTCGTGGAGCCTGCGACCGGCGCGATCGTTCATGCTTTCACGAGTGGCACCGTGGTGCAGATTTTTCAACTGGAGCCGCACGGCGTGGCCACGCAGGCGTCGGCAGGCAGCCCGTCGGATGGTGCCGCTGCATCCGCCTGACTCCCCCTAGATTCTCGAACTGGCCGTCGTGCCTGCGAGAGTGCGCACCCGTGCCTCTGTCGGAGGAACGCGGCAGCGCTTTTCGCCGCGACGGAATTCGGCCATAATTTGCCATCTGGGATCGACACCAGTGGAAGGCTATGGGCTGTCGCCCCTGCGACCGTTGCCATTCGCCCTGCCGCACATCACCTCCGGGAACATTCGCACATGCTCGACCGCACACACATGCTCTACCGACGGACCATCCTGTCGATGGCCGTTGCCGCCCTTGCCCTGACACACCTTGGATTTGGAGGATCGAACGTGACCGCTGCCGACAACAAGAACCCGCGTTGCTTCATGGACATCAGCATTGGCGACAAGCCGGCCGGCCGTGTGGTCATCGAACTCCGTGCCGACGTCGTGCCGAAGACGGCCGAGAACTTTCGCGCCCTGTGCACCGGCGAAAAAGGGTTCGGCTACAAGGGTTCGTCGTTCCACCGCGTGATCACCGAGTTCATGTGCCAGGGCGGTGACTTCACCAACCACAACGGCACTGGCGGAAAATCCATCTACGGGGAAAAGTTCGCCGACGAGAATTTCCAACTCAAGCACACCGGCCCCGGCGTGCTGAGCATGGCCAACGCCGGCCCCAACACGAACGGATCGCAGTTTTTCCTCTGCACCGTCCCCACGCCGTGGCTCGACGGCAAGCATGTCGTTTTCGGGAACGTCGTCGATGGGATGGACGTCGTCAAGGCGATCGAGAAGGTGGGCTCCGCTACCGGAAAGACCAGCGCCAAGGTGGTGATCACCGACTGCGGCGAGGTGAAGTAAGACAGGACAGGCAGCCGGCCTGCGGTGCTGTCTGACGACGTTGACGCTGCCCCCGACTGGGATCCGGTTGGGGGCAGCGTCGGCGGAGGACGGTCCTGTTCCGCTCGCTACGGACAGCTACTGGCTGACGAGAAGCGACTACTTTGAAGAGACCCGCACCGGACAGGGTCCTCTCTCTCCTGGGGCATGCAAAACAGCGTGCCGAGGATAAGGTGCTGATGCCGTGCTCGACAACGGCCGAGGCCCGACGTTGGCCCTTGGCAACTGCTGTGCCAGGGCACTTTGCCCAGCCACTGTGCACCGCGAAATGCGGCACTGTGTTCTAAAATGCAACGCTCCCACGCGGTGGACGGTGCAAAAAGCCGCTCATCACGACTGGCATGCGTTTTGCTGTACCGTTGCTGTCACTCTCTTCCAAACCAAGACCACACTCCCCCTCACGAGGCAATCATGGACGCCATGTTTCCGACCGGTCGGACAACGAGAGTCCCGGCCCGTGCCGCAGTCCGCCGCCGCTCCCGGCCGCTCGCCACGGAGCGGCTTGAGTCCCGCATGCTCATGGCCGCCGATGTCAGCCCTGCGCTCGCGACAAATCGGTTCGTCTGGAACGGGGAGACGGTCACCGCCCGCGCCGACGCCTGGATCGTGCGAGCAGACGCCGCGGCGGGGGCCATGGGCGTCCGCGTGGGTTGGCAGACATCACCGCTCGGCGAGGGACTCTTCTCGCTGACCGCGCCTGGAGCGTCGGCGACCGACATCCTCGGCTGGTCGCGAACCACGACGGGCGTCCGCTACGTCGAGCCCGACCGGGTGGTCACCGCGACGGCGACGCTTCCCAACGATCCCTCCTTCAACCGCCTGTGGGGACTCAACAACACGGCGCAGACGGGCGGGCTTGCCAATGCCGACATCGACGCCCCGGCGGCGTGGGATGTCACCACCGGCTCGCGGTCGGTGGTCGTCGCCGTGGTCGACACCGGCATCGACTACAACCATCCGGATCTCGCCGCGAACGTCTGGCGCAATCCCCGCGAGACGGCAGGCGACGGCGTCGACAACGATGGCAACGGTTTTGTCGATGACGTCTTCGGCTGGAACTTCGCCACCAACACCGCCAACGTGTTCGACGACAACTCGCACGGCACCCACGTGGCTGGCACGATCGGCGCGGTCGGCAACAATGGCTCCGGCATCACAGGGGTCAATTGGCAGGTGTCGATCATGGGACTGAAGTTCCTCGACGCGAGCGGCAGCGGCACGACGAGCGCTGCGATCGCCGCGCTGAACTATGCGACGATGATGCGGCGGACATATGGCGTGAACATCGTCGCCACGAACAACAGCTGGGGTGGAGGCGGCGGCTCGACGGCACTTCGTGACGCGATCACCGCGGGGGGCAACGCTGGAATTCTCTGCATCGCCGCAGCGGGCAACGAGAGTTCCAACAACGACTCCGTGGGCTCCTATCCCGCCAACTCCGTGGGAACATCGGGCATCTCCGTGGCCGCCACCGACTCCTCCAACCGGCTCGCGTCGTTCTCGAACTACGGTGCGACGACCGTGCAGGTGGCCGCGCCGGGCGTGGGCATCTATTCGACGACGCCCAACAACAGCTACGCGAGCTACAGCGGCACGTCGATGGCCACGCCGCACGTGGCCGGCCTCGTGGCCCTCATGGCGGCCGCCAACCCGCAGGCGACTGCCGCACAGATCCGTTCGACGATCATTTCGACCGTGACGCCCGTCTCGGGGCTCGCCGGCAAGTGCTCCACCGGCGGCGTCATCAACGCCGCCGCAGCCGTGCAGGCGATCCGCGGCACGCCCCCGCCGCCCCCTCCTTCCGCCCCGCTCGAGCCCAACGATTCGCAGGCGTCCGCGACGGTCGTCACGCTGTCGGCCGGCACAGCGTCCCTGTCCGGCGCCGTCGGCGACGGCACGTACGGTGCCGCCGACGTCGATCTCTTCGCCATCCGGCTGGAAGCCGGTGCCGCGCTCACGGCGCGGATCGACGCGGCCAGCCTCGCCACGCCTTCGACGCTCGATGCGTATCTGCGGGTGTTCAATGCCTCCGGCACCCAGGTCGCGTTCAACGACGACACCAACGGTTCGACCGACAGCCTCGTGTCGTACACGGCGCCGGTGTCCGGCATCTACTACGTGGGTGTTTCCTCCTATGGCAACAGTTCCTACGCGGCGGCGACCGCCGGCACCGGCCTCGCGGGGCAGACCGCGGGCGCCTACACGCTGAACCTGTCGGTCGCCGCCTCGCCGCCCGTCGCGGACATCATCGACGTGACACCGGATCCGCGCACCACGTCTGTGGGCGCCGTGCTCGTGCGGTTCGACCGGGCCGTGACCGGCTTCGACGTGTCCGACCTGTCGCTCGTGCGGAGCGGCATCGGCGTGCCGCTCTCCGGTGCGACCGTCACAACCGCCGACAACGTGACCTGGACGGTGGGCGGGCTCGACCCACTGACGGTGACCGCGGGCACCTACTCGCTCACGCTGAACGCCGCCAGTAGCGGCATCGTCTCGATGGCGGGCGGCGTGGCCCTCGCGGCGTCGGCTTCCGACTCGTGGAGCGTGCAGGCGGCGGGTCTCGTGGATGCCGGCGATACGATCGCGACCGCCGCGCCGGTGGGGATCACGTCCGGGGCACTGCGTCTGTCGGGACAGGTGGGCGACGGCTTGTATGGCTCCCGGGATGTCGATCTCTACCGGGTGACGCTGGCCGCGGGCCAGACGCTCGTCATCGACATCGATGCCCAATCGCTCTCCGGCTCGTCGACGCTCGACAGTTATCTCCGCGTGTTCAGCGCAGCCGGAAGGCAACTGGCGTCGAACGACGATGCTGCCGGCTCGCTCGACAGCTATCTGTCGGTGCGGGCCACCGTCGCGGGCACCTACTACGTTGGTGTCTCGGGCTATGGCAACTCGTCGTACAACTCCAGCCGCGCGGCCTCCGGAAATCGCGGCTCGACGGGCTCCTATCAGGTCAATTTCGCCTTCTCGTCGCTCGCGGGTGCGGCGGGCGTCGCCCGCATGGCCGGGTTCCGCGACACGAGGCCCTCGATGACGCTGCCCCAGGCGAACGCCGCGGCCTTCGCAATGTATGGCATCAACTGGAACGCCGCCGTGCCTGCGGCGCCGGCAGGACAGAGGCAATTCCGCCGGCCATAGGGCGGGTGTAGCCATGAAGACAACCTACGTGCGGGTCGTCGCCACACTGAAGTGCCAGACCATCGCTGCCGAGATTCTCGTGGGGCTCCGCGCACGGCTCTATGACGCCGACACCCTATCGGACGATTTCCTGTCGAGCAGCACGGTCGCGCCAGACGGGACTGCAGCTTTTTTGTTCGATCTGTCCACCAGCCGGAGTCTGGACTCGCTGTTCGAGAGCAAGCCCGACTTGTACTGCGTCGTTTCGTCGAACGATGGTCGTCTGCTTTACCGGTCGAACATCCATGCCAACACTGACTTTCTGAGCATCGACCCCGACAGCGGCGAGCAGCACCGCACGATTCAGATCGAGTTCCACGAGGCGTGAGCAGCCTCCGCCAGGAACTCGGTTGCACAATGCCGAAGAATTTTGACGGCGGGCTGCCGCCCCGCTTCAACGGCCCCACTTTGAGCGAGAACATGTCGGCTTATAACGCTGCCCACCACGTGGTGCCACGTGGTGGGCAGCGTCGCCGGACAACTCCCTGTCGCTCTGGGTGGTATCGTTGCCGTCGGCCTCGTTGCCTGGAGCTTCCAAGATCGGAACAATGAACCGAACCGTCATGACCCCGCCGTGACGTGTACCGCCAGCCGCACGACGAAAAAGAGAACAGCGGTCAGCGCCGTCTACGGAATGCGGCTTCCAGAATCCGTCTCCCCTGCGATCGTCACGAGCGAACTGGCCGTCATCGCTGGCGTCCAAGCAGTCGACGTCGGAAGAGCGAGGACTCCTTCATGAGCGACATCCGGGCCGGGGCTTGCATATCTCTGGCCATCACCGTGGTGCTCCTGCTTTGGGCGACGACAAACGCCGGGGAAAAGGCCGGCACCGAGAAAGACCGTGCTGCCGATGCGTTGTTCGCCGAGGGCGTGGTGCCGCGACTGCAGATCCAGCTCTCGGCGGACGCGGCCGAGTCGCTGCGACAACAGCCCCGGTCGTGGACAACCTGCACGCTCGTGGAGAACGACTCCCAAGTGCATAAGGACGTGGCGATCAAGATCAAGGGCTCCTACGGCAGCACGCGAGACCTCGACGATCGCCCGGCGCTGACCTTGAAGATGGACAAGCACGCGGCGGGCCGTCACTTCCACGGGCTCGACAAGTTTCATCTGAACAACTCCGTGCAAGACGAGTCTCTGCTCCGGGAGTGGCTCGGGGCCGACATCTTCCGGGCCGCCGGGATCCCGGCACCGCGCGTGACGCATGCCCGGCTGTGGATCGACGGCCACGATGTCGGGATATACGTGCTCAAGGAGTCATTCGACGAGGAGTTCCTTCGCCGGTGTTTCACGCAACCCGATGGCAATCTGTATGACGGCGGTCTCCATCAGGACATTGACGATGGCCTCGAACGCGACGAAGGCCGTCGGGGAGAACCGGGGGCGACGATCCTCGAACCTCTCCCGGCGCTCGTCGCCATGACCGTCATGGAGAACCCCGTCTGGCGGAAGCAGTACCGCGTGCGGTTGAGGGAACTGCTGCCGCTCCTTTCGGCAGATGATCGCCTGGTGCCGCGTATCGACAAGGGTGTCGAACGTCTCCGACCGCTCACAGTCCAGATGGGTCCGGACGTGGCGGAGCGGTTCGACGCGGCGGTGACAGACCTTCGCCGTCAACTCGCGGCGCGAGCCGAAAGCATCCGGGAACAGGCTGAGGCACCCGGCTTCCGTAGTGGATGATTCTCGTGCACGAGGACTATGCTGACCGGATCATCCCCACGCTTCGAGAGGTCGAAGTCGCAGTGGGCCGGTGCAAGCAGCACCGACGATGAGCAGGGCATAGCCTGGCGGGAGCAACGCTGGTGCACGGCTGGTTGGCTCACTCGTCATAGCACGCCTCTGAATCACATGTGGGCAGTTCTTCATACCCGTCAGAGACGTTGTCGAACCACGGGGCGAGGTCGGGCAGGCTCATTGGCATCGCTTCGGCTGCAAGGGCTCCACGCATTTCGGCGAGTCGTTTTTCACGCTACTGCCGAGTGTACTCACAGGATAGGCCGTCATCTCGTCGGGGTGAAACGGCCGCTGGGGCTCGCCAGCCTCCCAGGCTCGCGTTGCGAGGGGTCGGGCCTGACGTCATACGGCTGCTTCCGACCATCGCGGGCTTGCCACCCGGGCATTGGCCATCCGCCTGCCGATCTCCAGGTCATGATCGCATCTGCTAATGCCTGCCCGATCACCTCTTCCAGCTTTTCAACGGGATTGGGTTTTACGTAGGTCTCTCTTCACGGGGTGCTTTCGCGGGGACAGCGATCGGATGAAACGCCGCCTCTTTTTCTGCAAGACACTTCGGACAATACCACGGTGCCGGCGTCTTCACGGGCCTGGGGCTACGCTTTCGGCATTTGGCACAGAGGTACCGCTTCCCCTTCACCACCGTCTTGGGTCGCCGCCGTTTGCCGGTGCGTGGGATATTCTTTGGCATAGTCTGGCATAGATGGGCCCGACGGCTACCGAAAGACTACGGCAGCGGCTTTCGCCAGCATCGTAGCGACTCTGCGACTGGTCTGCCGGCTCACAAGGGCTCGATGCACGTGAACGAGTCGACCTTCACGTTGTGGACCAGTGCACTGACTGGAGAGGCCGTCAGTGCGTCTGGGTGAAACGGCCGCGGAAACTCGGTAAGCGTACTGACGTCATGCCCAAGGGGTGACCAAGGGCCCCCGCACTCGCGTCGGCGAACAATCGTATGGCGGGCCGGGAATGAAGACCCCGCCCACCCCCGGAGGGCTGGCCGCCCACCCCCCCGCCTTTGGACGGCACGCAAGTGGCTATTGGGAACCCAAAGAAAATTCGAACACGTGGAGGCGACGCACCATCTCCGGCGGCTTCGCCCGAAGCGGCAAAAACAGGGGCTTTGGTGGGGCACACCCGCAGATCGGTCCTCCCCCATGGCCCCAGCGGTTTGCCCGACGGCGGCCCCCCCCCGATGATCTCGCGGTCAATGTCCGGATTCGCATAAACGCCGGTCCGATGGTTCCCAGGAGCCCCTGCGCCCGGGGGGCGGTCCCCATCGAGTCATCGCGTTTTCTGACCATGCGTTTTCCGGAACTCGTTTTTCGCAACATCGCCCGCAGGTGGTTTCGCACCACGATGACCCTGCTGGCGCTCGCGACCGCGATGGCTGCGATCGTCGCCCTCCAGGGAATCGCCAACGGCTTTCAACGCTCGTTCGCCGATGTCTACGATGCCCACGCGGTTGACATCGTGGTCTCCCGACAGGGGTCTGCGGACAGGTTGAGCAGTTCGCTCGATGCTGGGGTCGTTGGGCGGATCGCCGGTCTGCCCGCCGTCGATCGAGCCGCAGGCGTCCTTCTCGACACGTTGTCGCTCGAGCGGGAGGGGGTCTATGGCATTCCAACGATGGGCGTCGCGGCTGACTCGTGGCTGCTCGACGACTACACCGCCGTGGCCGCGGGTGGCGTGGCACTGGTGGCACCGCTGAAATTCTCCGCCGCCCGCGAGGTGATGGTCGGGCAGAACCTCGCCGGCCGTCTGAACGTCGGGCCGGAGGATGCGCTCACGCTGTTCGATGAACAGTATCGCGTGGCAGGCGTCTTTCGCAGCCCCAGCGTGTGGGAAAACGGTTCGCTGATCATGCCGCTCGAGGCGCTTCAACGGATCGCCGACCGCAAGGGGCAGGTCACCTACGTCAACGTGGTGCTGCGCCGTCCGTTCGCGACCGGTGGCCTGCCGGCGGCGATCGAGGCCGTCCATGGGCTCGACCCCAGGCTCCTGGCGATGGCGACGGGCGACTTCGTAAAGACCGACACCCGGATGAAGCTGGCCGAGGCAATGGCATGGATGACGTCGATCGTGGCAATGGTCATCGGCGCGATCGGCACCCTCAACACGATGATGATGAGCGTCCACGAGCGGACGAAGGAGATCGGCATTCTCCGCGCGATCGGCTGGCCGCGGCGACGGGTCGTTGGCATGATCCTGCTGGAGTCGTGCGGCTTGGCGGTCGCCGCCGCAATTCTGGGGGCCATCGCCGCGGTCTGCCTCACGTGGCTCCTGAGCAGGGCGCCGGCTGCCAGCGGCATTCTCGCCCCGCAGATCGACGCGCCGACCCTGCTGCGCGGCTTTCTTATCGCAATGGGGATCGGCTTGCTGGGGGCTTGGCTCCCAGCCTGGCGCGCAGCGCGGCTGCTCCCCACAGAGGCGTTCCGCGAGCAACAGTAAACCAACGGCGAACAGGCACGAAGGGCGATCGATGGACATCACAGACAGCAGCAACGGCGGCGCACCGACAGGACCTCTTCACCGGCCGACGGCGGAGGCAGCGCTCGAGCCTCTGGCGATCGTGGGCATCGGCTGCCGCTTTCCCGGTGGCGTCGAGGACTGGTCGTCTTTCTGGCGGCTGCTTGACGAGGGCCGCGACGCCGTCGTGGAGACTCCGGAAGACCGTTGGAGCCGCCGCACGTTCTACCGTTCAGGCAAGGCTCGGCCCGGCAAGACGCAGAGCCGTTGGGGCGGCCATGTGTCGGGCATTGACGATTTCGATCCACAGTTCTTCAGCATCTCGCCGCGCGAGGCGGCCGTCATGGACCCGCAGCAGCGGATGCTCCTCGAGGTGGCATGGCGGGCGATCGAGGATTCCGGCCGCGATGCCCGACGGCTCGCCGGGGAGTCGGTCGCCGTGTTCGTCGGCATCTCCAGTTTCGACCACGCAGTGGCCACGCTGAGTTTCCGGGATCGTGGCGTCATCGACGCCTACAGCAACACCGGTGGCTCACACAGCATCGCCGCCAACCGCATTTCGTACTGCTTCGACCTGCGCGGCCCGAGCGTGGCCGTCGACACTGCCTGCTCGTCGTCGTTGGTGGCCGTGCATCTGGCCTGCGAATCGATCCATCGCGGCGAAAGCCGGATGGCGCTGGCGGGCGGCGTCAACGCGCTGCTCATGCCGGACTTCTCGGTGGCGTTCAGCCAACTCGGCGTGCTGTCGCCCGACGGCCGCTGCAAGACGTTCGATTCGCGGGCCAACGGCTACGTCCGCAGCGAAGGGGCGGGGATGGTGCTCATCAAGCCGCTCGCCGACGCTGTTCGGGACGGCGATCTCGTCTATGCCGTGATTCGCGGAACGGCCCTCAATCAGGACGGCCGCACCCCGGGCCTCACCGTTCCCAGCCAGAGGGCTCAGGAGGCGCTCGTTCGCGAGGCGTGCCGCCGGGCGGGTGTGGCTCCGGCCGACATTCAATACGTCGAGGCACACGGCACAGGCACACCGGTCGGCGATCCCATCGAAGCCAACGCCCTGGGCGCCGTGCTCGGCGCGGACCGGCCGGCCGACCGCCCCTGCTGGATCGGTTCGGTGAAGACGAACATCGGCCACCTGGAGGCGGCGGCGGGCATCGCCAGCCTCATCAAGGTGTCGCTCGCCCTGCACCATCGCAGAATCCCGGCCCACCTTCATTTCGCCGAGGCCAATCCGGCGATCGACTTCGAGCGGCTGAAGCTCAGGGTTCCCACCGCGTCGGTGGATTGGCCCGACGCCGCGCCGAGGATCGCCGGGATCAATGGCTTCGGGTATGGCGGCGCCAACGCCCACGTGCTCGTCTCGGAACCGCCTGCTCTCTCCCCTGCACCGGAAGCAACGCTGCCGGAGACGATGCCCGTGGTGGTGCCCTTGTCGGCCCGTCATCGCCGGGGCATCACGTCCTTCGCCAGACTGCTCGCCGACCGTCTTGCCGACGGAAACGACCGCAGGCTCGCGGACGTGCGTCTCAGCGACGTCGCCGCGTTCATGGCGCATCACCGCAACGCCGATGACGCGCGGGCGGCGGTGGTGGCGACGGATCGCGAGGACCTCGTGGCGAAGCTGCGGACCCTCGCCGAAACGGTCGCCGGCGACACATCGTCCGGCAGGGACGCGGCCCTGCAGGCCGCCGGAATCGCTTTTGTGTTCAGCGGCCAAGGATCGCAGTGGTGGGGAATGGGCCGCCGACTGTTCGCCGCGAGCCCGGTGTTTCGCGGCGTGATCGAGCGCTGCGACGAGGAGTTCGCCCGCCTCGGTTCCTGGTCGCTCGTGGAGGAACTCCTGCGCGACGAATCCACGTCGCGGATGAAGGAAACCAGGATCGCCCAGCCTTCGATCTTCGCCATCCAGACCGGCCTGGCCGCCGTCTGGGAGCACTGGGGCATCCGTCCAGCCGCGTGCGTCGGCCACAGCGTGGGCGAGATCGCCGCGGCGCACGTCGCCGGAGCGCTCTCCTTCGAAGATGCCTGTCTCGTTGCCTACCACCGTGGACGGACGATGGATCTTGCATCGTCGCATGGAGCGATGATCGCCGTCGGCCTGTCCCGCGAGGAACTCGCACCGTGGCTCGTGGGCTGCGATCACGACGTCTCCATCGGGGCCATCAACGGCCCGAACTCTCTCACGCTTTCGGGCACAGCGTCGGTGATCGAAAGCCTGCAAGCCGGGTTCGAGGCGGCGGGGCTTTTCTGTCGCCGAATCGCCGTCGAATATGCGTTCCACAGTCCGCTGATGGATCCGGTGCGTGGAGCGTTGTTGGCATCCCTGACGCCGGTGCGGCCACAGGTGGCCGCGGTGCCCTTTCTTTCGACGGTGACCGGAGAGGCGTGCAGCGGCCGGGAACTAAACGGCGAATACTGGTGGCGGAACGTCCGGCAATCGGTCCTCTTCGCCGACGCGATGCGGTGCCTCGCCGGACGGAATCTGCGGCTCGCCCTTGAGATCGGCGCCCATCCGGTGCTGGCCTACGCCATCAACGAGTGCTTTCAGGCGGCGGGGCGACCGGTCGAAACGTTGCCGTCTCTCCATCGCGATCGCGACGACATGGAATGTCTGCTGGGCAGCCTCGGCCGGTTGCACGGCCTCGGCCTCGACATCGACTGGTCGCGGATCCATCCGCGGCCCAGCCGTCGCCTGCCGATCCCACCGCAGCCCTTCCACGTGCAGCGGCTCCGCAGCGAGTCGTGGGAGGCCCGCGACTCCCGCTACGCCGTCGAGGCCCACCCGTTGCTAGGCACTCCCGCCGACGGCCCCACGCCCCGGTGGCAGTGCCGCATCGACCTGCGGCTCCAGTCCTACCTCCGCGACCATCTCGTCCGCGGCTACTGCCTCCATCCGGCGGCCGGCTTCGTCGAGGCGGCAATCGCCGCCTCGCGGCAACTGGCTGGCGAGGAGGTCGCGACCGTCCGTCTCCAACGGCTGCAGCTGCAGAAAGCCTGCATCCACGCGGAGGAAACGCCGCAGTGGATGGAGTGTCACTACCGCCCGGACCGCCGCAGCCTGACGTTCGCCCAGCGCGGGATCGACGATCGTGACTGGAACCAACTGGCGACCGTCGGGATAGCCGCCGATCCCGACGCGGCCGCCTGGCCCACGGAATCGCTCGCCGCGGTTCGTCGCCGCTGCACGGAGTCGTTCGACCGCGAGCGTCTCTATGCCTACTGCCTGAAGCTGGGACTCGCATACGGCGAGCAGTTCCAGGGCCTCGTCTCAGGAGTGCGAAGAAGTGGCGAGAGCCTCGGCGAGGCGGTGCTTGCCCCGCAGATCGAAGAGGAGGCGGAGGATTACTGCATCCACCCTGCTCTCCTCGACAGCTGCTTTCATGCGATGATCGCCGCCGACACCGATTTTGACCACGCTGTTCCCGGGCTGTTTCTGCCACACGAAATTCGCGAGATCCGGTTCCACGCCCGGCCCGGCAGCCGCGCCACCGTGCACGCGCGGATCGTCTCCCGGATCGGAAACCAAATGGAGGCCGACCTCGACATCTTCGACGTCGATGGCAGGCCGTGCCTGTCGATCCGTGGGTTTGTCAGCCATCTGGTGGCTGGATCGAATCCCACGGAATCGGTCTCGGACCTTGTCTACCGTTTGGACTGGGTCAGGCAGGAGCTACCGCGAGACGAGCCGTCGGCTCCGGACGCAAATCCAGTCCACTGGCTCGTGTTTCGCGATGACGGGGGGCTCGGCGACTCACTCGCGCAGGCTCTGGCCGCCGATGGTGACGCCGTCACGCTCGTGCATCGGGGCACGCGGTTCGCGGCCCGGCCAGATGGCGGATTCACGGTCGATCCGGACGAGCGGGGCGACTACGTGCGGCTGCTCGAGACGGTTCGCGACCGAGGCGTCGGAGGCGGCACCGGACTGGTCTATCTCTGGGGGATGGACGCGGCCCCGATCGCCTCCCTCGCCACCGACGCTCTCGATGCCAGCACGCTCCTCACCTGTCGCAGTCCGCTGCACCTCGTCCAGGCTTGGGAGCGGGCCGGGCCGGCAGCTGCCGTTTCCTGCTTCATCGTGACCGCGGCCGCGCAGGAAGCAGACGGGCCGCCCGAACGCGTCGAGGTCGCCCAAGCGCCGCTGATCGGCATGGCGCGAGTGATGGCGAGCGAATACGGCCGATGGCGAACGCGACTGGTCGACCTGCCGCGCGACGCCGTGGCCGAGTTGCCTGCGCTCGTCGCTGAACTCCGTCGCAACAACGGCGAGGACGAGGTGCTCCTGCGACGCGGCGAACGCTGGGTGAGGCGATTTTATCCGCATTGCGAGCTCGAGGCCTGCCCCGACGCGGTCGCCACGCTGCCCTCGCGGCTCGAGGTGTCGGCCTCGGCCGGAATCGAGGATCTCGGCTACAGGCTCTACCACCCTGCAACGCTCGAGTCGGGCGAGGTCGAAATCGCGGTCCGCGCTGCCGGCCTCAACTTCAGCGATGTCATGAAGGCCCTCGACCTCTATCCGGGACTGCCGCCGGGCCCCGTCTCGCTCGGCAGCGAGTGCTCTGGGACCATCACCCGCGTGGGGCCGGGCGTGACGGAGTGGCGGGTCGGCGACGAAGTGATGGCCGTCGCGCCCGGCGCCTTCGGCACGAACGTGGTCGTGCGGGAATCGCTCGTGGCCCGCAAGCCCCGCAACCTCTCCCACGAAGAGGCGGCCGCTCTTCCCATCGCCTTCCTGACTGCGGCGTACGCCCTCCATGAATGTGGCAGGATCCGTGCCGGCGAATCGATCCTCATCCATGCCGCCAGCGGCGGCGTGGGCCTGGCCGCCATCCAGCTGGCGAAGCGTGCCGGCGCGCGGATTCTCGCCACGGCCGGCAGCGATGAAAAACGCGAGTTCGTCCGCCGCCGGGGCGCCGAGCACGTCATGGATTCGCGCCGTCTGGCATTCGCCGACGAGACCCTGCGGGTCACTGGCGGCGGCGTCGACATGGTGCTGAACAGCCTGCCGGGCGAGGCTATTCCACGAGGCATCGCGGCCCTCGCCACGGGCGGCCGATTTCTCGAGATAGGCAAGCGCGACATCTACGCGGACGCGGCACTCGGGCTGCATGCCTTCCGCAACAACATCGCCTTCTTCGCCATCGACCTCGACCAGCTCTTCAAGCAGGAACCGGAGCGGATGGGCAGCCTCCTGCGGACGCTTCCGGCGCGGTTCGAGTCGGGCGAACTCGAACCGTTGCCAGTGACCGTCCACCCGGCCAGCGACACGGTGGCGGCGTTTCGCTCGATGCAGCAGGCCAGGCACATCGGCAAAATCGTGATCAGCTACGCGGAGTCTCCCGCGGGCGTCAGGCCAGCCGACGCCGGCCGCCTTTGCTGCGATCCGCACGGCACCTACTGGGTCGCCGGGGGGCTCGGCGGCTTCGGGCTCGAGACAGCCCGCTGGCTCGCCGCACAGGGGGCCGGAACGCTGGTGCTCGGTGGACGCAGCGACACGGTGCCAGCCGCAGCCACGGAGGTGATCGAGGAGATCACTCGCGGTGGCACCAGGGTCTGCCTCATGCCGGCCGACATATCCCGGGCCGACGAGGTTCGCCGCGTGCTCGACCGGATCGCTGCCGAGTTGCCTCCGCTGAAGGGCATTTTTCACACGGCGATGGTGCTCGAGGACAGGCTGCTCGTTGACCTGGACGATGCAACGCTCGACCGGGTGCTGCGGCCGAAGTTGCTCGGCGGGTGGAATCTCCATCGAGAGTCGCTGGGCATGGCCCTCGATCACTTCGTCCTCTTCTCCTCCCTGTCGAGCGTCTTCGGGCATGCCGGGCAGGCGAACTACGCAGCGGCCAATGCCGCGCTCGACGCCCTCGCCCACGAGCGCCGTGCCCTCGGTCTACGGGCGACGGTCGTCAACTGGGGCCACCTGGGCGAGGTCGGCTATCTCGCGAAGCGCGACGAGTTGAGCGCACGGCTGGAGCGACAGGGCGTGCTCAGCTTCACGGTGCGGCAGGCGACCGACTGCCTCGCCTACGCGATCTTGTCGCGTGAGCCGCAGCTGAGCGTGCTTCGCATGGACTGGACGCTGTGGCGAGGACTCGGCATCACCGAACATGTGCCGCCGAAGTTCTCGCATCTCCTGCGGTCGACTGCGGGGGGCGGCGATGCCGGCGCAACGGCGGTTCTGTCACCGACGGCGATCGCCGCCGCGGCACCCGCGGAGCGGCGGCTGCTCGTCGAGCAGGCCGTCCGCGTCAAGTCGGCTGCGTTATTGGGCATCGGTGCGGCTGACCTCGAAGCTTCCCGACCCCTCCTGGAACTGGGGCTCGATTCGCTGATGGCGGTGGAACTCCGCAACTGGATCGAGAACCAGATCGGTGTCGGACTGCCGATCTCAACGCTCATGCGGAGTGCCGGGGTCGATTGCCTCGTGGATGCCATCTGTGCGGCGGTGGCGGCCGAGGGAGATGTCACGGTTCCGATCATGGCGGCCGGCGCCGCGGCGATGCCGGAGCGGGAGTTCCCCATGTCTGCCGGCCAGCGCGGGCTCTGGTACGCCTACCGGCGCGATCCGGACAGCACGCCCTACAACGTGTTCCTGCCAACGCGGGTTCGGTCTCCGCTTGATATCGACGCTCTGCGTCGCACGATGGCACTGATCGTCGAGCGGCACCCGTCGCTGCGTACGACCTTTTCCGACGACCGTGGCCACCTTCTCCAGCACGTGCACGCCGCGCTGCCGCCGGAGTTCGCCCTCGTCGATGCCGTCGGCAGGGATCTCGATGGGATCCGCGAAGCGCTGATGGCCGATGCCGCCCGGCCATTCGATCTTGAGCACGGTCCGCTCCTGCGCATGACCGTCTACCGCGTCGCTGCGGAAGACTGGCTCATCCTCGCGACCACGCACCACATCGTGGTCGACTTCTGGTCGCTCATTCTCATTCTCGACGAAGTCGGTCGCATCTACCCGCGGCTGTCAGCAGGCGAGGATCCAGGACTGCCGACCGCCCCGGGAAATTACTCAGAGTTTGTCCGCCGGCAGGATGCGCTGCTCGCGGACGACAGGGGCGTCGAGTGCAAGCGGCATTGGGCAGACGCGCTCGACGGGCTGCCCAACGTCCTCGAGCTACCGACCGACCGTGTTCGGCCACGGAGCTTCACGGGCCGTGCCGACACCGTCGCCCTCGGGCTTCCGGCAGACGTCGTGGCGAGCGTCACACGGCTGGCCGCCGCGGAGCGGGTCACGCCCTCGGCCGTGGTGCTCGCGGCGCTCCAGGTGCTCGTCAGCCGCTATTCCGGCCGAAAGTCGTTCGTCATCGGCACGCCGTTCTCCGGCCGCAGTCAGCAGCGGTTCGAGAGAACGGTTGGTTTCTTCGTCAACATGCTCCCGATTCCAGCCCGTCTCGATGACTCGCCGACTTTTGCCGAGCTTGTCGGCAGGGTGGGTGCGACGCTCGTGGGCGCCCTCGAACACGAGGACTATCCGCTCGCGTCGATCGTGCAGGACGTCGTGCCGGACCGCGATCCGAGCCGCAGCCCTCTCATTCAGGTCTCCTGCACGTTCGAAAAATCGCACCTTCGCGAGGAGTCAGGCCGCGCCGGCTTCCTGTTTCCGGACCGCGACGAAGCGGCCACGCTTGGCGGCCTGCGACAGGAGAGCTTTCACGTTCCGCAACGGACATGCCTTTACGACGTCGAGTTCGTCTTCGAGCAGACCGACGACTCGCTGCACGGCATGATTTGCTTTTGCCGCGACCTCTTCACGGCCGACTCCATGCAGCGGATGGCCCGCAATTTCGAGGCGCTCCTCGGGGCACTGGTGCGGGCGGATCGCACCCCCGTCGACCGGATTCCGTGGCCGCAGACCGAGACACTGCTGGCTGATCTGACGACGCCCCTTCCCGCCGGGAACGCACGGACGCTGGTCGATCTGCTCATGCCAGTCATCGAACGGTCGCCCCGTCAGCCGGCGATTGTGGACCGCGGGATGCAGTGGGACTACGGCCAACTCGGCGAGCATTGCCGGAATATCATCGCGGAACTGGGGGCGGCCGGAGTTGGCGAGGGCAGCCTCGTGCCGGTCGTTGGCCATGGCGGTGCCGCCTTCGTGGGAACGTTGGCCACGATGCTCAGCGGTGCCGCAGCCGTTCCGATCGATTCCCGGCAGCCTGCCATCGACTGGGGAAACCTGATCGAAGACACGGCCGCGTCCGTGGCGGTCGTGGCGGGTGGCGGCGACTGGATCGATGCGGCGGCCGCCGCGGACCATCGCGCGGTCAGGCGAATCGACGTCGAGGCGGCACGCGGGGCCTGTGCCGCGAGAACCACGCAGACCATCGGTGCCGGCCCGCGGCCGGACGGCCTCGCCTACTGCATCTTCACCAGCGGTTCGACGGGCCGCCCGAAGGGCGTGCTCGTCGAGCATCGGTCCATCGTCAACACGCTCACATGGCGTCAGCGGATGGTTCCATTGGGCAAGGACGACCGCGTGCTGCTGCTCTTCTCACCACAATTCGACGCCGCGGTGGGCATCGCGCTCACCACGCTCTCCCAGGGCGGCACGCTCGTGATGGTCGATGACCGCGCAAAGAGCGACGTGGCGTGCCTGATCGATCAGGTGATTCGCGACCGAATCACGGTCCTGCCGGCGGTGCCCGCCCTGCTGCAGCTCGTGGCTGCTCATCCCAGGTTCACGGAATGCGTGTCACTGCGGCAGGTCTGGGCGGGAGGAGAAGCGATGCCGCCGGAACTGCCGTCGCTCGTGTCACGTCTCCCGGGCGTGCAGCTGTGGAACTTCTACGGCCCGACGGAAGCCGCCGTCGAGGCTGCGGCCTGCGCGGTGATTCCCGCAGACTGCGCGGTGATTCCCGCAGCAGAGGGCTCGTCCGCGGGCCGCGACCCGACCCGCCTCATACCCATCGGCAGTCCGGTGGCCAATACGACACTCATGGTCCTCGACGAGGCAGGCCGTCCGGTGCCGGACACGGTGCCCGGCGAACTGGCCATCGCCGGCCCGGGCCTGGCCCGCGGCTATCTCAACCGGCCCGACCTCACCGCTGCACGATTCCCGTGCCTTAAAGAAGGAACCGGCCCGCGGATCTATCTGACGGGCGATCGCTGCCGCAGGCTGGCCGATGGACAGTTCGAGTATCTCGGCAGGCTCGACGACCAGGTCAAGCTCCGCGGCTACCGCATTGAACTCGGCGAGATCGAGAGCTGCCTGCGAATGCACCCGGCCGTGGCCGGCGTGGCCGCGAAGGTGATCGCGGCCGACACGCCGCAGGCCAGGCTGGCGGCCTTCGTGATCCTGGCCACGCAGTCGCGGCAGGCCGACGACGCCGACGGGGAGCTGCTCGCAGCCGACCTCCGCAGCTGGGCGGCCGAACGCATCGCGGTCTACAAGGTGCCGGCGGCCATCCTTTTCATCGACGCACTGCCGCTCTCGGCGGGCGGCAAGGTGGACCGTGGGCGGCTCCCCGACACGCTTCCAGGGGCCGTCGGGAGCGCGGGGCTCGTGCCGCCTGCAACGCCGCTGGAAGAGCACCTGGCCGACGTGTGGCGGCAGACGCTCGGCATCGCGGACGTCGGCGTGCACCAGAACTTCTTCGACCTCGGGGGAACGTCGCTTCAGGCGGCGATGCTGACGGCCCGGCTCAGTGATCACCTCGGCGTGCACGTTCCCACGGCGTTGCTGTTCGATCTGGCCGACATCGCGCAGATCGCAAAGCGGCTCGTGCAGATTCATCGCCCGGAGATTGAGGCCCGCTTCGGAAGCGAATCGGTGACGGCCTACGACCATGAGTCGCTCGCGACGGGCGGAGACGATCCGGCCACTCCCGGCAGCCATCCGTTGCTCGTGCCGCTCAAGACCACGGGCGATCTCACGCCGGTCTTCATGATCCATCCGCCGGGCGGCGTCGTGGTCTGCTACCGCGAGCTGGCGAGGTTGATCGATCCGGCGAGGCCACTCTACGGCGTCCGGTCCCGCGGCCTGCATGGCGCGGAGCAGATGCCCGAGAGCCTCGAATCAATGGCGGCGGACTACGTCGCCGCGATCCGCTCGCGGCAGCCCAAGGGCCCATACCTGCTGGGTGGCTGGTCCCTGGGCGGCGTCATGGCCGGCGAGACGGCACGGCAGCTGATCGCCGCGGGCGAGGAGGTCGAACGGCTGCTCCTGCTCGATTCGGCACTCCCCGAGGCTGCGCTGCCGGCGGGTGCCGACGGCGAACAGTTCCGAGCCGGTCTCGAATACGGGCTCGACGTCGACCTCGAGGGTCTCAGCCGCATGAGCCCCGAGGAGCAACTGCCCTTCCTCTGGCAGCACGCGCTCCAGCTCGGACTGGTCGATGAGAAGGCGCCCGAACAACTCGTGACGCGGGTGATCACCGACCTGAAGACACTCTTCTCGCACCATGTCGCACTGTGCGAACGCTATCGTCCCGGGCCGCTCCCCATCGATGCGGTGCTCTTCCGCCCCCGGGAGGTGCCGTTCGACCTAAGCGGCCCCGAGGATCGAGGCTGGGGACGATTCATGCGGACGGTTGAGGTCTGCAAGGTCGCGGGCCATCACCACAGCATGGTGGCGATGCCGCACGTGCGGGAGTTGGCCGCCGCGATCGACGGAGTGCTGGCCGAGACTGCCCCAGCGGTTCCCGTCGGGCTGTCTCCCACCTGCACAAGTGACGGACACGATGCCTGTCGGCCAAGCCCCGCCGGCCCCCAGATGCACGTCACGCTTTCGGCGACATCTTCGCTTTCCGCGCCACGCATACCTAATGCGTTGGACGGTTTGGAATGTCCTCGATAATCCGCCCGTCGAGCATGCGGATCGTGCGGCCCGCCCGCGCGGCGACGGTGGCGTCGTGCGTCACCACCACGAGCGTCGTTCCGCGATTGGCGCGGAGCTCACCGAGCAGGTCCATCACTTCGCCGCCACTCTTGCTGTCGAGGCTTCCCGTCGGCTCGTCGGCGAGAATCAGTGCTGGTTCGTTGGCCAGTGCCCGCGCGATCGCCACCCGCTGCCGCTGCCCGATCGAAAGCTGGCCTGGAATGTGATCGGCACGGTCGGCCAAGCCAACGAGCCCGAGCAGCCTGTCCGCCTGCGCCACCCTGACGGAGTCCGGCTGGCCGTCGCCAAACATCGGAATCTGCACGTTCTCACGCGCGGTCAGATTTGGGAGCAAGTAGAAGGTCTGGAACACGAACCCGATCTCGCGGGACCGCAGCCGGTCGATATCCCGGATGGCCGACAGCGGCGTGCCGCGAAAGAGGACTTCGCCGGACGTGGGGGTGTCGAGTGCACCGATCAAGTGCAGGAGCGTCGATTTGCCGCACCCGCTGGGGCCAACGATCGAAACGAACTGTCCTGCCGGAATTTCGAGGCTGACACGGTCGAGCGCCCGGACATTTCCGTCGCGGTATGTCTTCGTCACGTCGTGCAGGGCCACCAACGGCGGGACAGATGCTGACGCCAGTCTTGATTCCATGGGGGTACTTTCCGGAGTATGACGTGTGCGGGACGCGTACCGCTCTGGAGCAGCATATGGTTCCGTACGGGAGAATTCCGCAGGCGACGGATTGTCACGTCCCGACCGACGGTCGGCGGCCGGGTGTGTCGACGGCTCTGATTCTCGCCGTCCTCACGATGGCGGCTGCGGCGACACCGCCGGCCGCCAACGCCGCCGATCCGGCGGCGACCTGCCACCCGCTGAATACCGTGGCTCCGGGTACCGCTGTGGACAATCCGGCCGGGCCTCGCTGGAATCGCGTGGTTTTGCTGGCGGTGCCGCGAATTGCCAGCGGCGATACCGAGGCCGTCTCGCAGGCGTTCCGGCAGCGTGTCTCCCAGTTCACGCTTGCGCTGCTCGCCACCGTCCGACAGACAGCCGGACCAACGGGAGGAACACGGTACGAGTTGGCCGAAATTGGTGCCGGATACGCGGTGCCCGTGGATGGCCGGCTGAGCATCGTGGCCGCCGACGCTCCCCCGTCGAGCGCCGGGATCGATTTCATCGGACGGCAGATCCTGGCGGAGAACGGACGCAACCTCGCCGGCCTGTACTGCGTCGGCAATTCCAACACCGCTCAGGTCTTCGACGCCGAGGCGGTCCTGCTCCGTCAGGGCACCCACAGGGATTTCCTGATGCGACACTTTATCTGGGTGGAGCCCGCCTCAGGGCAGTGCTCGGCGTGCGTCTGGCTGCTCGCCAGAAACGCGGCCGGCAGCCTGGTCGTCGTCGAGGAATCGATCCGCTGGATTCGTCCCGGCACCCGGGAAGATCGAGCGGTCCACGTGGACTCGAGTGAGTTTCGGCTGGGCTTTCCGACCAAGCGATCCTTCGCACTCGTCGACATGCCGCCGGGGCAGGCTGTGGACTGGTCACCCGGCCTCCGCGCCATCGCGGCGGAGAAATACTATTCGCTCCAGGGACTCCAGTCGCTGGCGGTGGCATTGGATCAGAGCTTGCAACCGCTGCGATCGCCGCACTGACCTGATCGCTAGCAGTCGTTCGGAAGCCCGCCGGCCCGACCGCACGAGGTGTTTTTCATATCCCACGTCCACGCCGTTCTGAGGGGGCTGCGGGCACCGTGGCAAGCCGTCGCGGGTGGGCACGCAGGGAAGCCCAGGTGGAGTGCAGGGAATTGGGGAAAGGAGGGGCTTCGCGGGCGCTGCGGCGGGCGGCGAGTACCCGATGGCTTTTTGTTGCAGAGTGGGTGTTGAGGATTCAGCGGCAGGAAGTGCCGATCACCACCTCGGATGAACGGCTACGTCTTTCGGGGGGGGTGTCTCGTGCAGCAATGGGCTTTGTGCTTGATCGCGGTCGGGCTCGTCTTGGGCATGGGCGGCGGCTGCCGTTCGAAGCCGATGCGGGTCTGCATGAGCGGCGATATGGACATGACCGGCGACATGGCGATGAAGGGCTCCATGAACATGACCGGCGACCTTGGCATGTCTGGCAACATCGTCACATCGATGAAGACCGACAACCGGGCGTCGCGGCTGGCGGCAGTGGTGATCGGCAAGGGCTCCACTCAGTGCGGAAAGCTTGCCATCATCGATATCGACGGCCTCCTCCTCAACCGCAACATGGGCGGCTATGGCTCGATGGGCGAAAATCCGGTGGCGCTGTTTCGTGAGAAGCTCGATGCCCTCGAGTCCGATCCGCAGGTGGCGGCCGTGGTGCTTCGCATCAACAGCCCAGGGGGGGGCGTCACGGCTTCCGACATCATGGCCCGCGATCTGCGCGAGTTTTGCGACCGAAGGAAGATCCCGGTGGTCGCCTGCTTGATGGACGTGGGTGCCGGCGGAGCCTATCTGCTGGCATCGGCTGCCGACGTGATCGTGGCCCACCCGACGACCGTCGTGGGCGGCCTCGGCGTGATCCTCAACAGTTACAACCTGCAGGAAACGATGGGACAGTTCAACGTCGTGGCCCGGCCCATCAAGGCAGGCAAGAAAGTCGATGCCGCCTCGCCCGTGCGTTCGCTGGAACCGGAGGAGCTCGAGATGCTGCAGTCGTTGGCAGCTGGCTTTCACTCGCGGCTCAAGCAGCAGATACACGATGCAAGGCCACGGGTCGCCCAGGACACCGAAATCTTCGACGGTCGGGTGATCGCCGGCGACCAGGCGGCGGCCGTAGGACTCGTCGATCGCCTTGGCTATCTCGATGACGCTCTCGCCGAGGCCCGGACCCTCGCCAATCTCGGCCCCGAATCGAGTGTCGTCATGTTGCGGCGAGACAACGACCGGGCCTATACGCAGTTCGACGTCACGCCGAACGTCGCGCAGCAGGCCGCGATCGTGCCGCTGAACGTGCCGGGGCTTGACCGCAGCCAGTTGCCGACGTTTCTGTACGTCTGGCAGCCCGAGACGAGCCTGGCCACCGCATCGGGAGGGTGAAGGCGAACAGCGTGACGCTTCAGCGGTTGGCGGCCAATTTGCGGCGGAGGCGGCGGACGCCTTCCTGCGCTGTCAACGGAATCTTCGACCGCAACAAGTTGCTGCCCTGGAACCAAGCTTCGGGTTCGCAGATCACCATTCGCGATTCGACGACGAGCATGTCGACGGAATCGCCCCCAGCGGCTGCGAGCTTTCTCACCGTGACGATGCCGCCGCAGCCCTTGTATGGCTGCGGTGGGCCCTCGACCCGGTCGCCGAGCGCGTTCTCCTCGATTTTCGTCCAGGTGGTCCGCCACCGGGAAACGGCGTCGAATCGCGGGTCGAACTCCCAAGCCACCTGCACTCCGCCGGGCGACTCCAGCTTCACGGCACGCACGACGCCACGCACCTTGATCCGATTGAGGAGCGGGATCTCGACGAAGAGAAATTGCTCGCGGCCCACCCCATCGGGCTCGATACCGACCGCTGATAGCTCCGTGGCCGCAAGCCGCTTCGCCGTCGCCCCCTTGGAGTCCTCCTCCACGCCGAGCATCTTTTGCACGGCCTCCTCTCCCTGCAATTTCTCAAGCGCCGCATGGATCACGAACGCCGTCCGCACGCGATGGCCCAGCCGCGTGTCGCCAGCCGCCACCGCTTCGATCATCACGGTCACGGGCGCCGTGACCGCATCTTCGATGAAACGATCCCAGCCGGCGGCACCGGCCAGTTCATGCAGGGATTGATCGTCGTCCCCGGTGTCGAGGCGGACGATGGCGGCGGGCAGTTGTGCCCTCAAGTGTTCCGCCACCTCCACGCCCTGTTCGGTCAGGATGGCTGCGAGATCCGCCCTGTCTTTCGTCGCCGGCTCGGCATGGCAGCGTGCCGGGCAATGGCACGACGCCGTGCCGATGATCAGGCCGGCCCAGAGGAGCCCTCGGCCCAGCGGGATGGGGAAAAGGGGACGCAGCTCTTTGACGCCCGCGTCGGAATGGGCGTTCGTGGCGCGGGCATCGACGGTCGCTGTCTGGCTCATGGCCGCAATTATATTTCCTGGCTCTCGACCACCCAAACGGACCGGCGGCAATTGTCGAGAAGGAGCGGCTCCAGGACTATCGAGACTCAGGTGACACATGCATGGCGAAGCATGGCCCGGGGTGCTCACGGCTTCTTGGAGAGACGAATACGACACCCAGCGACCGCACAACTCGCTGAGCTACCAGACCCCGACCAGGTGCGCCGCCGCGTGTGCGGCTTCCGCCTCGGCTCCAGCCGCACACGCTGATTCTCTTGGTCAGCCCTGTTCCCGACACCCTCATATCGCCTGGTACAGGAAATCCAGCCCGGTCAGCCATCGGTGTGCTGAAGTGTTCGAATAACGCGATCAATAGCTTTGGTCTCGGTCGCGGAAATTTTCCCTAGTCCTACAAACCCACCAGATGCGTCTGCGACCAGACGACAGAGCCTGACAATTTCATCAATCAGCTCGTTATACACCGAAGGATTGAGACTAGCCGAGGTCGCCGCAGAAAACTCCGCCCAAATCTCCCACAGTTCTTCGGTAGGCTTTTTGCAAAACCAGTCATGAGCAATCACTCTGGAGATAGTCTCCTGCGAGATCCCCTTGCTCGCTAAAATGCCAGCGATAGCGTCCTTTTCTAATTTCCCTGCGTTGCCATCGGCCCACGCAACAAGGATGAGTGGAACCCAAATAAAGTGCAGCGTCGATAATTCGAATCCTGAATCAGCGAGGAGCTCAAGGTGCTTCTGGTCCCGAACGCCAGTCGCATTTGCAAACAGCCGAATTTTTTCCTCTCGCTGAAGACGTTTGCCAAGTATTTCGCTCAGTTCGCGATCCACCCGATAGAAGAACGCTTCTTCCAAGACCTTGCCACGAGTCGGTTGGGTTGATTGGGTTAGCATCTGATTCTCCTTTTTTTAAGAATCGACTGTGCACTCCTTCTCGTCCTCCAAAATGGTAACGCCTCTGTTACCAAAGCAAACTAGATATTTCGCAATGACTCGTTAGGTTTTTCCGATGAATCAGCGCGCCGCTGACCTACGCGTTTCAATGCCTTCCAAAAGTGATCGCGCGCCACTGACCGGGTTGGATTTCATGTACCGGGCGATATGAGGGTTGAGGAACAGGGGTGACCAAGGAAACCAGCGTGTGCGGCTGGAGCCGATGCGGAAGCCGCACCCGCGGCGGCGAACCTGGCCGGGGTCTGGTAGCCCAGCGAGCTGTGTGGCCGCTGGGTGTTGTATTCGTCTCTCCAAGAAGCTGTGAGCGACCGAGCATCCCGGACGCTATCGAAGATCTCCATCGCCAGGAACTCATCTCTCAGGCGGCCGTGGAAGCTCTCGGCGTAGCCGTTCTCCCAGGGACTGCCCGGCTCGATGTACATGGCATCGACACCCACCTGCCCAAGCCACCGACGGAGGGCGTGGGCAATGAACTCAGGACCGTTATCGCTGCGAATGTGCTTGGGCACCCCGCGCATCGCGAAGAGCTCAGAGAGCGTGTCGATCACGTCCTCGCTGGTGATGCCACGATCGACCTT
>CAZOMJ010000017.1:0-10684 GCA_964581055.1 uncultured Candidatus Kuenenia sp.
ACATCGGCCCCGAGGTCATGGCCGTCGCCCTCCCGATTCTCGAGGCCGTGCTCCGGAAGTCGGGCCATACGCTCGAGCACTCGACCCACGACGTCGGCGGCGCCGGCATCGACCGGCACGGCAAGGCGCTACCGGACTCGACCCTCGCTGCCTGCCGGGCGGCTGACGCGATCCTCTTCGGCTCGGTCGGCGGGCCGAAATGGGAGAAGCTGCCGCCGCAGGAGCAGCCGGAGCGGGCGTCGCTCCTGCCTCTGCGGAAGCATTTTCGACTGTTCGCGAACGTGCGGCCGGGTCTGCTCTTGAAAAATCTTGTGGAGACCTCGCCGCTGCGGCCCGACCGCATTCCCGACGGCGTCGACATGGTCTGCATCCGCGAGCTCACCGGCGGCCTCTACTTCGGCGCCAAATCAACCCGCGAGATCGAGGGCGGCGACATCGAGGCGATCGACACGATGGTCTACCGCCGTTCGGAGATCGAGCGGATCACCGACGTCGCCATCGCGACCGCCCGGGCCCGCCGTCGGCACATCACGCTGGTCGACAAGGCTAACGTGCTCGAGACGTCGGTCCTCTGGCGGAAGGTGGTCGGCGAGCGGATCAAGGCCGTCGCCCCCGACATCACGCTGGCGACGATGTATATCGACAACGCGGCGATGCAACTCGTGCTGCGTCCTTCGCAATTCGACGTCGTACTCACCGAGAACATGTTCGGCGACATCCTCTCGGACGAGATGGCCGTGATCTGCGGCTCGCTGGGCATGATGGCCTCGGCGTCGCTCGGGCTCGACGAGAACCGCCACGGCAGACCGTACGGGCTCTACGAACCGTCTGGCGGCACGGCGCCCGACATCGCCGGCCAGGACAAGGCCAACCCTTGTGCGCAGGTGCTGTCGGCCGCCCTCATGCTCCGTCACTCGTTCGGGCTCGAGGCCGAGGCGCGGGCGATCGAATCGGCCGTGGAGCGGACGGTGGCCGATGGAATCCGCACCGCGGACATCGCCGGAGGCGGCCCGGCCGTGGGCACGAGGGCGATGGGCGAGGCGATCCTCTCGCGGCTCTGAGCAGCGGCAGGCAAAGCCCGCCAGAGCGGACAAAACCGCGGCTTCCGGCCATCCGGGGCATGGCACGATCCTGCCATCCCGCCGACTGGCCTGTC
Source organism: uncultured Candidatus Kuenenia sp. (assembly GCA_964581055.1). Lineage (GTDB taxonomy): Bacteria > Planctomycetota > Planctomycetia > Pirellulales > UBA1268 > CAMCQY01. Next base: position 1,157 of record CAZOMJ010000017.1, read on the forward strand.
GAGGCTACTATAGGGATACCGAAGCCAAGATTTCGTTCGGTCTGGCGTTCCTGCCGGACACGTGGAGCGGTAGCAATGCGTTTCTGTACCGCACAACATGCCGTCGCCTGCCTGGGCCTGCTTGTCTTCTTCGCATGCTGCCAGGCAAACTCGATGCTCCTGGCAGCTGAGAGCGTTGCATCCACCCGCCCGCCGTGGACCGCGTCGACCGTGAAGGGCACGCCCGAGCCACCGCCGCCGCTGCGGGCCAGGCCGTTCTACGAGCACGTGCGGTTCAAGAACCCGACGTCGCTCACCATGGCGCCCGGCAGCGATCGCTTCTTCGTCACCGAGCACTACGGCGGCATCTATTCGATTCCGAAGGATCCAGCCTGCCGGCAGGCTGATCCGTTCATCGACGTCCATGCACTCATCGCCCGGCTCAACGAGCATGCGGCCGAGCCGCTGCGGTTCGGGGCCGTCTTCGGGCTCGCGTTTCATCCCGACTTCGTCACCAACCGCTCTTGCTTTCTCTGCTACACGGTGGGCTACAAGGACGAGGCCCGCGGATCGCACCCGCACGGCACCCGCGTCGTCCGCCTCACGGTGATGGAAAAAGACGGCGTGCCGTGGTGCGATCCGGCCAGCGAGGTCGAGATCATCACGTGGCCTGCCGGCGGCCACAACGGCGGCTGCCTGCGGTTCGGCCCCGACGGCTACCTCTATATCTCGGCCGGCGACGGCGGTGATCACTTTCCGGCCGACATCTATAAGACCGGCCAGGACGTGACCGACCTGCGGGCGTCGATCATGCGGATCGACGTCGACCATCCGTCCGATGGGAAGGCCTACTCGATTCCCAAGGACAACCCGCTGCTGTCCGTTCCCGATGCCCGCGGCGAGGTCTTCGCCTACGGGCTCCGCAACGTCTGGAAGATGAGCTTCGACCGGAAGACCGGCGACCTCTGGGCCGGCGACGTCGGGCTCGAGACCTGGGAACTCGTCTGCCGCGTGCGGCCCGGCGACAATTTCGGCTGGAGCATCCAGGAGGGCCGCAATCCCGTGCACCCCGACTGGCCCCGCGGGCCGACGCCCATCGTGCCACCGACGATCGAGGTGCCGCACACGGCCGGAGCTTCGATCACCGGCGGCTATGTCTATCGCGGCAGCCGGTTCCCCGAATTGCAGGGCAGCTATGTCTTCGGCGACTGGGAGACGCGGCGGTTGTGGGGCGTGACGGTCGACACGCCAGAGCCCGGACCGCTCCGCGATCTGGCCGCGCCCACCGTCCGCGTCGTCGACTTCGCCGAGGACCACGACGGCGAACTCTACCTGCTCGACTACGACGACGGCTCCATCCAGGAACTTGTGCGGAACGACACGAGCGGCGAGTCTCTGCCGTTTCCCACGACGCTCAGCGCGACCGGTCTCTTCGCCGACACTGCCTCGCAGAAGCCGGCGGTCGGCGTGCTGTTGTTTGACATTCAGGCCGAAGCTTGGGCCGACCACACCACGGCCCGGCGGTTCATCGGCGTGCCGGGCGACGGCCGGATCGAATTCTACGGCCCGCGTCGGCAGGTGCCCGGCTCGATGTTCTCGCGAACGCTCTTCCTCCCGGCGCACACCGTGTTTGCCAAGACGTTCTTCATGGAGATGGAGCGGGGGAAGCCGGAGACATCCCGCCCGATCGAGACGCAACTCCTGCACTTCGACGGCAGCCACTGGCACGGCTATACGTACGCCTGGAACGACGCGGGCACCGACGCCGATCTGGTGGCCCCCGAAGGCAAACAGCTGCCGCTCGTGATCAAGGATGCCATGGCCCCGGGCGGCGTCCGCAGGCAGACATGGCGGTTCTTCGGCCGCAACGAGTGCCTGCGGTGCCACAATGCGTGGGCCGAAAACACGCTCGCGTTCACGGTGCCGCAACTCAACCGCGATGTCGTCGTGGATGGCGTCCGCGTGAACCAGCTGCAGTCGTTCCGAGACTCCGGGTTCATCAAAGACATGGTCGTCGAACCGAACCTCGACGACAATCCGTTCGCGAAGGTCGTGCGGCCCGGGCCAACGGAGAGCCTGCCGCGGCTGGCCGATCCGACCGACGCTTCCGCGTCGCTTGAAGCCCGCGCCCGGTCCTATCTCCACGTCAATTGCGCGTCGTGCCATCGCTTCGGCGGCGGCAGCGTGCCGCACCTCCATCTCAATATCGATCTGGCCATCGGCGACGTGAAGGCGGTGGGCATGCAGCCGTCACAGGGAGGATTCGGCATCCCAGACCCGAAGGTGATCGCGGCAGGCGATCCCTTCCGCTCCACCCTGCTCTACCGGATGTCGACGGTGGGTCCCGGACGGATGCCGCACATCGGTTCAGAGATCGTCGACGACCGCGGGCTGGCCCTGATCCACGACTGGATCGCCCGGCTGCCGGCGAATTTCGCCGACGCCCGGCTCGTGGATCAGCTGATCGCACTCAACGAGCCCGCCGTGCTCGAGCGGGAGAGCCGCGAGGCGCCGCAGCAGCGATGGAACCGGGCGAAGCGGCTCGCCGCGGAAGATGGCCGCAAGCAGCCGGAGGATCGCGATCTTGCGCGGGCCGAGGAAGAACGGCGGAATCAGGCTGCAGACCGCGGCCACGCCCGCGTGCAGGAGCGGGAGCGGCTGACCGATGAACTGCTCTCCTCCACGAGCAGGGCCGTGATGCTCGCCGGGGCGATACGGCAGGGGCGGCTGCCGCGGACGATTCGGGCTCAAGTTGTCGCCGCAGCACAGCGGCACCAGCAGCCGGTGATCGCAGGGCTCTTCGAGGAGTTCGTGCCCGCGGACCAGCGGGTGCGGCGGCTGGGCACCGTCGTCGATCCGGAGACGATCCTATCCCTCTCCGGCGACACGGACCGTGGCCGCAGACTGTTCCATGAGGCCGCCGGCATGCAGTGCCGCACTTGCCATATGATCGGCGATGCCGGCCGCGAGGTCGGACCGCCTCTGACCGCGATCGGGAGCAAGCTCGACCGGGGAAAGCTGCTCGAGAGCCTTCTCGAGCCGTCGAAGACGATCGAACCAAAGTACCAGTCGTGGGTGGTGGAGACGACGGACGGCCGGGTGATGACCGGGCTCGTCGTTTCGAAGACGGACACGTCGGTCGTGCTGCGCGACGCCGAGAACAAGACAGTCGAACTGCCGACGGCCGAGATCGAACAGATGGAGCCGCAGAAGGTCTCGCTCATGCCGGAGCACCTGCTCCGCGACCTGACCGCCGCCGAGGCCTCGGATCTGTTGGCCTACCTTGAATCTCTGCGGGCCCACTAGCCGTGGCGTGAGGAAGAAGCAGGCCATGAAGGCAGAGACCATGAAGACACCGCGACCCCGGGCAGACGATTCCGCGGTGACCGACCGCCGCGGGTTTGTCGGCATGGCGGCCACGGGACTTGCGGCGGCATCGTTTGCGGCACAGGCTGGGTCGCCAGATGCGGCAGCGGCGGAGGCCACCATGGCACAACGTGAAAAGAACTTCCGCGAGCACCTTCTTGAGTGCCTCGGCGGGCCATGGCCGGAGGCCTGCCCGCTGGATGTCCGCCCACGCGATCCGGTCGAGTTTCGAGGGATGCGGATCGAGAGCATTCGCAAGGACGGCTACCGCATCGAATCGATCGACTACGAGGTGGAACCGGGCGATCGCGTGCCGGCGTTCCTGCTGATCCCGGACGGTGTCGATGCCGATCACCCGGCGCCCGCCGTGGCGGTGTGGCATCAGCACAACGGCGAATGGCATCTCGGCAAGAGTGAGCCGGCCGGCCTGGCCGGCAACCCGATGCACCACACGGGGGCGGCGCTTGCCCGGGAGGGCTACGTCGTGATCTGCCCCGACGCCCTCTGCTTCGAGGAACGCCAGAGCCCGTTCCTTGAAAAAGGCAACTTCGAGCGGTTCGAGTTTCTGCGGCTCACGGTGGCCGGCCGCTGCATGGCCTGGAAGAACATCCTCGACATGCGGCGGGCGATCGACTGCCTTGCAGCGCGGCCCGAGGTGAATGCGAATCGCATCGGCTGCTACGGGCACTCGATGGGATCGACGCACACCTGGCTCGTGGGCCCGTGGGACGAGCGGCTGAAGTGCCTCGTGGGCAACTGCTGTCTGCCCACGTACGCTGCGATCGAGCGGACGCACCTGCTGCACTGTTTCCCGAATTTTATTCCCGGCATCCATCAATACGGCGACACGCCCGACATTGCGGCCCTGATCGCCCCGCGTCCGCTGCTGCTCAACTTCGGGGAGCTCGACAAGGGAAGCCCCATCGAGGAGGTGCGGTCCGGCGTCGAACGGATCGGGAAGGCCTATGGCGAGGCGGGCGTTCCGGACCGCTTCAGTTCGTTCATCGAGCCCGGCGTCGGCCACGTGCTCTCCGACGCGATGTGGCAGCGCACCCGCGAATGGCTGGCCCGCCACCTTCAAGCGTAGAGGCGCAAGCCGCAGTGGCATTCATGGCAGCACGAGACATCGTCCAGCCCGCGGCGCCGACGGCGTCGCCCTCGCTGGCTGACCTGACGCTCTGGCGGCCGTATTGCCAGATGCAGACGGCCGGCGAACCGTTGCACGTGGTCGCCGCGGAGGGAGCGTGGCTCGAACTGGCCTCGGGCCAGAAAATCATCGACAGCCTCTCCTCGTGGTGGACCGCCTGCCACGGCCATCGCCATCCGCACCTGGTCGAGGCCATCGTGGATCAGGTCCGCAGACTTCCGCACGTCATGCTCGGCGGTATCGACCATCCCCAGGCGGTGCGGCTGGCGGACCGGCTCGCGCGGCTGATGCCCGGCAGCCTCAACCATTCGTTCTTCTGCGACTCGGGCTCCGTGGCCGTCGAAGTGGCCATGAAGATGGCGGTGCAGTTTTGGATGAATCGGGGCGAGCCGGCCCGGAAGCGGTTCGTCTGCCTGCGGCATTCCTACCACGGTGATACCAGCGGCGCGATGAGCGTCTGCGATCCCGACGACAGCATGCACAGGCACTTCCGCGGGTTCCTGCTCGATCAGTATCCGCAGGAGCTGCCGGTCGACGAGGCGGGTTGGCGGGCGTTTGCGGGGTTTCTCCGCGACGTTGGCGGGCAGTGCGCAGGCGTGATCGTCGAGCCGCTCGTGCAGTGTGCGACCGGCATGCGGTTTCATTCTCCGGAACAGCTGCGGCGGCTGGCGGAACTGGCCCGCGACGCGGATCTGCTATTCATCGCCGATGAGATCGGCACAGGCTTCTGGCGGACCGGCAAGCGGCTCGCCTGCGACTGGGCCGGCGTGGTGCCCGACATCCTCTGCCTCGGCAAATCCCTGACCGGGGGCACGCTCCCGATGGCCGTCGCCATGGCGACCACGGAGGTGTTCGCCGCTTTTTACAGCGAGCATCCCGACCATGCGCTGATGCACGGGCCCACCTACATGGGCAATCCGCTCTGCTGTGCGGCGGCCAACGCGTCGCTCGACCTCTTCGAGCGGGAGCCCGTGGCGGAGCGAGTGGTCGCGATCGAACGGATGGGCCGGGAGTGGCTCGAGCCGCTGGCGGCCCTCGGGCACGTGCGGGAGGTTCGCTGCCGCGGCGGCTTTCTCGCGGTCGAGACGGAAAAGAGCTTCGACCGCAAGCAGCTCGCGCCGCTGATTCTCGAGCATTCGGTCTGGCTGCGGCCGATCGGCAACGTGATGTACGCCGTGCCGCCGTTCACCATCACGCCCGACGAGTTGCGGCAGGTTGTCGATGCGATGTCGGCGGCGGTTCGCGCGAACGTGTGAGGCGGAACGGCCGGAGCACCGGCAAGATGAAATCTTGCCGCTACGGGGGAGAGACAAGATGCAACCTTGTCGTCACGGGGGAATCGCTAAAAGACGTTTGGCACGAACCGCCCGCCGCGACAGCGTGTGAGATACTCGAACGCCGCCACCTGTCCGGTGGTCTCAAGGGCGTCGCGGTAGACGGGGTCGTGAAAGCCCTCGATGTCGATGCTGCCCCGCCAGCCATGGAGCCTGAGCGTGCTGATCAGGTCGGTCCAGTTCGTATCGCCGAAGCCGGGCGTGCGGTGGTGGACGTATTGCATCCCGCCTCGGATGCCATGCTCGCGGACCACGTCCCACAAGACCGTCGCATCCTTGCCGTGGATGTGCCAGATCCGGTGGCAATAGCGGCGCAGCTGCGGCAGCGGATCGACGAAGCTGACGATCTGGTGGCACGGCTCCCACTCGAGGCCGATCACCGGGCTTTCCACCTCCCCGAACATCGCCTCCCAGGCCTGCGGGGCATGCGCGATGTTGCGGTCGCCAGCCTCCCAGTTGCCGCGGGCCTCGCAGTTTTCGAAGGCGAGCCGCACCCCCTTCTCCTCCGCGCGGGCGGCCAACGGTCGAAAGACTTCGCCGAACCGTCCGTAGGACTCCGGCACGGGCCGGCCGGGAATCCGACCAGCGAAGCCCGACACGATGTCACAGCCGAAGCTGGCTGCGGCGTCGATGAGCCGCTCCCAGTCGCGGACCGTTTCGGGGCTCGTCAGGGGATTGCCGTAGACGCCGATCGCACTCACGCGACGCGGCAGGTCGCCATGCGCGACCGGGCAGGCCTCGAGCACCCGCCGGACGGTTGCCGCCAGACCGGAGAGGTCGGCGTCGCCGACGGTCCTGCCGAAGCTGATCTGAAAGGTCTCGAACCCATACGGCACGAGCTGGCGGATCACCTCCGCCGTGCGGTCGTGGGCTGGAACGAGCGTGCCGATCCGGATGTCTTCGTGGGCGTGCATGATCGAAGCCTAGGGTACAATCGGGTGCGCGGGAAGATCTGCGTCTGGACCCAGACTGATCATGAAGCCAGATTGATCATGAACAAGGCATTCTGCAAGGAGCCCGATTCGAGCCTGCCGCCGCGGTGCCCGCGGTGCGGTGCAGACGGCCTGCCTGTGGGGCCGGAGACCCTGCGGGCCCACCTTGTCTCGGACGCAGCCGATTCGCTCGGCGAGCCGGCCTACTGGTGCGCGACCGACGCCTGCGGCGTCGCCTACTTCGACCTCTTCGAACGAAGCGTGGATGCCGATGCCGCCCACGGGCTCTACTGGCCCAAGGATCCGGCCGGGCCGCTCTGCTGCTGCCACGGCCTCACCGTGGACGACGTCGATGCCGACCTCGCGGAGCCGGTGCCCTCGCGCATCCGGGCTGTGGTGCAGCAGGCGGGTCGGCCGGATGCAGTCTGCGTGACGAAAAGCCCTGACGGCCGCCCATGCGTGGCCCGCGTGCAGCGGTACTACATGCGGCAGAAACAGAAAGGCTGACAACCGTCATGACGACGGTGTCCTCATGCGACTGCTGAGCTGGAACATCCACAAGGGGATCGGCGGCCGTGATCGAAGGTATTCGCTTTCCCGGATCATCGACTGCATCGAGGCGGAGAATCCCGACCTGATCTGCCTGCAGGAGGTGGATCGGCTCGTGCGGCGAAGCCGTTTCGATGATCAGCCCCGGCTGCTTTCGCGCTACTTTCGGGCCCATGCGGTCTATCAGTCGAACGTGGCGGTCGGTGACGGCGGCTACGGGAATCTCGTGCTGTCGCGGTGGCCGGTTGAGAGCCGGCACCGGATCCTGCTGCGGCAGGGCACGCGAAAACCCCGCGGCGCGCAGCTGCTGCTTATTGACAGTCCCGAGGGCCCGCTGCATCTCGTGCACACGCATCTGGGCCTCGCAGAACGGGAGCGGCACTGGCAGATAGACCGCCTGCTCGGCCACATGCTCTTTCGGTCAGCCGACAGTCTGCCGACGCTCGTCGTGGGCGACTTCAACGATTGGCGCGACACACTCGCCGCCGCGGGCTTGGCCGCCAACGGCTTCGCGCAGGTGACGAGTCCCGCGGGAAAATTCCGGTCATTTCCGGCGTGGCTGGCGGTCGGCTCGCTCGACAAGGCGTTCGTCCGCGGGGCAATCGCGGTGCGGCAGGCCCGGATCGTGAGAACGAGCCTCTCGAAGACGGCCAGCGATCATCTCCCGCTGGTGATCGATTTTCACCTGCGGTGAGGCTCTGCGGGGACAAGATTGCATCGTGTCCAAAGCATGTACAAGTTAAAAACTTGTACCCACGGGTTAAAAACTTGTACCCACGGGTTGCACACTTGATGCCACGGGGGGAGAGGCGGCTTCTGAATTCGTGGGGACAAGATTGCATCTTGTCCATCCGGTATCCCAGATTCAGCAAGTTGAAAACTTGCTGCCATAGGGTCAGAAAGCCTTTGTCAGCCGGAGCGTCTCTTCGAACGATCGTAGGCCCGCGGTCGCGCCCAGGCCCGTCACGCAGCATGCGGCCGTGGCCGCTCCGAGCAGGCCGGCTTCGCGGAGTGGCATGCCCCGCAGGATGCCCGTGAGCAGGCCGGCGAGAAGAGAGTCGCCGGCGCCGGTGGTATCGACGACCGGACCCGGAGCGGGCACGCAGGGGATCTCGAGCAGTTCGCCCGCCGCGGAGCTCAGGAGCGTGCCCCGCGTGCCGAGTTTGACGCCCACGATCCCCCCCGCCCCGTGCTGGCGGTAGCAGCCGATGATCTCCTTCGGGTCGGAGAGGCCGGTCTGGTGGACCGCCTCGTCGAGGCTTGGCACGTAGATGTCGACGTGCGGCAGGGCCGGCGCGAGTTGGGAGAGCGATCCCCCAGATCCACCCGTCTCGAGCGCTACCCGGCAGCCCGTCGCCTTGATGGTCGCGAGCGCGTCGGCCAGCACCGGTTCGAGCGCCGGGAGCAATCCGAAATAGCCGACCAACGCCATGCGGCTGTTGGCGAAATGTGCTGTCTGTCGCCTGATGAACACAAGATCGATCGCCTGAGGTGCGCCGACATGATGGGCGAAGCTGCGCTCGCCGCTCGGGTCGATGAGCACGGCCGTCGTGCTCGTGGCGAGCGTGGTGTGCGGTTCGAGGCCCGCCGTGTCGATGCCATCCGCCGCGAGCCGCGACCGCACGACGCCGCCCCAGAGGTCGTCGCCCACCAGGCTCGACGCCGCCACCCGCATCCCCAGCCGGCGCATGGCGGTGCCCGAGTTGCAGACGATGCCACCCGTGGTCACCTCGATCGGCTCGACATGAAACAGCCGGCCGGCACCCACCGGCTGCGAGAGCGGCACCGGGCGGACGAGAATGTCTGCGACACAGGTGCCGCAGACGATGCAATCGATCGCATTGCCGTGGGACGAGTCACCGTGGGGTCTACCGCTCATGCCAACGCCCTGCCAGTCGAGTGGAGCCGCGTCGAGTCACCGCCGGCAACGTTCGCCGGCAGCAACCGGCCGCCAAAAGGATGGGCCGATTGTAGCCAGCGCCCATGCAGGGGGCGGCAGCAATCGTTATGTTTTTCCGCTTGTCGGCTTACACGATTGGCGGGCGGCTCCCGGACCGGCGAAACGACGGTGTCGGGGTGGGCGAGAGCAGCTCGGGAGTCGATATGACGGGGAGTGATCGTGATGAAGCGGCAGCGGTCGTGGGGACGAGCCGAAACGCAAGGGCACGGCTGGCGGCGGAGACGTTGCCCGCCACGTCGACCTGTCGGACACGGACGGCAT
>CAZOMJ010000018.1:0-15747 GCA_964581055.1 uncultured Candidatus Kuenenia sp.
GCGCAGCGTCGAAGTGCGAGGCTCGCTCGAGCGCGTCACGCAACGGCTGATTGGCAATTTCATTCTGGCCCGCGATCGCGGCGGCATCCTCACCGATGGCCTGCTGCGCCTCGGCGAACCGCTCCTCCGCTTGCTTGAGCGACTCCGCTTGCTTGAGCGACTCCTCGGCTGCGCCAGACAGAGGCACCTGCCCCGCAGGTTGCTGCTGCTGTTGTTTGGCGGCGACCGCCGCTGCGGCCAACTGGTCGCCGAGTTCCGCGATCGCCTCGCGGGCCTCTTCCTGGGCGGCAGCCTGCGCCGCGATGTTCTCGGCCATGGCCTGCTCGCGAGCGAGTTCGGCTTCGCGGATCGCCAGGTTCACGGCTGCCCGCTCCGCCGCAGCCTGCGGATCGCCCGCCGGCTGGTCGCCAAGCCGTGCCTCAGCCTGCTCGAGCGCGGCGGCAGTCTGCTCACGCTGCGCCTGTGTCATCGCTTCGAGTTCACGAGCCGTCTCGGCCGCCTCACGGCGTATCTCCGCCGCGGCCTGTGTGAGTGCTGCCGCAGCCTGAGCCGGCTTGTTCTGGGCGATCGGAGGACGGGCCTTCTCGACCGCGGCTGCCGCCTCGGGCGCCGTCGCCTTGATCGCTTCGGCCACCTTCTCCGCGACCGCCGCCACCGTGTCCTGCCCCGCCTTCACCTCCGCCGGATCGAGCTGCGGTTGTCCGGGATTCGCGGCCGCCTGCTCGGACACCCGGGCCAGCTCCCGCTCGGTGGCCGCCGCCCGCTCGATCGCCTCAGCCGCCCGCGCAAGTTCGGCGATCTTCGTCGCCGCCTGCGCCCGCATGGCATCCGCGACGGCCTGCTCCGCCTGCTGTCTCGCCGGGTCGGTGGGCGGCATCTGCGTGGCAACCTTCCGCAGCTGCTCCATCTGCTGCGCCAACTGCTCCGCCGACTTCACACCGGCCACCGCGGGCGGCGCCTGCGTGAGCCGGTCGGCGATCTCGGCGAGGCTGCCGAGCACCTTGCCCTCCTCGGCGACGGACAGCTGCGTGTCTCCCTTGAAAAGGGCCTCGGTGGAGGCGAACGCGGCTTCCTTCGCCTTCTGCACGAGCGGAGCCACTGCCGGAGCGGTCGCAGCAACATCGTCGAGCGTGTTCAGCTCCTGGCGCAAAGCGGCCTGCTTTTCAACGAGAGCCTCGATCGCGGCGTCGGTGGGCGGCGCCTTGGCGATCTCCGCACGGAGCTCTTCACGCTCTCGCTGCATATCGCGGACGGTGGCGATAGCTGCGTCGGTGCGGGATGCCGCCACGCCCTGCGACCGCTCGATCCGCTGCTCGAGCGTGGCAAGAATGTCGAGCACCTGCCGCTGGGCAGCAGCTGCCGCGGCAAAGTCGGAGGTGGCCAGTCGCTGCTCTGCTGTTGTCAGGACCGCCTCGGCCTGGCCGTCGCGGAGCCTGCGGAGCGACTCGGTTGCGGCGGCGCCGACCGGCCCCTCCCAGGTGCGGACGTCCTCGAGCGACGCGACCAGCACGCCATAGAGCGAGCCGGTCGTCCGCTGCTGTTCGACCGCGGCGAGCGTGACAGCCTCGCGCCGGCCCGGCAGCTGCTGCGGCAGCGACTCGGTCGCCTTGAGCACCGCCGACTGTTGTCCGGTCAGCCGCCGCACCTGCGCGGCGATGTCGGCCACCTTCAGGCGGCGGAGCAGCATCTGCCGCTCCGCCGAGAGCCTGATCGTGACGTGGCGGATCAAACGCCGCGCCTCCTGCACGGTCTGAGCCTGCTCGTCGGGCTGCGCCGACTCAGCCTTCGCGAGCAGGTCCACCACTCCCTGCATCTCGTTCCCCACGAGGCCTTCGATGTTGCCCCGCATCGCCTTGATCTCGGCATGGAGCGGCAGCTGTTCGAGGCCGTTGTCCTCCAGCTGACGCAGTTGCACGTCGAGCGCGGTGGCGACGAGTTCGCGGGCCATCGCCCGGGCCCGTTCCTGGGCGTCGCGGCTGGGGAGCGGGGCCCGCGCCGCGGCCGGCGACGGATCGGCGGCATGGGGCGGTGTCCCGACGACGACGACGAAGCCACACACGGCAAGAAGACCGGAGCGGAAGCGACGGGATACCGGCTGCCACTGTTGCACGTTCGGATCCATGCCACGGGTCGCTGTCATCGCGTGCCTCCCACGCCGAGCTGGCGTTCGATGATCGTTTCAAGCTGCTTGGCCGAGCGCTCATCGGTCTCCGAGAGCGCCGCCAGGATGCCCGACTCGTCGGTGATGTCGAGCACGATCGGCTCGCCCGAAGATGTCTGTCCCTTGCCGGAGCCGCGGTAGTCGGTGGCCGTGAGCGTGACCCGTACCTGATCTCCCTTCTTGAGTCCCAGCGCAGCCAGCGGCACCCGCACCGATCCTTCAAGCGGCAGGCGGTCGCCGGCGATCCAGCCGGCCGGCGGCATGGCGGCGACGGCAATCGACGTGGCCTCCGCTTCACCGGCCGCTGTCACAGGCTCGAGCACGACCGCTACCTCGCGGATGCCGTGGTCGTCGGCCACCCGCCACGAGAGCCGTGGCGAACCGGTCGGCAGCACGGTGGTGGTCAGCATCTCGGCCGCCACACGCGGCCGCGCGTCGGGCTTCACGCGAATCGCGAGCGCGACCGGCGTCGCCGGCGCGAGACCGTCTTCGTCAACCACGCGGATCTCGACGGCCGTCGGCTTCACGATGGCGGCCAGCGGCGAGCCGGAGACCGGGAGCGTCCAGATCGACGTGCCGGTGGGCGAGGCCTGTTCCTGGAGCGGATATTCCCCGCCCCCGATCACGACCGCCGCCGAGCGGAGCTTCTTGTTGGCGCACGACACGCTCACCCCCACCGACGAGCCCTCGAGCACCGTCAACTGCCGCGATCCGTTCGATGCCGGCTCTTCGGCGGCGGCAGCCCGCGCGTAGTCGGGCGGCATTGCGGCAAGCGAGGCGTCGATGATCGGCAGCGGCACGACCTCCACGACGATCGGATCGGTCCAGGCATCCCCGGCAAACACCTCGGCCCGCACCGAGTGGGTCAGCTTCGGCAGACGCGCGGCAAACCCGCCAGCGGGCCGCGCGGGATCGGCAGCCAGTTCCAGGCTCGCCACGGTGCCGTCATCGATCTGCGTAAGTCGCACACGGCCCGACTCGGGAATGCGGCCAGCAAGACCGACCGCGACGTCGAGCGGCTGGCCAAGCGGCGTCTTCACCACTGCCGCTCGGCCCGCAGCGAGTTCAACCCGCTCACCGCCGATCGCCAGCGACTCGATCCGGGTCTTCGTCGGGTAGTGCATGCCGCCGAGCAGCATCCGGTTGACGAACGCCGTCGCGACATCGGGCCGCAGGAGGGCCGCCGCGGCGATTCCGGCGACCGCCGCCGCCAGCCAGCCCAGCCGCCGCACGAGCGCCGCCTGCGGCACCCGCGTGGGGATCGACCAGGTCTTCCCAAAGTCGGCGACATATTCGACGACCGCCGAACGCAGGACATCGGACCCCCAGCCACCCGAGCCCGGCTGCTCGAACTGCAACGCCGCCACGAGATCGCTGTCGATCCCCTGTTCACGCTCGACGAGCATCGCAAGGTCGAGATCGGTCTCGCGGACCGTGAGCCACGGCCGCACGCGGCTGACAAACACCCAGGCCACGGCCGCGATGGCCGCAACGAGCAGGCCCAGTCGCCCCAGCCGCGACAAGGAGAAGATCCAATCGACGAGAAAGAGCCCCGCCACGGCCGCCACCACGGCGAGCCCCAGAATCGAGAGCCCCACGACGGTCCGCACTGCCGCCCGCCGTCGACGCACGCCGTGGATCCGGCCGAGGAGCGATGCAAGCGGCGAGCCCTCGCGGCGTTCGATCGTTGCATTCGCGTCTTGCATGCTCTTCATGGCAGGTTCGCCCCTTTGCGAAGAAGCCATTCGCCGATCATCAACAGCAGTCCCGTGCCGAGGCAGAGCCATGTCATGCTGAGCGGAAACACCCGCACGCTCCGCTCGAGCCGCGCGGCGGGATTGATATCGGCGACGAGGCCGCCGGCCGAGGCGAGGTCGTAGGCTCGCCCCGACGTCTCCGCGGCGAGCGACTGCTGAAGGGCGACATTGCGAACGGCGCTGCGCCGCTCGGCGGAGAGGCTCGTGACCGTAAATGCCACCTCACTCTCATCGCGCGTCACCGGATCGGTCACCCGCAGCCGGTAGCCACCCCCCTCGTTCACTGGCAGCCGGGCCTCGAAGACCCCTGGACGAAGCTGCGCGAGCGTCACCGTCTCGGGCTCGCCGCCGTCTGCCGACTGGTCAGGGCGAAAGAGGCTCGCGGCGAGCGTTCGGCCGGGCAACGCCTCGTCCGCGAGTGGCTCGAAGTTGGCATCATAGGCCTCCACCGTGACGACGACGGTGTCGTCCGACTGATAACGCGGCGCGTCGGTGCGGACGACGAACCGCTTCTGGCTGCCGAGCGCGTGGCTCAGGCCGAGCCGGTGGATCATCTGGCCCCAGAACTGACGGTAATAGCGCTCGCCGTATTTCCTGCGGAGCCGCCAGGTCTCGTTGGTGCCCACGTAGACCACCTCGCCGCGGCCGTAGCGGCGGATCGCAATGATCGGCTGCCGGGTCTTGCCGTCCACGCAGGTATCGGTCGGATGGACGGCGAGCACAGTCGCCTGCGGGTGCGGCCGAGCCACCGGCTGATACCAGGGCAGCGGCCCCAGGTTCGCCCACGCCGTCCTGCTCTCGGCATCATCCCCCCCCAGTTGCATGAAGTCGACGAGCCCGGCATCGGCCGTGAGCTGCAGTTCGAACGGCTTCTCCTCGACCGGCCGCTCGCCACCGTCGAGCACCACCGGCAGCATGTCGGCCAGCGGCGTGCCGACGAGCTGGCCCGGCCCGAACCGATTGCCCGCGATCACCACGAGGCCGCCGCCAAACGTCTCCACGAACTCCTTGGTCATTTCGCAGAACCTCGGATTGACCGCCGAAGCCGGCATGTCGCCCAAGAAGATCACGTCGTTGGCGAAGAACTCGCCGCGGGCCGGCGCGGGCGTCGGCAGGAAGAGCTCGTTGCTCTTCCGCACCTGCGGATCAGCCGACCGCAGGAACGTGCGGAAGCCCCGCATGCCCACGAGCGGATCGCGGTGGAAGACCTCCTTGATGAACCGCCACTCCCAGGTCGGCTCATACTCCACGTCCATCAGCCGCAGGAAATCGTCGCGAATGTTCACCTCGCGGGACGCGCGGTTGTTGTCGAGAATCGTCTCGCCGTCGAGCGGCGCGACCTCGACCACAAACTCATGGCGACCGATTTCCTCAGGCGTCACGGGAAACTCCACGGCCACCGTCGGCCCGGAGCATGCGATCATCTTCTGCCCGATCGGGATCGAGCGGCGGCGGGCCTCGGCGGCGCCCTCAAGCGGCCGCGCCGTCACCGTCACGTCGGCCGACGCGTTGTCGAGCCCCGTCTGCCTGAGCGTCACGACCACGGCGGCGCGTTCCGACTTCTTCAAGAGTGGCGGTGCCTGCAGGTCGACGGCGATGTCGATGGCGGCGCCGGGGCCGACGCCGACGGCATAGACCGGCACGCCAAGCTTCTTCGCCGCCTCGGCGGCGGGCGGCCCTGCGTTCTGATCGAAATCACTCACCACCACCACGCCCTGAAGGCTGCCCGAGGCATGCCGCAGGCTGAGGTCGTCGAAGGCTTTCCCAAGCGCCGTCACCTGGCCGGTGGTCGAAAGCTGCGTGGCGACGCGATCGCGATCGATGCCCCCGGCGCCGTCATCGCCGAGATCAATCGTGCGAACCGCGTCGGCCGACTGCATCAGCGAGGCCTTGAGCCGGAATTTTTTGGCCAGCGCAGAGAGCACGTTGTCGTCCTGCCGGCGGACCCAGGCGGCGACGAAGTCCTGCCGCGACCGCGGCGATTTGCGGGAGGCCGCGTCGCCTGCGCCGCTCGCACTGTCGGCTCCAACGGCCTTCGCGAGCGCCGCCTGCTCGGCGGGTTCGAGGTCATCCTCGATCGCCATGCTTTCGGTGCCGTCGAAGAGCAGCCAGAGCAGCGGCCGCGGCGAGTGGCTGAACGAAAGCCGCAGCACCGGATCGGCGAGCATGATGACCAGAAGCGAGAGGATCGCGGCCCGCAGTGCCGCCAGGGACACACGCCGCTGCGGAGGCAACTCCGGCTGGTAGCGCAGGTAGAACCAGGCGGCGAGCAGCGAGGCCGCCATGCAGCCGACGAGCACCAGAAACGGATTCCGCTCTGCCCAGGCCGCGGCAAACGACAGGCTCCAGCCGTCGATCGAATCGAGGCTGTCGAGCCGCAACAGGTTGCCGAGCGAGCTGTTCATGCGTTGGATTGTGAGCCGCGAGTGCGATACGGTGCCGCGAGCACGAGACCTTCACCGAGCAGGCAGGCGAGGGCCCCGCAGAGCAGCCACCACCAGGCGCCCTGCGCGGTCACGCGGGCGCCGTCAACGTTGATCGGCTGCTCGGGACCCACCCAGCGAAAGCCCTCGGTCTTTTCAAATCGCTTCGCGAACGACGCGGCATCGAGCACCTGCGGCTGCGATTCGCGTGCCGGCCCATCGGCCGCAATCGAGAGTTGCCACTCGGTCGCGGCACGACTCGAACGATTCGTCTCCGCACCACCGCCCGCCGGATCCCCCTTCGTGGCCGTGACGGTGTAGAGGCCCCGCTCCACGAGGTCGCGGAGCGTGACGCCATACGCATCACCGCCGAGGGCCTCGACCGTGAGCGTTTCCTCGCGACCGTCGGGCCGCTTGAGCCGGATCGTGGCATGGCGGTCGCGAGGTGAGAGCGGCAGCGGCAGCACGTCGACCGTGTCGATCGTCCGCGCGGGCAGTGTCGCAGACAGCATTTCCCGCAGCAGCCGGTCGAACAGGAGCATCGCGTTGGTTCTCGGCAGCGTGTTCCACGGGCTATAGAGGCTCGACGCGACGAAGAGCACGCTGCCGCGACCGATCGCGCGGGAGACGAGAAACGGCTGACCGTTGTCGAACGCCGCCAACACTCGGGGTCTGACCCGCTCCGGCGTCTGTAAATCGGATCCCACAACGGCCGCCGCATCGGTCCCCGCATCTGTTCGCCATGTGAGCCACACGGGAGAGAGCGCCGCGAGCCGCGCGCGGGCGTCGTTTCGCCGCGCGGCGTCGGCGGGCGTGAGCTTTCCTGTCGATTCGAGCCCGCCGAGCTGCTCGATTTCGGCTGCGAGTTCGAGGCGTTCCGTCGCATCCTCCTCGCGTCGGCGGATGTCGGCGGCGCCGATGGCGGCGAGCGTCTCAGGGGCGGCGTCGCTCTTTACGGCCTTGAAGAAGAGCGGCCCAGTGTAGAGATCGGCCAGCTCCTCCTCCGGCACGCCGGGAAGACGGAAGCGGGCGTCGTCCTTCATGGTCCGCCAGTCGAGCAGGAAGGGTTTCAGCTCCGCGGCCTCGTCGGGCAGCCGGCCAACCGTGCCGGCGATCGGCACCGGCAGGATGCCGCGACCCTCGAGCCAGGCTTCGCGGTTCCAATCCTCGGGATCGAACTCGGAGCCGGCGGCGATCACGAGCTGCCCCCCCTGCGTCACGTATTCCCGCAGGAGCGACGCGATCGACGCGGGGGACCGCACGCCCGCCACCACCACCATCCGCGCGTCTGCGAGCAGGTCGCGGTCGACCTTGTCGATACCGACATGCCGCACCTGCACGAGCTGCTTCTCGGCGTCGGCCCGCGACACCACCGGCGCGAGCAGCCGGCGGAGATGCCGCGTCTCGCCGAAGCGGTTGCGGCGGGCATCCTCCGCGGCACCGTATTGATCGATGAACACGACCGGCAGCGCCGCCACGACCGGCACGACGATCGCACGGCTGTCGTCCTCCGGCAGGCTATCGGAGGAGAGCGACACCACCGCCGTGGCGTAGGCGGGCCGCCCCGGCTCTGCCGCCGCGTCGAAACGGTGCGGAAACGTCAGCTCGCGGGACTGCCCCGGCTCGAGGTCGATCGTCTCGGTCGCCACCTCGGCCCCATCCACCGCGAGCGTCACCTGCACGGCAGCTCTGGGCTCCTTGCCCTCGTGCCGCACGACGCACGTACACGTGGCCGGCATCTCGCTGTCGGCGATGCCATCCTCCAGTTGCAACGACTCGACCCACGTGTTGTCGATCTCGGCGGGCGGCACCGACACGACCTGCATCTCGGGCACGGTCTCGGTGAGGAGGCCCGCCGGATCGGCCGGCCATGTAACCCCCTGCTGGTCGCCGATGAAGATGAACCGCTTGTCGGGCATCTCCGGCGACTGCGTCGCGGCCTGCGCGGAGAGGTCGATCGCCGCGGCGGCGCTGCCAGCCCGATCCACGAGCACAATCGCCTCGACGGCCTCGACGGCGTCTTCCTTCGTCCGGTGCGGGTCGAAGCTGGATGATCCCGCGGGGCCGCACAGCGGCAGCACGGAGACACGGCTGCCGACGGGGAGGCGGTCGATGAACTCCTTGGCCCGCATGCGGGCGTCGTCGAGAAGCGTCGTGCCCCCGAGCCGTTCGCGGCCCATGCTCAGGCTGTTGTCGACGACGAGCACCGCGTGAACCGGACCGGAGCCCGCGGCGGCGCCCGCGCGGCTGGCGAGAAACGGCCGCGCGATCGCCAGCCCGAAGAGGGCCACGGCGGCCGTCCGCAGGGCCAGGAGCACGAGATCGCGAAGCTCGAGCAGCGACCGGCTACGGCTCGAGGCCTCGAGCAGAAAATCCATCGCGGCCCAGTCGAGCTCGCGAAACCGTCGGCGGTTGAGGAGGTGGATGACGAGCGGCGCCGCGGCGGCGGCGAGGCCTGCGATCGCGAAGAGTTGTCCCCCCGGAAGAAATGTCAGCATGACGGCGGCTGCCTGCGGGGGAACTTATTTCTGCGATGCGGTGAACTGCTGGTTGATGCCGTCGATTCGCCCTTCCTGCAGGATCGGCAGGTAGCGGTTGGGGATCGCGAGCACGAACACGGCGACAGCCGTGCCATAGAGCGTGCCGGGCTTGCCATCGACATGGGCACCGGCGTTCCACGAGCCGTCGATCGCCGGATTCTTGGCGTCGCGGCGTTGGGAGGCGACGAGACAGTCGCGGAGCTTTGGGTAGTGCTCCCACCAGCCCGTGCCGCCCACCTGGTAGAGCGACTGGCCGACGTAGTTGAGGGTGTAGGCGTCGAACGGCATCTGGCCGTTGTGCTGGGGCTGCGGCTTGGCGGCGGCGATCGCCTTCGTGACGGGCTCCATGCTCTTGGGAATCCGCCAGTCGTCGTACTGGCCGAATTCCTGGAGGCAGATGACGCCCGCCGCCGCCATCGCCACGGTCGCGTTGCCGCCGCCGACCCCATAGGTGAACTGCCCCGGCCCCTGTTTCAGCTCCGCCTCGGGAGCGTTGCGCTTGCCGTGCTTGGGATGATAGTGGAGCCGCACCCGCGCGATCGCGCGATCAATCACCTCGCCGGGAATCTCGAGGCCGCTGTCGACGGCGCTGCGGAGCGCCTTGGCCTGCATCACGCAGAGACTCAGGTCGCCGTCCTCCGGCTTGGCAACGTAGCCCCAGCCGCCGCCCGGTCCCTGCATGCGGGCGATGAGCTTGAGCGCCTTGTCGAGGGCCCGCCCAATGCGGGGATCGTTCGTCATGCCATACGCCTGCCCCAGCACGAACGTGGCGAGGCCATGGTTGTACATGTCGCGCCGCTGGTCAGCCATGTTGAGGAGCCCGCTCGGCTTCGCCTTGGCGACGATGAACGACAGGGCTCGCTCGACATTGTCACCATACTTCCCCACACCCGGCATATGGCCGTTGGCGAGGAACGCGAGCGCCCCCATGCCGACGAGCCCCAGATCGTTCGACTCCCAGTTCCCTGCCGTGGTCTGATTGGCAGCCAGCCAGGCGAGCCCCTGCTCGACCGCCGCCGCGCTCTCGGGGGTGATCTCCCAGTTGCCGTCGGCCGGGGACTGTTTCGGGGACTGTGCCTGCGGCTCGGCCGCGCGGCAGGCCACCCCGTGCGTCCCGCCCGACAGGCAGGCGGCCAGGATCGCACACACGAACGGGATGATGTTCCGAAAGTTCACTTGGGACGGTCCTACGGCGAATACCATGCTCCTCAATATGACCGCGGGCCGATGCTGGTTACACCGGCGTCTGGCGGCCGGACCGAAAAAGGTGACATCCACCTTTTTGCACAAGCTTCCCAGCCCACATCGGCCATCGGAGACAAGGCCCGATGGTTCTTCTCCCGATCGGCGGTATCGCCTGCGTTTCGTACGGCAAAAGCAGGGCAGGCGGTGACTCCGCGAGGCTCGTCTGCCATGATGCCCGCATGAATAGACCCGTCGTGCTCGTCACCGGAGCCAGCCGCGGCCTGGGCCGTGGAATCGCCCTCACGCTCGCCGCCGAGGGATACGATCTGGCAATCCACTACGCCTCCAATGCCGCGGCGGCCGAGGAGACCGTCGCCGCCTGCCGGGCGGTCGCCACGGATCCCGGCCAGCGATTCCTCCCCATCTCCGCGCAGCTTGCATCCGCGCACGAGCGACGGCATCTCGTGGAGCAGGTGCTCGCCGGACTCGGCCATCTCGACGCCCTGGTCAACAACGCCGGCATGGCTCCTCGGGATCGGGCCGATATCACCGAGGCGGGCGAGGCGAGCTTCGACGAACTGATCGCCGTCAACCTGAAGGGCCCCTACTTCCTGAGCCAGTCGGCCGCCAACTACTGGCTCGCGCATCCGGGCGCGTCGCGTCTTGCGGGCGGCTACAAGCTCCTCTTCGTCACCTCGATCTCCGCCTCCACCGCGTCGGTCACCCGCGGTGACTACTGCATCTCGAAGGCGGGGCTCGCCATGGCCGCACAGCTCTGGGCCACCCGGCTGGCGGCAGAGGGCGTGCAGGTGCTGGAACTGCGTCCCGGCATCATGGCGACCGACATGACGTCGGGCGTGAAGGAAAAATACGACGCGCTGATCGCCGAGGGGCTGGTTCCGCAGAAGCGATGGGGCAGCCCCGAAGACGTCGGTCTCGCCGTACGGGCGATCTGCCGCGGCGACTTTCCTTTTTCCACCGGAGACGTCATCTACCTCGACGGTGGTTTCCATCTTCGCCGTCTCTGATGCTTTTCAGGATTCTTTTCCGACGTCCTTCCCGGCTCCCACCACTCCCGTTTTCCTCCACTCCAAGCTCACAGCTCCAATGATCACGATCGATACCACGCTCACGCCGGCCTCACTCAAGGCCGCGGCCGACGGCGTCTTCGCGGCCTCCGCCCCCAAGATCGCAAGCCTTCAGAAGCGATGGAAGGATGCGGACGGCACGCCGGTGTTCACGATCGAGGGCAGATACACGTCCCGCGGCTGGACGGAGTGGACGCAGGGATTCCAGTATGGGTCGGCGATCCTCCAGTTCGACGCGACGGGCGACGAGGCGATGCTCCGCATCGGCCGCGAGGGGACGCTTCTCCTGATGGCGCCCCACGTCACGCACATCGGCGTGCACGACCACGGCTTCAACAACGTGAGCACCTACGGCAACCTCCGCCGCCTGCTCCAGGAGGGTCGCCTGCCCGCCAACGAGTGGGAGGGACACTTCTACGACCTCGCGATCAAGGCGAGCGGGGCGGTGCAGGCCTCCCGCTGGACGCAGCTCACGCCCGAACTCGGCTACATCTATTCCTTCAATGGGCCCCACTCCCTCTTCTCCGACACCATCCGATCGCTGCGGGCCCTCGCGCTGAGCCATCGGCTCGGCCACCGCCTGATGGCCGAGAACGACAAGCCCGCCTCGCTGCTCGGCCGGCTGCTCCAGCATGCCGAGACCACCGCCCGCTACAACGTCTACTATGGTCGCGGCCGCGACATCTACGACGTGTCCGGCCGCGTGGTCCACGAGTCAATCTTCAATACCAACGACGGCAATTACCGCTGCGCCTCGACCCAGCAGGGCTACACGCCATTCTCCACCTGGACCCGAGGGCTGGCCTGGATCCTCTGTGGCTATCCCGAACAGATGGAGTTCCTCGAACTCCTGCCCGAGGCCGAACTGGCCCCGTTCGGCGGCAGGCAGGCGATCCTCGACCGGTTTCTCGAGGTCTCTATCGCCGTGGCGGAGTTCTCGATCCGCGAGACCCCGACCGATGGCGTCCCCTACTGGGACACCGGCGCCCCCGGTCTCGTCCATCTCGGCGACTACAACAGCCGCCCCGCCGATCCCTTCAACGAGCACGAGCCGGTGGACAGTTCCGCCGCCGCCATCGGCGCGCAGGGAATGCTGCGGCTCGGCCGCTACCTCGAACGCCACGGCCGGAAAGATGAGGCCGCCCGCTACACCGCGGCCGGTCTCACCGTCGCCCGCACGCTCTTCTCCGAGCCCTACCTCAGCACCGACCCCAACCACGAGGGCCTTCTCCTGCACACGGTCTATCATCGGCCCAACGGCTGGGACCATGTTCCCAAGGGCCGGAAGGTTCCCTGCGGCGAGTCAGCCATGTGGGGCGACTACCATCTCCGCGAACTGGCGCTCTTCATCCAGCGTCTCGCCAGCGGCGGCCCCTACCTCACCTTCTTCGGCACGATCTAAAACCGGGCATGGCATCCTGCCATGCAAAACGGGGAGCCTGACCGGCGACACCGAGATCAAGGCAAGTTAAAAACTTGCCCCACGAAGAGCGGAGCGTGTTCGGGGAGCCTGACCGGCGATACCCAAAGCAGGGCCAGCTGAAAACTCGCCCCCACGGGGAAGAAAGCAGTTTTCAATGCTACGAAAGGTCACTTCGGCACAAGTTCGACCAGATCGCGGGCCGCATCGGCGGGACCACGGCCGAAGAGCGCCCAGACGCGGTCACCCTGCCGCACGAGCGGCCCCAGGCGAGGGTCGGGATCCTTGAGAGCGGCAAGCGGAGTGCGATGCCTCGGCTGGCCCGAATTTGGATCGAGCCACATGAGCACCGGCAGAAACGCCTTTTCGTTCGGCACCTGCTCGCGGACGGTCACGAGCACGCCATCGCTCGCGTGCACGAGACAGGCGTCGAGCAGATCCCGTGACTCGAACCGCCAGCGAAAGTCGCCGGTCGCGACGTCGAGGGCCACGAGGCCCGTCGATCGCTCAACGATCAGGCTTTGTGTCGCTTTGCTTGCGGCGCCCTCGCCCGCGCGCACAACGCCGAGCACACGCCTCGCTTCCGGCAGACTCGCCTTCCACAGCACGCGGCCACTCGCGGCGTCGAGAGCAACCACCGCCGGAACGCCGGGCTGGGCGACGAACAGCCGGCCGTCGACGACCAGCGGCGGCGACTGCGCCTGCACCATCCAGAACGAGTCGACGGCGACGGGCACCCAGAGATTCTTCCGCACCCAGCGAACCGCGCCGGTGAGATCGCAGCAGACGACGCTGCCACCGCAGGTGATCGCGAGGCTGCCATCGATCGGGGAGATCTGGCAGTCACGCTGCCGCCACCACGACTCCCGCAGGCTGACGAGCGGCCGCTCACGCACCAGTTCGCCGGAGGCCGTGTCGTATGCGGCCAAGGCGATCAAATACTCATCGCCCACCTTCGTCGCCGTGCAGCCATGGAGCACGCCATCGATGAGCACGGGGTCGGACACGAGAAACCGCTCCGGCCGCGGCAGCGTCTCCCACTCTTCTTTCGCATCGGCCAGATTGATTGAGGCCAGCACCGGCCCCGCCTTCTTGAGTCTCCGCACGAAGGCATGCGTAGCGTTCACGACCGGCCGCATCGGCTGGCCCGCCCACTCGTGCGTCGCCGCCGCATCGCCGCCCACGCCGGCCCGCCATTGCAGCGAGCCCGACTGCGGGTCGTAACTGGCGATTTGGAAACGGTTGCTGACGAGCAGCCGGTCGGCGAGCGGCAGGAAGGCCACCTGCCTCGCCACCCAGTCGATCGACTGCGGGGCAAAGCCGGGCCCTCCGCGGCCGTATTCGGCAGGCACCCCGGCCGGATTGCCGCCGACATCCCCCTCCAGCCGGGCCCGCGCCGTCGGCTCGTAGTCGCGGGCCGCCGGCATGCTCGTCGCGGCGACGCCCCGCGGACTGCCGCCGAGCGACTTGGCCGCCTCTTCGGCGGCCGACCGCCGCGGCGCGAGCGCTGCGGCGGCCGAGCTGCGGGCAAGGCGGTAGTGGTCGAGTGCCGTGGCGATATCACCGCCCGACAGGCATCGGTCGCCGAGCCAGGCATGCGCCTCCGCCGCCGCCTCCGTGCCGAAATACTGGAATGTCGTCGCCTCGGCGGCCCGCGCGTTTCCCTGATCGATCGCCTGCCGCACGCGGATGGTGCCGCGGTCGCCGAACTCGGCCCGCATCGTCTCCTGAAGCGGCGGCTCATCGGCCATCAACGTGGCCACGGTCACCGGGAGCGACGCCAACAGGTCGGGATCCGTGCGGTCGGGCAGCAGGCTCGCCACGTCGTCCGTGGCCAGAAACATCTCGCAGGCATGCCGGTATTCAGCGCCTTCGAGCGCGGCGGAAAGATCGGCTGCCAGCGTCACCCCCTCCTTGCCCGGCTCGGTGACGAGCGGATGCCGCCAGTCGCGGCTGGCCGCGGGCCGCTTCGCGCTCAGCGCACTCGCCCAGTTGAAGAACGGTGCGTTGGCCGGCGGGTCGTCGAACCCGAAGAACGCGATCCGGGCCGAGAGGCCGGCCAGATCATCCGAGCGGCCGGCAATCGCCAGTTCGAGCACCTCCCGACGAGCGAGCGATTCTGGGAAGAAGGGAAACGGCTGGCTGCACAACAGTGGGCAGGTCTGCTGCGCATGAGCCACCTGCGAATACGCTCGCGGTTTGCCAACGTCGGCGAGATTCTGCCCCAACTCGTCGTACATCTTCGCGATCCGCGTGGCTGCGGGCGGATCTGCCCAGACAGGCGCGATCGCGGCGATCTCGTCGAGAAGCCTCAGCCGGTCTTCGAAGGCCAGTGGCACCTGCAGGCTGTCGTGCCACAAGAGCGAGAGCAGCTCGATCGCCAATTCCTTGGGGCACGCGGAGGCGAGCCGGCGGATCGCACAGGCCCGCAGCCAGGCATCCTCGTCGGCCGCGGGGGGCTTGGCCTTGATCGCGGCCTCCCGCCAGGCGGGAAACGCCAGGACCTCGGGCAGTTCGACGGCAGCCTGGCGGAGATCGACCGGCGCGAGCGACTCGAGCATCGCGAGTGGCAGAAGACTGATCTCACCCAAGGCGATCCGCCGAGCCGCGGGATTCGCCGCGGCGTAGAGGCCGATCGATGCAAGGGGCCCGGCAGCGATCGGATCGAAGGCCTGCGTCCAGCGGACACCGTCGGCGCTCACCGCGCATCGCAGCAGGCCGCCACAGTGGCCGAGCCTGAGCCAGGTCGAGCCGTCCACGAAGGGCAGAGGCGCATCCTGCGGCTTGCCCTCGGCGTCGAGCCGATTGTCGCCGGGGTTGAGAACCGCCAACTGCACGAGCGACTTGTCGTGCTTGTTCACGAGGAACGCGAGCACCCGCTGCGGCTTGCCCTCCCGGTCTGCGAGGAGGATACCGGTGCCCGGAGCGTGTGCATCGATCCGCAACGCAAGCTCGCACGGTCGGCCTTCGGGCACTTGCATCGTGGCCCAGACCGGCTGCGGATTCTCCACCGCGACGAGTTCCACGCCGCCATCGGCCCGGTCGCTGAAGCCTCCGCCGAAGCCAGCCGGCATCTGCCAGGGTTGCCTCGCGATTGCGAGCGGTTCGACCTTCGGCGCCGCTGGCGGCCACCGGTTGACCGGCAGCGGATAGGCCTTCGTCATCGCGATCTC
>CAZOMJ010000019.1:0-64525 GCA_964581055.1 uncultured Candidatus Kuenenia sp.
CACGATCTGGCCGTCGTCGTTGACGTAGAAAAACTCCGTTCGAGGCGACTTGTCCGCCTTCGCCGTCAGGTAGTCCATCTGGTTGTGGCCGTCGATGGCATTGCGGTACTGCCGGCCGTTGAGCGAGACGCCCTTGGCGAGTTGTTGCTTGATGTCGGAACTGCCGGCGGCAGCCGCGAAGGTCGGCAGCCAGTCTTCGTGTGACACGATCCCGTTGAGCGTCTCGCCCGCGGGGAACCTGCCGGGCCAACGGACAAATGCCGGCACACGATAGGCCCCCTCCCAGTTTGAGTTCTTCTCGCTGCGGAACGGCGTCGTGCCGGCATCAGGCCAGGTGTTGTAGTGCGGGCCATTGTCGGTCGAGTAGAGCACGATGGTGTCGTTGGCGATGCCGAGGTCGTCGAGTGCCTGGAGCATGGCGCCGACGTGGGCGTCGTGTTCAACCATGCCGTCGCTGTATTCGTCCTGGCCCGACTTGCCAAGATTGGCTTCCTTCACGTGCGTGCGGAAGTGCATCCGAGTGGCGTTCCACCAGCAGAAGAACGGCTGGCCCGACTTCACCTGCCGCTGGATGTAGTCCTTGGCTGCGGCGAGGGTTTCTTCGTCGATCGTCTCCATACGCTTCTTCGTCAGCGGACCGGTGTTTTCGATCGACTGTCCGCCCTTGCCATCGGCCTTGCACTTGAGCACACCGCGGGGGCCGTAGGTCTCGAGGAAGGTCTTGCCGTTGGCAAGCTTCATGTCGCGGGGATAGTCGCGCTGTTCCGGCTCCTCCTCGGCGTTCAAATGGTAGAGGTTGCCGAAGAACTCATCGAAGCCGTGCATTGTGGGAAGGTGCTCGTCGCGGTCGCCCTGATGGTTCTTGCCGAACTGGCCGGTGGCGTAGCCGAGGCTCTTCATCACCGTGGCGATGGTGACGTCGCTCTTCTGCCAGCCCTCTTTGGCGCCCGGCAGGCCGACCTTCGTCATGCCGGTACGGACCGGCACGTTGCCACCGAGAAACGCGGCTCGTCCGGCCGTGCAGCTCTGCTGGCCGTAGTAGTCGGTGAAGGAGATGCCCTCGCGGGCGATGCGGTCGATGTTGGGCGTGCGATAGCCCATCATGCCGCGGCTATTGTGGCTGATGTTCCAGGTGCCGATGTCGTCACCCCAGATGACAAGGATGTTCGGCTTCTTGGCGGCCGGCTGCTGGGCCGACGCTGAAGTGCAACCCATCGCTACACCCAGCGCCACACCTACGGCACACAGGGCCAGAACAATCGATCGCACGCTCCGCATCATCACAACAATCCTCCGCCTCGAGGAACAACAGGGAACCAAATCGAACAGGGGCGACATGATACCAGTTCGGCGCCTCCCGCCAAGCGACGGCGTTCCGTCACCTGCCTGGCACCGGCAGCACCGAGAACCGCACCCGCACGTCGGGGTGGGTGGTGTAGAGCCGGTGCCGGGTGCCGTCGGGCACGAGCATGGCGCTCGACCGCGTGGGATGCTCGGGATCGACCGGCAGCACGGGGTTGCCTGCGTATTTCACCCAGTGCACGAGATCGTCGCTGGTGGCGATGCAACTGCTCCACTCGCCCCCCTGCTCCAGGGCACAGGCATGGTAATAGGCGTAGTAACGGCCACGATAATGCAGGATCTGGTCGACGGCGATCTTCTGCAGGTCATACGCCTCCGGGCCGCAGGCGAGCACCGGCTCGTCGCTCACGTTCGTGAACGTCTGCAGATCGCTCGATGTCGCCAGCCACACGCCCCGGTCCATGCGTTCATAGAAGAGATGCCAGATGCCGCGTTCGAACCACACAGCCGGCGTACCGCGCGGCCCGTCGGGGATCGGCTGGCCGGTGGCGAGACGGATGTCGAGCGGCCCTCGCGCGTTCCAGTGGATCCGGTCGGTCGACGAGAGCAGGTGGGCGATGTCCTGCTCGCCCTCGGCGAACATCCAATAGCACCCCCCCTGCTTCAGCACGCACACATCCTCGACCCACGCATTCTCGAGCAGCGGATTGGCGTCGGAGCGGGTCCAGTTGAGGCCGTCGCGACTGGACGCATAGCCGAGCCGGCGAACCGGCCCCTTCGCATGATTCAGTGCTGGGTTCGAGCCGGTGTACCAGAGATGCCAGCAGCCGCCGTCCCGCATGATCCAGCCGCGCTCCCGCAGGTCGCGGTCCCAGGCACCGGATCCGCCACCGGCAAAGAGCGGATCGCGAGAGGCGGGGCCGAACTCAACCAGTTCGGGGGGAAACTGTGGCGATTGCCCGTCCACGGTCCCGGCCACACAACAGGCCACGACCCACGACAACAGGCAACCACACTGGAGATATCGCATCCTGCGCATGCCCGAACCATACTCCGGCGACGCCCCCGAGGCCAGCGGCACCGCGAGCAGGCCCGCCGCTAAAAGCACCGTTTGAAGCGACATTTTGCCACTATTTGCACTCTGCCATTCGGTAATTAGCGTCCATTGGGTCTGTCCGACGGCGCCACAATGGCGGGCTGGGACAGTCACGCGGGACGTCGGTGACTTTCCGCATGCCTTGTTTTTTCACGGAGATATCCATGTATCGGACGCTTGGTCTCGCTGTTTTGCTGTCGGTACTGTGTGTGGCTTTCACCGCTGACTGCCTGGCTCAGGGCAGCTCGCCGCGTTCTGCGTTTGGCGGCGTGCGGATGCCGACCCGCAGTGCGGGCGGCGGTCTGATGGCCCGCCTCAACAAGTCGCTCGTCCCGACGATGCCGGGCCTGCCGACGGCCAGCCCACTGGGTCTGATCGCACCCCGGCTCAGCAACGCCGTCACGATCTTCCAGAAGGGCGGCATGGGCACCCAGGCGGGACGGCTCGCTGCGATCGGCGTGGTCTCCCCCCGCATCAGCCCGGTGGTCGCGCTCGTCCGCACTCCGCCGAAGACCCCGAAGGCCATGTGGATGTATGGCCTCACGATCCTCTCCCCGCGGGCGGCCGTAGCGGTGGGCATGGTCCGCGGCGCGATGGGGCTCACCTCCGGCCTGCGGTAGGCGTTCCGCCGCACCAGCGGCTCTGGCCTTCTTCCATCCGGTCGGCGTTGGGAATCAACGGGTTCCCAACGCCGACTCTTTTTTACTTGCTGCACATGGGAACGGGCGGGATTTTCACGCGAGCGGCAGCAAGGCGGATGAGCCCTTGCACCCATCGGGCTTCCGCATCGTTCCGGCCAAGCGGTTGCCTGAACGATTCCCGCTCCTCACCCGCTTCCCAAAAGAGCCGGCCGTTGAAAATGGGCGACGAGGGACTCGAACCCCCAACCCCCTCGGTGTAAACGAGGTGCTCTGACCAATTGAGCTAGTCGCCCTGGTGCATCGCGAGTTGCTGCGGGAAGCCGGCAGCCAACGTCGCGGCCGTTCTTTATTGCTTGTCTCCCGCAGGAGCCGGTTCGGGCTTCGGCGGCACGACCACACGAATGCCCAGCTCCACCAGTTGCTTCGTGTCCACCCCTCCCGGTGCGCCGGTCATCAGGTCGCTCGCCTTCTGCGTCTTCGGGAAGGCGATAACGTCGCGGATCGAATCGAGCTTCGCGAACAGCATCACCCAGCGGTCGATGCCGAGCGCGATGCCGCCGTGCGGCGGGGCCCCGCTCCGCAACGCATCGAGCAGGAAGCCGAACCGTTCGCGGGCCAGTTCCGGCGAGATACCAAGCAGCTTGAAGACCTTCTCCTGCGTGGCGCCATCATGAATGCGGATCGTGCCGCCCCCCGCCTCCGAACCGTTGATCACGAGATCGTAGGCCACCGCCCTGCAGGCGGCCGGATCGCTCTCGAGCATCTCGAGGTCGGCGGGCCGCGGCGCCGTGAACGGATGATGCATCGACGCCCAGCCGCCGCTCTCCGTGTCGCGGGCGAACATCGGGAAATCGACCACCCACGAAAAATGCATCGCGTCGGGATCGTAGAGCTTCAGCTCCGCCCCCAGACGCTTCCGCAGCATGTGCAACGCCTTGCAGGTGACATCGAACGAGTCGGCCACGATCAGCACAAGATCGCCCGGCTCGGCCGCCAGCTTTTTCTGAAGAGCGTCGCCCACCGGGCCGGTCAGGTTCTTCGCCACCGGCCCGGCCCAGGCGCCCGATGCCTCGACTTTGAGCCAGACGAGCCCCTTGGCGCCGCCCTCCATCGCCACCGCCGTGAGATTGTCGAGATCCTTGCGGGAAAATCGCTCCGCCACGCCCGGCACGCGGATGCCGCGGATGCGGCCGCCCGCCTCCACCGCCGCCCGGAAGACGCGGAAGTCGCTCTCGCCCGCGATGCCGGTCAGGTCGACGATCTCCAACCCGTAGCGAAGATCGGGCGCGTCGTGCCCAAACCGCTCCATCGCCTCGTCCCACGAAAGCCGCGGCAGCGGCAGTGTCACGTCGAGGCCGAGAATCTCGCGGGCCGTCCGCTGCACGAGCCCCTCGATCACGCCCATCACGTCGTCCGCCTCCACGAACGACATCTCCACGTCGAGTTGCGTGAACTCCGGCTGCCGGTCGGCACGCAGATCCTCGTCGCGGAAGCACCGGGCCACCTGCACGTAGCGGTCGAAGCCCGCCATCATCAACAGCTGCTTGTAGAGTTGCGGCGACTGTGGCAGCGCGAAGAACGACCCGTGATCGAGCCGGCTCGGCACGAGGTAATCCCTCGCCCCCTCCGGCGTGCTCCGCCCCAGCATCGGCGTCTCCACGTCGATGAAGCCGAGCGTGTCGAAGTGATCCCGCATGATCTTCACCATCCGGCTCCGCAGGAATAGATTTTCCTGCATCGCACTCCGCCGCAGGTCGAGCCAGCGGTTCGTGAGCCGCACCTCTTCGCCCGGGAGGTCGGCCGCCCCCGGCTGGAAGACGGGCGTCTCGGCTTCGTTGAGCACCTCGAGATTTCCGCAGGCCACCTCGATCCCGCCCGTGGCCAGTTTCGCATTGGCAGTGCCCTCGGGCCGGATCCCCACCCTGCCCTCCACGCGGATCACCCACTCCGGCCGCACCGCCCGGGCCGACGCGAGCACGCCCGCCGGGCTCTCGGGGCCCGCCACCACCTGCGTGCGGCCCCAGCGATCACGAAGGTCGATGAAGATCACCCCTTTGTGGTCGCGGACACGATCAACCCAGCCGCAGAGCGAAACGGCTTCTCCGAGGTTGTCCGGTCGCAGTTGGCCGCAGGTGTGACTTCTCAGCACGGGTCGATCCTCTTTCTGATGTGGCTCGAACGAATGGAGTGGGGATGGTGGCTTCGTGAAACGCTTGCGGCAAGAGGGCGGAGCGAGGCCCGTGAGTGTCGTCCGGTCGCCGTCATTGAACCAGCGACATCACGAGCATCACCACGGCCAGCAGGATCGAGATCGCGACCGACCCGATGGCGATCGGCGCCACGACCGTCAGCGCCGATGCCCCGAGTGAGCCGCCCGCAAACATGACCGCGAGCGAGAGAACGATGAAGAGCAGGGCCAGAGCGAGTGCCGACCAGGCAAGAACTTTCTGAAGCATCGCCGCGTTACCTCACCGCGCCCGTCGGCGCCGCGGACCGGACCGTGCGGCCCGCAACCGGCGCCGCCGCACCATGCCGGTCATTCGCGAATTCCAGGTGCAACTGCTGGCTGCCATCCGGCAGGGTGCCCAGTTCGCGAAACAGCATGCTCGGCTGGATGTCGCGATTGTGCTGGTATTTTTCGCTGGAGTATTCCGTGATGTCGCCGGTGATCTCGTGAAAGAAGATCTGACAGATCGGCACGCCCGGATAGATCTTCACCGGCTGCACCGCAAACATCTCGAGGGTCCAGTAGCCGCAGAAGCCGACGTCTCCGAAGCCGGCGGTCACGTGCACGAACAGTCCGAGCCTGCCGATCGAACTGCGGCCCTCGATCATCGGCACGTAGTTGTGGGTTTCGGTCCGCTCCACCGTGCGGCCCAGGTAGAGCTGGTTGGGCGTGAGCACGAGCCCCTCCTCGGGAATCCGGATGCGTTCGACGCGGTTGCTCTTCCGCATGTCGAGCACGACCTCCTCGTAGACGAGCAGTTCGTCGTGGAGGGAGAGGTTGTAGCTGTTGGGGTTGAGCCGGGCCTCGTCGAACGGGTCGATGAGGATGTTGGTGCCGAGTTGCTGCCTGATCTCGTTGCCGGAGAGGATCATTTGGTGGTGCCCTTGCGGGAGCGAACCGAACCGGAGGCAATCAGAACCGCACACGAAAGCCGCCTTCAGACCGACGAGGGAGGCGATTGTATGCTTTGCGGGCCGGGGTGCCCATGACCCCCGGGTCGCGATTTTTTCCCTGCCCGACCGTCGCGAAGCGCAGCCTATTTTACCGCTTCCCCGTGGCCGACTTCACGCCGACACGCGGACAAAGGCCAGACAGTGGACAGTCCTCGCATCGTGGCCGTCGGGCGGTGCAGACCGTGCGACCGTGCTCGATGAGGCGATGGCTGAACGCGATCCAGTGCGATTTCGGGATCGCCGCCACCAGGTCACGCTCCGCACGCACGGCGTCGGCGTGGCGGGTCAGCCCCAGCCGCCTCGAAATGCGGCCAACATGCGTGTCGACGACAACCCCCGACGGCAGGCCGAATCCGCTGCCGAGAACGACATTGGCGGTTTTGCGTCCCACGCCCGGCAGCCGCACGAGTTCCTCGAGCGTGCGGGGCACCTCTCCCCCGTACCGCTCGACGAGCGCCTCGCAGCAGCCGCGGATATTCCTGGCCTTGGCCCGGAAAAACCCCGTTGAGCGGATCACCGCCTCGACCTCCGCCTGCCCAGCCGCGGCCAGCGCTGCGGCCGTGGGCCAGCGGGCAAACAGCCCGCCCGTCACAGTATTCACCCGCTTGTCGGTGCACTGGGCCGAGAGAATCGTGGCGATGAGCAGCTGAAACGGGCTGGCGAAATCGAGCGAACAATGTGCCTGCGGATAGCTCCGGGCCAACCGCCGTGCCACCGCAGCCCCCTGGGCCCGCCCGCCCTGCCCCGCCTGTTTCCCGGCCCGCTTGCTACTATTCATGTTGCATGCCGGGTTCGGCCGCCCCGGCTTGGCGACCGCAGGTCGCTGGTGCTCGCCCGGCCGTCCGGGCCGAATGGCTTGAGGTTCTGCTTCCTGCTTTCCATGAGTCTCCCATGAATGCCCCAGCCTACGAGCCCCTGTACTTGCAGGGAATCGAGAAATTCAACGAGTGCGACTACTACGAGAGTCATGAAGTCTGGGAGGAACTCTGGACGGAATACCGTGGGGCGTCGCGAAAGTTTTATCAGGGACTCATCCAGGCTGCCGTAGCCCTCTATCATTTCGGCAACGGCAATATCCGTGGGGCCCGAAAACTCCATAAAAGCGTGCACGGCTACCTCGAACCGTACGGTCCGCATCATCTGGGTCTCGACGTGACAGGCTTCCTCGCGTCGTTTGATACCTGCCTCGCCGAGGTGGCCGCCAGCACCGAAGAATTTCCGTCGATCGAACTCAACCCCGACCTCCTGCCCGAAATTCACCTCGACCCGCCGCCCCCGGCCGAGTGATACGCACCATGTCCGACGAACCACTGGCCTTCTCGCCCGACCAGTTCTCCGGGCTGGCCCGCGTTTTTCCGCTGCCCAACCTCGTGATGTTTCCGCACGTCATGCAGGCGCTCCACATCTTCGAGCCCAGGTATGTGGCGATGTTCGAGGAAGCCATCCAAGACGACCGCCTGATCGCGTTGGGGCTTCTTGCCCCAGGCTGGGAACAGCATTACGAGGACCGCCCGCGGCTGCACCCCACCGCCTGCCTCTGCCGGATCGCCACGCACCAGCGGACGCCGCAGGGCACCTACAACGTCCTGCTCCTGGGCGTGCGCCGCCTGCAACTCGTCCGCGAACTGCCCGCCACGAAACCGTTTCGCGTGGTCGAGTCGGAAATCCTCGACGACCACGAGCCAGATGACGCCGCTGGTGGGGCCGCCAGCCTGCAGCAGCAACTGCTCTCCGCCTTCAAGCGATCCATGCCGAAGATTCCGCAGGCCTACGAGCAACTCGACCAGTTGCTCGGCAGCCAGATCACGCTCGGCATGCTCAGCGACATCGTCTCCTACACGCTCGACCTCGAACTCGACGTCAAACTGCGACTTCTGGGGGAATGCGACGTCTTCCGCCGCGTCCGCCTCCTCATGGAAGCGATCGAAGCCCGCGGCTCGGCCACCGTCGGCAGGACATTCCCGCCCGACTTCAGCGTGAATTAGGATGTGGTAAACTCCCGTCATGAAGACTGGATCTCCTTCCTGCGACGCCGATGCACCGGGCCCTTCTTCGGACCTCCCTTCCGGCCCGGAAGGCCATGCGATCGACCGGCCAGTGGACCATGCCCGAATTGAACGGGCCGTGCGGGAGATCCTGCTGGCCGTGGGCGAAAATCCCGACCGCGAGGGACTCCTGGAAACACCGGCTCGCGTCGCCCGCATGTACGCCGAAATGTTCAGCGGTCTGCACTCCGACCCGAAGGTGCATCTCCGCAAGGCATTCACGGAAAAATACGACGAGATCGTGCTCGTCCGCGACATCGCCTTCAACAGCGTCTGCGAACACCACCTGCTTCCCTTCATGGGCCACGCCCACATCGGCTACCTGCCGAATGGACGCGTGCTGGGCCTGAGCAAACTGGCCCGCGTGGTCGAGGCCCTGTCGCACCGCCCGCAGGTGCAGGAACGGATGACCGAACAGATCGCCGACCTGCTCGTGCACGATCTGGGGGCCAAGGGTGTGGCCGTGGTCGTCGAGGCGTCGCACACCTGCATGACGATCCGCGGCGTGCGGAAGCCCGGCAGCGTCTGCGTGACATCGGCGATGAAGGGCTTGTTCAGGTCCAACATCTCCAGCCGGGCCGAGGTCATGTCGCTGATCTATGGCAACGGCAACCGTGCGACGTGAGGGGTGGCCGATCGCAATGAGTTGCGCTGCGCCGGTCGCGGAGTCGTGCGAATGAGGCTGCTCGTCGATTTTCTCTGCCGTTTCGGCTGGGGGCTGTCGGTGGCGCTGGTGCTCACGCCTTCGTCGCTCGTTCCCGCCGGCTTCTTCCGGGTGAACATGCTCGTGGTGCTCGGGCTCGCGACCTTCGCGGCACTGCTCTGCATGCAAGTGCTCCCCGCCCCTGGCTGGCTGCTGCCGACGGCGGCGGCCGCCACCGCCTGGATGGCGAGCATCGCCTGGTTCGCCGAACGAACACGCCCCGGCATCGTGCTCTGCGTCATCACGGCGGGGCTGCTCGCAGCCGCGACGGCGGTCGTGCAGTTCGCGCCGGGCGGGATCGCCGCGGAAGGCTGGATGCGTTGCTGGGCAAGCGTGGGGGGCGCACTGCTCTCGGGGATCGTCACCGGACTCACCGTGCATGCGATGCTGCTTGGGCACTGGTACCTCAACGCCCCCGGCATGCGGGTCGATGTGCTGCGACGCATGATCGACGTGGCGCTCGTGGCCTGGGCCGTGCAACTGGTGGTGGCCTCGACCGTGGCCCTGCAAACAGGCACGCTCGCGGCCGCTGACGCCGGTGGGCCCACGACCATGGCCCTTGTCTCGCTGCGGTGGCTCGCCGGACTCATCGGCCTGCCCGTGCTGCTTTGGTTGAGCCGAAAAACGCTCGACATTCCCAACACCCAGAGTGCCACGGGTATCCTGTATGTGGCCTGCCTCGCCGCCATCCTCGGCGAACTGACAGCCCAGCTCCTGTCCGTGGCGGCCTGATCCCGCCGCCACACGCGAAAGCCTTGCGATGCGCATCACCTACGCCTGCCCCGCCTGCCAGGCGACCACGTCGCTCGATGGCATCGAGACACGCGACTCGCTCGAGTGCTCAGCGTGCCAGGCGGTGCTCCCCATCCCGCCCGACGCGTTCGCCGGCCGTGACGGCGGTGACCGACAGCCGCCCCGGCTGCAGCGGTGCCTGTCCTGCCCGAGCCTGGAGCTTTTCGTCCGCAAGGATTTTCCTCAGCGGCTGGGGCTGGCGATCGTGGTGGCGGGCCTCGCGGCCAGCTGCGTGGCCTGGGCCAACCGCGAACTGGTGATCACGTTCGGCATCCTGTTCGGCACGGCCCTGCTCGACGTCTTGCTCTTCCTGTTCATGCCCAACTGCCTCAGCTGCTATCGCTGCGGTGCCCGTTACAGCGGCGACGGCGTCGCCGGCGAGCCTGGCGACCCCTCAGCCGGCGGACAGCCGTTCGGAGCATTCGACCTCGAAACGCACGAGAAGCATCGGCAGCTCGTCGCCCGCACGAAACGGCTCAGTTCCGATCCGACGCACCCGTGAGGTGAGCGATGGATCGCGAGCAGCAGCGAGACAGGATCACGGAGGACCTCCGCGGCATCGTGGCGGGCGAGGTACTCTGCGACGCTGCCAGCCGCAGCCTCTACGCCACCGACGCGAGCCTGAGCGAGGTCTGGCCGCTGGCCGTGGTGCGGCCGCGGACGACCGACGACGTGGCGGCCACGGTTCGCTGGGCCGCCGAACGCCAGATCCCGGTGCATCCACGCGGCGCCGGTTCGAGCCTGGCAGGCGGCTCGCTCGGCCCCGGTGTCGTCATCGACTGCGGCCGCTTCCTCCGTCGAATCATCCAGACCGACGGTGACGAGGTGCGGGTGCAGCCGGGGGTGGTCGCGGCACAACTGGAAGAACACCTCGGACGGCGCTCGCGGTCGCTCGGCATCGACCCGGCGAACAGCTGGGTGACCACGGTCGGAGGCATGATCGGGAGAAACTCCTCCGGCAGCCGTTTCCCCCGCTACGGCGCGATGAGCGGTCGCTTGGTCTCGGCGCGGGTCGTGCTTGCCGACGGCACGATCATGGAATGCACCCCCACACCCCCGCTGTCAGCGAGCCCGGCCTCCACGGGCGATGATGCAAACGCGGCCGCCGGCGAGGCGGAGAGACTCCGGCAACTCGCCTCCGGCGTGGCCGACATCCTCGCCTCATCGCGGGGACTGATCACAGCCGCCCAGCCACCCGCTCGCGCCACGCACGGCGGCTACCAGCTCCACGATCTCATCCGGATCCTCGACCGCGACGGGCTCATCGACCTGCCTCGGCTCCTCTGCGGCGCCGACGGCACGTTGGGGATCGTGACCGAGGCCACGCTCCGCTCGGCGCCGGCCGAGGAGGCGACGGCCGTCGGCCTGTTTCTCTTCGATTCGCTCGACCGCGCGGCAGAAGCGGCGATCATGCTGCGGCCGCTCTCCCCGGACGCCTGCGACCTGTTCGACAAGCGACACCTGACACTCGCCCGCAGCGCGAGGCCGGCGTTCGACCAGCTCATCCCAGCGGTCGCCGATGCCGCGCTTTTGGTGGAGTTTTCAGGCACCGACGAACAGGCCGCCACCGGACGGTTCGACGATGCCGCGCGGCGGCTGCAGGGCTCGCGACCGCTCTGCATCGACGTCCGCCGGGCCGAGGATGCCGCCGAGAAGGCCATGCTCTGGGAACTGTCCAGGAGCGTCGTGGCCACGCTGCACGGGGTGCGCGGCACCGTGCGACCGGTACCCTTCGTGGAAGACGTGGTGGTGCCGCCGGAGGCGGTGCCCGATTTTCTCCGGCGGCTGCAGGTGGCACTCAAACAGTGCGATGTCACGGCCATGCTCTTTGCGCACGCCGCCCACGGACAACTGCACGTGAGGCCCTACGCCGACCCGCGCGATCCCGCGGAACGGGCGAGGCTGGAGCGACTGGCGGATGCCATCTACGGCGAAGTGGTCGCCGTCGGCGGCACGATCGGCGGCGAGCAGGGCCTCGGCCTGTCGCGGACCGCCTTCTTCGCGACACACTTCCCGGAGCTGGCAGGCGTATTCGCGGCCGTGAAGCGGGTGTTCGATCCGCTCGGCATCCTGAATCCTGGACTGATCGCCGGGCCGTTCCCGGCCCCACTGGCCTGGCGGCAGCCGCTCGTGTCGCAGCCGCCGCCGCCACCGCTGCCCGTGCTGACGTGGACGACCGAGCAGCTCGCCAACGAGGTCGATGCGTGCAACGGCTGCGGGGCCTGCCGCGGCCAGTCGCCCAACACGCGGATGTGCCCGATGTATCGGGAGAATCCGGCGGAGGAGGCGTCGCCCCGCGCGAAGGCCAACGTGATGGCGGCCTTGCTCTCCGCGCGGCTCGACCCGAAGTCGCTCGGCACAGACGCCGTGCGGGCCATCGCCGACACCTGCTTCAACTGCCACCAATGCCGCACCGACTGCTCCGCGGGCGTCGACATTCCGGCGATCGTCACGGAACTCAAGGCGGCGCATGTCGATCTCAACAGCCTCGATCTGCCGTCGTGGCTGCTCTCGCGGGTCGACACGCTGAGCGGCCTCGGCGGGGCGGTCAGGCCGTTGGGCAACTGGGCGATCGCCAACCCGCAGGCCCGCTGGCTGATGGAAAAGGGGCTGGGCATCGCGCGGGGCCGGAAGCTGCCGCGATTCACAGGCCAGCAGGTGATCCGCTGGGCGGCCCGCCGCGGCCTGACGCGGCCGTCACGGCGCAGCGGTCCACGGGTGCTGTATTTTCTCGACACCTTCGCCCGCCGGCACGATCCGCTCCTGGTGAAGGCCTTCGTGGCGGTGCTCGAGCACAACGGGATCGGCGTGTTCATCGATCCGCGGCAGGTCTCCGCGGGAATGCCGCTGGTGGCGGCGGGGGATGTCGACGCGGCTCGGCGGCTCGCCCGCACGAACCTCCGCGTGCTGGCCGAGGCGGTGCGGCTTGGCTACCGGATCGTCGCGACCGAGCCGTCGGCCGTCACCTGCATCGTGCACGACTACCCGCTCCTGCTCGAAGACGAGGAGATGGGCCGCGTGGTGTCGGCCACCACCGATGCGGCGACGTTCCTCTGGGAATTGCACCGCGACGGCCGCCTGCGGCTCGACTTCCAGCCGCTGACACCGTCGTCTGCAGACGTGCGGCAGCAACCGGCCCCCCGCATCCTCTACCACGCCCCCTGTCACGCCCGGATCGGCCGCGACAAGAGCCCCGCCGAACACCTCCTGCGGCTCGTGCCCGGCCTCCCACTCGACACCGCCGACCGCGGCTGTTCCGGGATGGCCGGTACCTTCGGCCTCTCCCGCCGCGACTATCGCACCAGCCTGCGGGTGGGCCTGGGGCTCGTGTCCGCCATGCGGAGCAGCGGCATCGCCGCGGGCGCTACCGAGTGCAGCGGCTGCCGGATACAAATGGAGCAGGGCACCTCCAAGCCCACCGTCCATCCGATGAAGCTGCTGGCAAAGTCGTACGGACTCCTGAGTGGCCCCGGCCCGGACGGGCTCGACACCCTGCTCACGGGCACGAGCGGGCCACTCACCACCAGCTGACGCATGCACGCTCCACGCCCCACGACGCCTCGTTCCACCGCCACGGATACGCTCCGCATCAGCCTGTTCGCAGGCATGGCGGCGGCGGTCGGCCACCGCTCGGTCGAGTTGGCATGGGAGGAAGGAACCGCCGCCGCGCTCCGCAGCCGAATGGCAGCGGAGTTTCCGGCGATCGCGCCGCTGCTCGCCCGCAGCGCCGTGGCGATCGGCGATGCCTACGTCGCCGACGACGCCCGGATCCCATGCGGCGCCGACGTTGCGATCATTCCTCCGGTGAGCGGAGGATGACATGACCGCCTCGGACACCGACCCCACACGCGCGTCCGCAGCGTCGCTGCTGGTCTGGGAGCCGATCGACACCGCCCGTCTGCTCGAGTCCGTGGCGGATGACGCGGCCGGGGCGAACGTGCTGTTCACCGGCACGACCCGCGGCGTGACGGGCGGCGTGCTCACCCGGCGGCTCGCCTACGAGGCCCACGAGTCGCTTGCCGTGGCGGTTCTCTCCAAGCTGCGCGAAGAAGCGGTGGCCAAATATGCCCTGAAGGCGTGCGCCATCGTCCACCGGCTCGGCGAGGTCGCGGTCGGCGAGACGAGCGTGGCCATCGCCACGAGTGCCCCGCACCGTCGCGAAGCCTTTGCCGCGGCGGAGTGGCTGATGGAGCGAATCAAACGCGAGGCGCCGATCTGGAAGTGCGAGGAGGGGGCCGACGGCGGCCGCGCCTGGCTGCATCCCGACAGTGGAGCGCAGCCCCACTGCGGCGATCCCCCGGAGCGGCGCCCCGTGCTCGTCGATGGCTTCGGCCGCGTCCACACCGACCTGCGGATCAGCGTCACCGACCGCTGCAACCTCCGCTGCACCTATTGCATGC
Organism: uncultured Candidatus Kuenenia sp.; assembly: GCA_964581055.1. GTDB lineage: Bacteria > Planctomycetota > Planctomycetia > Pirellulales > UBA1268 > CAMCQY01. Next base: position 14,160 of record CAZOMJ010000019.1, read on the forward strand.
CGCTCGACGTGGCCTTCAAGCCGCGGGAGGAACTGCTCAGCTACGAGGAAATAGCGCGGGTGGCCAGCGTGGCGGCCGGACTTGGCATCCGCTCGATCCGAGTCACGGGGGGAGAGCCGCTCGTGCGCCGGGGCGTTGCCGGACTCGTGCGGCAACTCGTCGACATTCCCGGCATCGAGGAGGTGTCGCTCACGACCAACGGACTTTTGCTCGAGGAGCAGGCTGCCGACCTGCGCCGCGCGGGATTGCATCGCCTCAACGTCAGCCTCGACGCGCTCAGCGAGGACATCTTCGAGCAGATCGCGCGGCGGCAGGGCCTGGATCGCGTGCTGGCCGGCCTGGCGGCGGCCAAGGCCACCGGCTTCCGTTCGATCCGCATCAACGCCGTCTCGATCCGCGGGCTCACCGAAGGGGAGATCGTGCCGCTGGCACGGTTCTGCCGACGCGAGGGGTTCCACCTGCGATTCATCGAGTTCATGCCGCTCGACGGCGAGTCATCCTGGTCCGACGGCCAGGTGCTCTCGGGCCGCGAGGTGCGGGACATCCTCACGCGGCACCTGGGGCCGCTCGTTCCCGCCGCCCGCACCGACGCCGGCCAGCCCGCCATCGACTACGCGTATGCCGATGCCGACGCGGCAGATGCGGGCGGACCGTCCGGGCATGCCGTCGGCGTCGGCTTCATCGACCCGGTGACACAGCCCTTTTGCGACCGGTGCGACCGGCTGCGGCTCACTGCCGATGGACAGTTTCGCAACTGCCTGTTCTCCACCACGGAGTGGGACGCGCGACAGGTGCTCCGCGCGGGCGGCTCCGATGACGAGATCGCCCGACTGCTTCACGACTGCGTGCAGGCCAAGCGGGCCGCCCATGGCATCGGCACGCCGGCATTCGAGCGGCCGGCCCGGTCCATGTACCAGATCGGAGGGTGAGCGTGGCTGATCTCGCTGCCCCAGCGAATCCAGGAACGGTCCGCCGCTATCTCGACAACGCGGCCACCTCGTGGCCCAAGCCGCCGGAGGTGTTCGCCGCGTGGGAACATGCCGGGCGGGTGATCGGCGCCGCCGCCGGCCGGGCCACCTACCGAGAGGCGATCGAGGCGGATGCGATTCGCGGGCGGTGCCGGGCCGCCGTCGCCCGCCTGCTTGGCGACGTCGACCCGCAGCGGGTGGCCTTCCCCACCGGGGCGACGCTCGGCCTCAACATGGCGATCCACGGCCTGCTCGCCCCCGGCGACCATGTGATCGCCACGGCCGCCGACCACAACGCGACGCTGCGGCCCCTCCACCTGCTGGCGGATCGGGGCGTGATCGAGCTCTCGGTCGTCCCCTGCGACGGCGCGGGCCGCGTCGATCCCGACGCGGTCGCGCGGGCCTGGCGGCCGGCGACGCGGCTGGTGACCTGCTCCCATGCCTCCAATGTGACCGGTGCCGTGCAGGATGCCAGGGCTCTCGGACGGATCGCGCACGATCGCGGCGGGCTCTTCCTGCTCGACGCCGCGCAGTCGCTCGGCCAGATCGCCTGCACGGCCAGCGGCTGCGACGCCGACATCATCGTCGCCCCTTCCCACAAATGGCTGCTGGGGCCTGCCGGAGCGGGCATTCTCTGGGCACGGGCAGGGATCGATCTCGATCCGCTCGTGCAGGGAGGCACGGGCTCCGCGAGCGACAGCCTCGCCATGCCCGACCGTTTCACCGATCGCATGGAGGCTGGCACGCCCGACCTGCCTGCGCTCGCCGGTCTGTTGGCGGCGACCGAGTGGCTCGCGTCGCAGTCGATCGACGTCATCGGCCACCGCAGCCGCGGGCTGGCCGCCGCCGCCGCAGCGCGGCTGGGAGACATCACCGGCGTACGGGTGATCGGGCCGCACGCGGCTCCGGACCACGCGAGGCATGGCGAGTCGGCCGCGGGAATTGTGAGTTTCACGGTGGAGGGCTATGATCCCGCCGAGGTGGCCGTGCTGCTCGAACAACTGGCGGGTGTGCAGGTGCGGTCGGGCTTTCACTGCGCGGCCTGCGTCCATGCCCATCTGGGCACTGCGGAAGGCGGCACCGTGCGGGCGAGTTTTGGTCCGTTCAACACCGGCGACGACGTCGACGCGATCGTCGCGGCCGTGCAGAAGCTTCGGTGACAACCGCTCAGGTGCACACTGCAGAGGTGGAACTCATGGCTGGTATCCGAAAAGAGGTCTGGTATTCCGGTGGCTTGCGGTTTCAGTGCACGCAGTGTGGTGACTGCTGCTCGGGGGCCGAGGGCTATGTCTGGGTCAACCAGGAAGAGATCGACGCCATGGCCTCGCGGCTCGGCATGACGCCTGACGCCTTCGAGGCCAAGCACGTGAAGCGGGTGGGCGTCCGTCGCTCCCTCAAGGAGCGTCCGGGCGGCGACTGCGTGCTGCTCGACGAGAAGACCCGCAAGTGCACGGCCTACGAGGAGCGGCCACGGCAGTGCAAGACCTGGCCGTTCTGGGATTCAAACATCCGCACGCCGGAGGCGTGGGCGGAAGCCGCCGAGGCCTGCCCGGGCTGCAACAAGGGCAACCTCGTGCCGCTCGAAACGATCGTCGAGCAGGCGTCCAAGATTCGCATTTAGCCCGCCAAGCGGCTGTCACGGCCCGGGCTGACGCAAGGCCGTCGGCGGACCGGGATCGAGGACGAGCGTGCAGCCGATGTCGCCGGACCCCAGTTCCGTGTCGCGAAACCTGACCCGCACGATGCCCTCGGATGAGTTCTCCGCCTGCACCTGTCCGTGACGGGCGACTATGTCCATCACGCGGACGGACTGTTCCCCCTTGGCAGCAGCCTTGAACTCCGTGGTCTCGAGGACACTCGACCGGACGGGATCGGACCAGTCGGGCCACCAGGCAATGCCGCTGACGAGCGTCGGAAAGACGCCGCCGTGCATTCCCACGCGGGTCCAGTTGCCGCCGTATTCCCACTGGAGCCCCCGGGGCGTGAGGAGCAGGTAGTCCATGTCGTCGATCTGGGCCCAGATCGTCGTCCGTCCCTGCTCGTCCACGAAGCGGGGGTTGCGTACCGGCTCGATCGCAACCTGTAACGCCCCCTCGGGTTGCCGCTTGGATGCATTCGGTTCGTTGATGCGGATCGCCAGGGGGCCCGTGGCCGGCGCAATGAACGTCAGCCCCTGTCCCACATGGATCGACCAGGCTTTGTCACCGATTCTGGCGATGACCGCCCTGATCGGATGTTGGCCGACGTAGGCGCGGGCGAGGGTCTCCGGAGGCAGGTCTTTCAACGGCGACAGGACCGTCTTGATCGGCACCGGACAGGTTCCGTCGGGTCCGAACGTGACGCCCGTCGCATCACGGCACTGGCCGGTCACTGCCAGACGATAGCAGTGGCCTTTCTCCACCTGGAGTCCCGTGTCCAGCCATTGCTCGGTGACACGGAGATGCCTCACGACGGGTCCCGCCGACGTCACAGACTTGCCCACGAAGGCCGCCAGCCCCACGACGACACTCGCCAGCGTGACAATGCCAGCCAAATGCCCGGCACGACTTCGTGGCAGAGACCGCCGCAGCCAGCGACTCCCTGGCAGCCGCACACGTCTGGCCTGCACAGGCCTGCCCTCGAGATAGTCGCGAATGTCGGCCGCCAGATGCCCGGCGGAGTGATAGCGTGCGGCACGGCTCTTCTCGAGTGTTTTTTCAACGATCGCCGAAACGTCCCGCGGAATCGCCTTGTCACGGTCTCGCAGCAGCGCGGGCGGCTCTTCGCAGACGAGCCGGGCGATCTCATGCAGGCCCTTGTGCCGAAACTCGTAGGGCAACACGCCGGCCAGGATTTCATACAGGACCACGCCCAAGGAATAGACATCCGCCCGCGGGTCGAGCGCGTCGGGGCTGGGCCCAAACTGCTCCGGGCTCATGTACTGCGCCGTGCCGACGAGATTGCCGGAGTCGGTCTTCATCGACGTGAGCGTCAGGTCCGAGTCGGTGCTTCGAGCAACGCCGAAGTCGATCACGCGCGGCTTGCCATGGCCGTCGATCAGGATGTTTCCAGGCTTCAAATCCCTGTGGATGATGCCGCGGTCGTGCCCGTGGGAGACTGCTTCACAGACTTCCGCGAAGAGTCGCAGCCGTTCCGTGAGAGGCAGGGCTTGCTCGAAGCAATAGTTCGTGATCGGCTTGGCGTCGGCGATGAACTCCATCACGTAGAAGGGCACGTCGCCGTAGTCGCTCGAGTAGGTCCCGACGACGTAGACCTGGGCTATTCCGGGATGCTGCAACTTGGCCAGAAACTCGGCCTCGCGCTCGAACCGGCGGAGGGTCTTCTCCGAGGTGATGCCCTGCCGGATCACCTTCACGGCCACGGTGCGGTCGGGCCTGTCCTGGCGAGCCTCGTAAACGCGACCCATGCCGCCTTCGCCGATCAACGTGACGATCTTCACGCCGCCCAAGTCGGTCCCGAGGAGCGGGTCGACGAGTCTCGCCTTCGCCCTGGGGCGAGGCATGAGCCCGAAGTCGTCGCTGGCGCCGCTCAGGCCATGGCATTCTCCTGAGGCGGCTAAATCCCGCGAGTGCCCGAGGGACGATCCGTCCGGCCTCGGCTCGTCGATTGGTCCGTCGTGTGCTGTCATGGTGCGTCTCTGCAAATCGGGCACACTATCTTCCTGCTCGGCCCTCCCCGCACAAGTGGCGCATCCGCTCGTCGCAGGGGGGCTTGAAGGCAGGAACGCCAGGCGGCCTGTGTGCCGGGGATGGCCGAAGCAAGGCTGGGGCAGCGTTGGAATCAGTCCGTCATTGGATGAGGTGCCTGACGAGCAGTGCTGCCAGAGCGATCCCCGCGACACTCATGACCGCGAGGACCATGCGCAGGCACAGTGGCCGAGCGTGCCGAGACTGACCGAGACACGGCGAGTTGCAACCGCAGTGTGCCGGTGGCACCGGCTCGCCAACGGCGGCCGAGCCCTCCGCCCGCTCGAGTATCGTCCACGTGCGGACGCTCTTGGGCGGCGGGGGAAAACCTGAGCCGCGAAAACCTGCACGCGAAGAGGATTTAGCCCCCGACTGCTTAAATGCCGACATGCAATGCAGGCTCTTGGTTGGGTATGCCGAGCTTGGGGGCCAGATTGGCTTGGGGGGCACGATTGCGCTGGAGCGAAACTTGCGCAACCATCGCTCTAAGGGTTGAAGGCGAGAGCCGTGCTCGTCGACTGCCAATGCGGCCGGAAGGAACCTCCAATCCTCGCTGCCTTGTGAACTCCGGCTACACTCAGACATCTGGTACCGATGCCCCGCAGGCCGCGTCTGGGAACGCCCAAGCCGCTCCGCGTTATGACAAACGACCCCGCACCTGAACTGACAGCAACTGTCGGCGATTGCCTCAAAAGGCTGCAAGCGGGGGATGACGCGGCGAGAGCGGAGATTCTCGCAGTCTGCGATGCGCGGCTCCGGGCGCTCTCGCAGCGCCTGCTCGGCAGGTTCGCCAAGGTCCGCCGCTGGGACGATACGGACGACGTGGCGCAGAATGCCGCCCTGAGGCTCTACCGGGCACTTGCCGACACGGTCCCAGACTCCCCCCGGGGGCTCATGGGGCTGATGGCGACGCAGATTCATCGGGAGTTGATCGATCTCGCCCGGAAGCATTCGGGGCCGATGTCCTACGCTGCCAATCACGGCACGAACGTGCGTCGCGATCGGGATGGCGAGGTGTTCGTGGTCGATGAGTTGGCCGACCGGGGCGACGCCGACGACGAGGAGATCCCGATCGAGCGATGGGAACACTTTCACGCGGCGGTGGATGCATTGCCCGCCGAACAGCGGGACGTTTTCCAGCTCATCTGGTACTTGGGCCTCGACCAACAGGCGGCCGCAGACGCGCTCGGGATGTCTCTCCGCACGCTCGCCAGACGGTGGCAGGGGGCGAGGCAAGCCGTGCGGCTCACGCTCGAGTAGCGGAAATCACTTCTCCGACGCGTGGTCGAGAACATCAGCGGTGCGGTCACGATCACGCCAGCGGCTTCACCGTCGGCATCAGCGTCTGCCATCGCCCCGCGCCACGTGCGTTCACTGCCCGAACGACGAAGATGTGGATCTTGCCGTTGGTCAGCCCCGTCACTTCCGCGGACGTGGCCGTCGATGAAGGGCGTGTCACCGGCCGATAGGACGACCACACGCCGCCGGTCTGATCGGCGACCATGATCTCGTAGTTGGTGATCGGTGAACCGCCATCGTCGGTCGGCGCCGACCAGTTGAGCGTCACCCGCTGATTGCCCGGGGCGGCCGTAAGTACCGAGATCACGCCCGGAATCGTCGCGGTCGGCGTAACGACCCGCGAGAGTGTGACCCACTGCCCTGCGCCCGCAGCGTTGACCGCACGCACGACGAAGATGTGGATCTTGCCGTTTGTCAGCCCCGTCACGTCCGCGGACGTGGCCGTCGATGCTGGGCGTGTCACCGGCCGATAGGACGACCATACGCCGCCGGTCTGATCGGCGACCATGATCTCGTAGTTGGTGATCGGCGATCCGCCATCGCTGGTCGGCGCCGACCAATTGAGCGTCACCCGCTGATTGCCTGCGTTGGCCGTCAGTGCCGACACCACACCCGGGCGTGCCCCGATTGGCGTGACGACCCTGGAGAGGGTCGCCCAGGGGCCCGCGCCCACGGCATTGACCGCCCGCACGACGAAGATGTGGGGCTTGCCGTTGTTCAGTCCCGTCACGTCCGCCGTCGTGGCAGTCGATGCAGGGCGTGTCACAGGGCGATAGGATGACCAGACGCCGGCCGTCTGTTCGGCAACCATGATCTCGTACTTCGTGATCGGCGAGCCGCCGTCGTCGGCCGGCGCCGACCAGTTGAGCGTCACCCGCTGGTTGCCCGGAGTGGCCATCAGGGCACCGATGGAAGCCGGTCGCGTAGTCGTGCCTCGAACAATATCGAGCGTGAAGTTCGCGGCAACGGTCGAAAACGGCACAGACGGGTCCGAGGCCTCCACCCTCACGGTATAGGTGGGCTTCCGCATGCGGCTCAGCGCGACGCCGGCCCTGAGATAAAGGGACTGATCGAGAATTTCAAAGCTGCTGCCGTCGAGGCCGGAAGCGATCGAGAGCGCGTTCGCCCCAAGCCCATCGTCCTCGACCACGATATCGGCAAGCTTGATCCGCGCTGCCGTGCTTGCGTTATCGGCGATCGTCATCGTCGGATTGGCGAAAGACAGTAACAGAGGCGCTGAGTTCGTCGGCGTGATGTTGATGATCGAAGTGCCCGTCGCCGCCAGCGGGCCGCCACCGCCTTGGCTGCCGGCATTTCCATCGGAGAACGTCCACGTCAACTCAACCGACGGTGGTGGAACCACGCTCGTGGTTCTGTAGGTGATCCGCTGCAGAACGTCGTTCACGAGCTTTGTGGTCGGAATCGTGGTGCCACCAGTCCCAGTGCCTTCGAATCGGATCGTCACTCGCCCGCCAGACTGAGATACGACTCCAAATCGCAAGCCACCGACAAATAACGCGTTGTCCTGGGAGAGTGTGAATAGAGCTTGGTTGGCGTTCGTTGCCGTGGTCCCGAGAGCAAAACCAAAGACGTCGCTCTCTCGCGGCTCCGACGAGCGGGCGATCGTAACTGAAGCACCCGAGAAATCACCAAAACCGACGTTCAGGGTGCTCTGCTCGGGGTCCGTGACCCCGGCTAACGGCGCAATCACCGCAGGATGAGATCCCTCTGTATAAAAAGTGGTTCCCTCTACCCTGCCAGCTATGTCTCCAAAAGCAATGTCTTCCACTCCATTATCGAAAAACCTCTGTACGCTGAAACCATTTTGCCCTCCGAAAAGGAGCCGCCCGTCTGGCTGGACCAGAACACGCAGGCCATGGATCTGCATGCTCTTGGCTCCGCCCGTGCCAAACTTCGTGTCGAACCCGCCGGCGGGCGAGAGTCGGTAGATCGCCTTGGTGGATCCCACGATGATCTTGCCCGCATCGTCAAGGGCTACGTGACTGTCCACTCCTATTCCGCTCAACGCTGAAACAAAACTGGAATCAGCGCTGCCGTTCGCGGTGAACCGAGCCACCCCATTCGGGATAGCCACGACGATACTGCCGTCCTTCGCCAGGGCGATATTGTTGATCGTGTTGAGCTTCTCGGATGATCCGCTGACGGTGAATGTCCTCGTGCCCCCCTGACCAAAGGACGTATCTTTGCTGCCGTCGGCGTTGAGACGAAGCAGCAACGCTCGGAAGGTTGCGGAAATATTCGAAACGTCCGTATCGGATGTGCCACCGACAAGGATCCGACCATCGGCCTGGATCGCCACGGCGGAAGCGCGATCCACTGAGCCCTCATAGCCCCCTTGCGTCACGGAGGCAAACGTAGTGATTCCATCGGAACTGAAACTGCGGTCGGCTGTGCCGTCTTGGTTCAAGCGGACGACGAGCATGTCGTAATTGACCGAGGACGGGGTATATGTGTCCGTGTCGGCAAAGCCAACGACCACAATCTTTCCGTCCCTCTGCAGAGCGACTGCATGACCTTTGGACGTATCGATCTGCGATGTCACCAGTTTGTATACGCCATCGGCGCCGAACGTCGTATCAGGCGTCCCATCAGGAAGGAGCCTTGTCACAGCAAGGTTGTAGTTCACTGAGCCAGAGACGGGAATGCTCCCCACCACAACGATCTTGCCATCGGGCTGGATGGCCATGCCTCCGACCGAAGCGAAAGACGAGTTAGTAAAGACGCCATTACTTCCAAATGACGTGTCGATCACGCCGCTTGTCGAATATCGCATGACGGAGAGGTCGCTCCCTGTGCCCGCTCCCAGGGACACGCCGGCGACGATGATTCGCTCATCGCTCTGCTGCGCTATATGCAGAACTCCGTTGCCGCTAGTTACCAATTGAGTAGTTGCCGAGCCGGTTCGCCTGACCAACTCAGGCACATTGTTCCTCGCAACAACCGCGACTGTCAGCGTCGCAGTGGCTGCGGATGAGCCATCGGAGGCCATCACCCGGAATGATTCCGCCGCATTGCGAAACACAGCATTGATGGCTGTCGAATTGGGATGAAACTCGTAGGCTCCAGTCGCCTTCACGACGTAGAGCGTGCCGTATCGCCCTTCCTTGGACTCGATGACGCCATTGTCGACCGTGGGCGACTCGAGGCCGTAGGTGAGAGTCGTCCCTGGATCAATGTCGGTAGCCTGGATCTGGCCCCTGGCGACGGCCGTCGTGTCCGTGGGGCTGACATACGTCGGCCCGGAAATCGGAGCGATGGTCGGTGCGTCGTTCACGGGAAGAACGTTGAGCGTGATGATATTCGGCGTGGGGTCGGTATCGATACCGCCGAAAACCGTGCCGCCATTGTCTTGCACACGAAACGCGATGCTGGCGTACGGGGAGCCGAATGCGTTGGCGACGGGCGTGAACGTAAGACCGGAGCCAGTGGAGAGCGAGGCGACAGGGATACGCTGCCCCGCCGTCACGGGCGATCCGTTGAGCGACAGAACCCCGGCACTTGGAAGGCCGGTAATGAATACGGCACTCAGCAAATTTATTCCACCCTCGTTGGCATCAACTGGGTCGCTGGCCCCAAACGACCCTCCGCGGAATGAAAAGACCGAGTCCTCGTTGATCGAGAACGTCGCATCAGTCCCTTGCGGCGCATCATTGATCCCTGCCGTGAGAGCGAGCCGGTTCTCGAGTTGCTCGAATGGCCGCGCATTACGATCGCGTCGGCGACTCGACCGCGAGGAAGGAGTCTGTTGCGAAAAGTGGCGATGCGGGAAGTACGGCACGACCAAGCTCCAGAACACGTGAACGCGGGCTTTCCTCTCCATTGCGAGGGCAAGGGCCACGCGGCATGACAAGGGCGCCGCGGCTTCGCCGCGAGAGACGCCTAGTCATCTAAGGCGAGGGCGGCGTCCCGTGAGTGCCAAAACTTCCTGGCACCGCCTGAGAGGAGTTGTTTCAGGGCGTTTTCGGCAGCCAAGAGCGGACGGCGGACTGCCGAGCATGCCGTTGCCTGCGGCAGTTACGCGACGGCGATCATCTCGCCGACAAGGTCTTGGCGGCGCAGCATGGCAGCGTGCTGCGATGAGCTTGCCGATCAGCAAACGCCGATTACAACACGCCGCCGTGCGTGCGGTAGAGCGACATGTGCGACGGCTGGTCGAGGAACCAGATGCGTTCCCATTCGTCGGTGATCTGCCGCAGATCCTCCGACGTGTAGATGAGTTGCTCGGCCCGGCGGACCGGATCGCCCGAATACATCGGGATGAGACAGCCGGTGCTGGTTGCCAACGCGACGGCAACACAGAGCATCCACACCGCTCTCATGATCGTGCCGCCATTCATGTCGTGGGCCTTCATGACCTGCGCCTCCCTCATCCAATCCATGATCCGGGCCGGGATGCCGCTCGTGCCGCGATCCGCGGCCGATGCTGCCAAGTCCCTGCACCATCCTGCCGATCGCCCGCCATCACGAAGATGCCCAGGCTGGCTGAGGATGTAGCTGACGGCAATCCATTGCCGCGACGTTGATTTTCACCGCGGGCGACAGGCAGACGGGCCAAAGCCCCCATCCTGCGCCCTATTCCAGCCCTGGCTGGGCTTGCTGCCCTGGCTGGGCTTCCTGCTCCGGCGCCGCTGGGGCCGGCGGCTCGACTTCCCGTGGGGCGGCCTCGGCCAAGTCGAGCTGCCGCACGCGGGCCTCCATCTCCTTGCCCGGCTTGAACGTCACCACGCGTTTCGCCTGAACAGGCACCCGCTCCCCCGTACGAGGGTTGCGGGCCATTCTGGCGTCCCGCCGTTTGATCTGAAAAACCCCGAAATTCCGCAGCTCGATCCGCCCCTCGCGCACCAGAGCGTCGATCAGGGCGTCGAACGTCTTCTGCACCAACTCCTTGGTGCGGAGTTGCGGAAGTTCGATCTGCTCGGCGATCGTTTTGACAATGTCTTTCTTGGTCACAGTCTGAACGCTCCGCACGGAGAGTGCGATTCGTCGGAAGTCTATGACTGGCAAGTAGTAGTGTCAACGATCCACCTTGCCGGTCAGCCCGGCGGTTCAGGAATCTTCCACATGGAGTATCGGCCTCATATTCGGCAGACTTGACAGAATCGGAATATTTTCCGGGAAGCTTCAGTCGCCGATTCCATGCCGGGCGGCAAACGTGGACACGACCTTGGGGCGGCGGGAAAACCCACTACACTCGTCATTCCGTGGCACTCCGGCTGTGCGGGACGCTCCCTCCGTTTCCACGTCGCACGCCCCCCTGACTCCCCTTCCGCCCCAATCTCCCGACATGTCCCCATCCGACTCCGCGAGCCCCTCTCCGACCATGGCGACACCACAGCCGGCCGTCACCAAGCCCTTGAATCTGCCCGTCAGTCTGGGCCGGCTCCGGCTGCCGAATCCGATCATGGTGGCCTCCGGCACGTTCGGCTACGGCCGGGAAATGACCGGCTTCCTCGACCTGTCGCGGCTGGGTGCCGTCGTTCCGAAAACGATCACGCCCATGCCCCGCCAGGGCAACGTACCGTGGCGGACGGTGGAAACCGCGGCGGGCCTGCTCAATTCGATCGGCCTCGACAACGATGGCGTGGACTCCTTTCTCGCCCACCAACTCCCGTTTCTGGTGCGATGCGGTGCGCCGGTGATCGTGAGCATCGCGGGCGGATCGCAGGCCGATTTCATTGAACTGGCCTCGCGGCTGGACGGGATTCCGGGCATCGCGGCCCTGGAACTCAACATTTCGTGCCCGAACGTCAGCCACGGGATCGACATGGGCACCGACCCCGTCGCGTGCCGGGGAGTGGTGGAAGGCGTGCGAGGGGCGACCTCGCTGCCCATTCTTGCCAAGCTCACCCCCAACGTGACCAGCATTGTGGAGATCGCCCGGGCGGCCCGGGATGGGGGTGCCGATGCCGTCACGCTCATCAACACATGCCAGGGCATGGCGGTCGACTGGCGTCGCAAACGACCGATGCTCGGCAACGTCATCGGCGGCCTGAGCGGGCCGGCGATCAAGCCGATCGCACTGCGGTGCGTCCATCAGGTGCGGCAGGCCGTCGACATCCCCATCGTGGGCGTCGGCGGCATCATGACCACCGACGACTGCATGGAATTCTTCGTCACCGGTGCCTCCGCCGTGCAGATCGGCACCGCCAACTTCGCCGAGCCGGTCGTGTCGGCCAGGCTGCTCGACAGCCTCCCTGCTGCGTTTGCCGAACTCGGTGCGGCGGGCATGGCCGATGTCATCGGAACGCTCACCCTGCCGCAGCGTGCCCCCTGCGTGCCGGCGGCCGCCACCACAGCTGAAAGCCAGTCCCATGCCAGTTGAAGCCAACAACGCGTCCACCCCCCGCCCACCTGCTCCCCCCCGCGTTCTGTCGGGTATCCAGCCGACGGGCCGCTTCCACTGGGGCAACTACTTCGGCGCGATCCGACAATACATCGACCTGCAGACGGCAGGCGAGGCCTACTACTTCATCGCCGACCTGCATGCGCTCACTACCGTCCGTGAGCCGGATCGGCTGCGGTCGCTCGTGCACGACGCGGCGGTCGACCTCGTGTCGCTGGGCCTCGACCCCGACCGCGCCACGCTCTTCGTGCAGTCGGACGTGCCGGAGGTGACGGAACTCTCGTGGCTGCTCATGACGGTGACGCCGATGGGACTGCTCGAGCGGTGCCACGCGTACAAGGATAAGAAGACCCGCGGCCTTCCGGCCGATGCCGGCCTCTTCACCTATCCTGTGCTGATGAGCGCCGACATCCTGGCCTACGACGCCACGGTCGTTCCCGTCGGCGAGGATCAGGTGCAGCACATCGAGGTCTGCCGCGACCTCGCCGGCACCTTCAACCACCTCTACGGCGACGTGTTCACGCTCCCGAAGCCGAGGCTGGTGGAGGGCGGCGGTCGCGTGCCGGGCACCGACGGCCAGAAGATGAGCAAGAGCTACGACAACACGCTCGAGGTCTTCGAGGATCCGGCAGCGCAGAAGAAAAAGATCATGCGGATCACCACCGACTCCCGCCCCATGGAAGAGCCGAAGAACCCCGATGACGACCATCTCTTCGCCCTGTACTCGCTCATGGCCCCTGAGGCCGACCGGCTGAAGATGGCCGACCTGTACCGCCGCGGCGGCTTCGGTTACGGCGAGGTGAAGAAGGCGCTCGCCGAGGCCGCTGCCCTGTTTTTCGCCGAGGCGCGGGCCCGGCGGGCGGCGCTCGAAGCGGATCCGGAGCGGATCGAAGCGATTCTGACCGCCGGAGCCGAGCGGGCACGGGCCCAGGCCCGTGCCGTGCTCGATCGCGCCCGGCGGGCCTGTGGTCTGACACGCGGCAAGGCCGGCAAGCCCGCGTCATCCGGAAAGCCTTCCGGGAAAGGGACACGCTCATGAACGTCCTCGGGGTCGGCACCGACATCACCGAATGCCTGCGGATCGCGCAGATGATCGAGCGGCACGGCGAGCTATTCGTCGACCGGGTCTACACGCCGCTGGAGATCGAATACTGCCGCAGTCGCCGCATGGCCACACAGCACTTCGCCGGCCGCTGGGCCGCCAAGGAGGCGGTGCTCAAGGCCCTGGGCACAGGCTGGCGCCGGGGCATCAGCTGGCGCGACATCGAAGTCAGGAACGGCCCCGGGGGCCGACCACAGGCGTTTCTCAAGGGAGGCACGCAGGAGATCGCCGAGAAGATGGGGATCCACTGCATTCTCGTGAGCATCTCCCACTGTCGCTCGCACGCCACCGCCTTTGCCGTCGCGCTCGACGAGACCCCGAGCACGTTCACGGGCGATCCCCCGTGGCTGTGACGGGCCTGGCGACACGATCGCCTTGTGTCCTTCGTGGGGGCGAGTTTTTAACGTGCCCTCTCCTGATGCCCCAACGCGGATTCAGCACGTTGAAAACTCACTGCCACGGTTGAAAACTCGCTGCCACGGTTCTCTCCGCACCACTCCCCCGTCAGCCATCGAACTTCGCGAGTTCGGCGATCCCGCCTTCCATCTGGAGCGCCGCCAGCGGTGTGCCCTCCGTCACCGGGGTGACGCCATCCCGCCGCGTCAGCGAAAGCTTTGTCTGGCCTGCCATGAGAGAGGCCAGCTCCCGCTCGAGTTCCTTTTGCCGGGTCTCCGGGAGTTTCGTGAACGCCTCCCGTCCCCGGCACTTGGGGAAGGCACGGCAGCCAAGCCACGGGCCACGTTTTCCCTCCCGCAGGTTCATGACATTGCCGCACTTGGGGCAGGCGATGTCGGTGACCAGCGGCGGCGGTGACGGAAACTTGATGCAGCCCTTCTTATCCAGGTTGAGGATGAAAGGTGGCGGCTCGGATGGCGTTTCTGTGGCAGATTTCTTCCCCTTCGGCTTCACGGGCCGCGGCTTGTCCTCGACGAGAAAATCGCCGAATCGGCCGGTGCGTTTCACCATCGGGATGCCCGCGGGCGACAGCAGGTCGATCTGCTCCGGGAGCAGCGGCCGCCGCTGGCGGTCGACCGGCATCGCAAACGTGCAGGCTGGCTGCTCCTTCGGCTTGGCGGGTTTCCGCTTCTTTCCCTTCGCGGTCGTCTTCGTCGCGGCCAACGGCACGAGGACCTTCTCTTTGTAGCCGCTGCACGAGAGGAACTCCCCCTTGCCGCCAAGGCGATATTCGAGTCGTCGGCCGCACTGCGGGCAGGCATAGAGGGACGGATCCGACTTGGCCTTCTCGTGCGGCTCGTCCATCGCACTTTCGAGCTTGGGCGTGAGTTCGTCGTGAAACTCATGAAGCATGTCGGTCCACCGCTTGGTGCCCTGCGCCACCTGGTCGAGTTCGCGTTCGATCTCCCGCGTGTATCCGATCTCGATGAACTGGTCGCGGAAGCCCCGCTTGAGGAATCCGGTGACCGCCTCGCCGATGGCCGTGGCGTAAAACCTGCGCTCCTGCTGCACGACGTAGCCGCGGTTCTCGATCACGTTGATGATGCTGGCGTAGGTCGACGGGCGGCCGATCCCCTCCTCCTCCATCTTCTTCACGAGCGTGGCCTCCGTGTAGCGGGGCGGCGGCGACTGGAACTTCTGCCGCGGCTCGATCTCGAAGGGCGCCAGTTGCGCGCCCTTCTGAAAATCGGGCAGCACCTGGTCACCGTCGTCCTTGGGCGTCCCGCTCACCGCATAGAAGCCGTTGAACCGCAGCACGCGGCCGCTCGCCTTGAAAACGGCACCGGTGTCACGGTCGCTCCGCCGCATGCGGACGCTCGTCGAATCCCACTCGGCGTCGGTCGCCTGGCAGGCGAGGAAGCTCTGCCAGATCAGCCGATACAACTTCATCTGCTCGTCGGTGAGGGCCTCAGCGATGCTGTCCGGATCCCGAAACGCATCGGTCGGCCGGATCGCCTCGTGCGCCTCCTGGGCGCTCTCGTTGGAGCTGGAGTAGGAGCGGGCCTTCTCGGGCACGTAGTCCCCGCCGAACCGCTGCTCGAGGTAGCGTCGCGCCATGTCGACCGCCTCTTTCGAGAGGTTGGTCGAGTCGGTGCGCATGTAGGTGATCAGGCCCACGCGGCCCTCACCGGGCAGGTCGATGCCCTCGTAGAGCTGCTGGGCGATCCGCATCGTGCGGTCCGTCGACATGCCCAGCCGGCTGCTGGCGGCCTGCTGCAGCGTGCTCGTGATGAAGGGCGGGTAGGGGCGGGAGCGGGTGCGGGTGACGTCGATCGATTCGACGGTATACCGGGCGGACGGGTCTGGCCGGCCGGTGATCCGCACGATGTTTTTCCCACGGCCCTTGCCCTCGGGTTCGGTCTCGCGAACGACGTCCACCTCGATCATGCCGGCGGCCTCGGCGGCCTGCCTCGCGGCGACGGCGAGGTCGGCGGTCGAGTCCTTGTCCGCCTCGATTCGCAGCGGCTTGCCGCCCACCTCCACCAGATCGCACGACAGCGCCCGGTGATCGGCCAGCCACGCCATCCTCTCCCGCACCAGCGGCGGCCGGCCACGCTCGTCGCGTTTCGCCATGAACGCCGCCCACTGTCCATGCAAGGCGGCGGCCGCCGCCACGTCGAAGGTCATATTGGCGGAGACCTCCCACGATTCTGACGGCGTGAACTCACGAATCTCCTGTTCGCGTTCGACGACGATCCGCGTGGCCACGCTCTGCACGCGGCCGGCGCTCAAGCCCCCCGCCACCTTCTTCCAGAGAATGGGCGATACCTGGTAGCCCACGATGCGGTCGACGATGCGCCGCGCCTGCTGGGCCTCCACGCGGGGCATGTTGATGATGCGGGGCTCCCGGAAGGCTCGCTGCACCTCGGCCTTGGTGATCGCATCGAACGTCACCCGCTTGGCATGGGCCGGATCGACCCCGAGCACCTGCGTGAGGTGCCAGGCGATCGCCTCGCCCTCGCGATCCAAGTCGGTGGCGAACCAAACCTCGCTGGCACCCTTGGCGAGCCGGCGGAGTTCGGAGACGGTCTTGGTCTTGTTGTCGTCGATTTCGTAGGTGGGAGCGAAGTCGTGATCGAGATCGACGCCCGGAACGGCCTGCTTGGAACCCCGCGGGGCCTTGCTCGGCAGATCGCGGATATGACCGATCGAGGCTTTCACCACGAATCCCGGCCCCAGGTATTTCTCGATCGTCTTTGCCTTGGCGGGGCTTTCGACGATCACCAACTGGAAGTCGCCTTTGGGGGCGGCCGCCCCGGTCGATTCGGTACGGCCCCGCCTTGCGGACGGTCGCTTTGAGGTCTTTTTGGCCATCGTGAGGGGTGTGGTCTGGGGAGGGTTTTGGTGAAAGGTGCCAGCATCGGGATTGGCGCAAACCGGCCCAGCGCTACAATCTGCGGCCTGTCCGCAGGTCTCCAAGCGTTACCCTGCCTTCAAGTTCCTTGTCAAGCCTCGGCGGTTCTGCCGTCCGAGAACAGCTCACAGGCGGTGCCATGGTCGGCTCGTTTGAAATTTTTCGCAAATACCAGCGTTCGCTGCTCGTATGCGTGGCAATTCTCGCAATGCTCGCGTTTTTCGTGCTGCCGCCCTTTCTGCAGATGGGCGGCCCCTCGGGCGGCCAGGATCCCGTGGCCGTCACCTGGAACGGCGGCGAGTTGAGTGAAGGCGGACTGGAGCGGACCGTCGCCATGCGGTCGCTCGTCAACCGGTTCCTCATGGAATCGGCGGCGGCCGGTGGCCGCGATCCATCGCGGATGCCACTGCTTCCCGAGGGTGAGGAGCAGACCGTACAAACAGCCCTGTTGGCCCAGGATGCCAAGACCAACGGCATTGTGGTCAGCGACCAGAGCATCAACGATTTTCTGGGGCAGTGGACCGGCAACCTCGTGCGACAGGAGCAGTTCGACGAAATCCTCTCGAAACTTCGTCTTGGGCCGTTCCCCTTGACGCAACAGGATCTCTTCGAGGCCCTGCGCACGGAACTGGCCGCCCGAACGATGCTGATGCTCCACCAGTCGGCCCTCAGTGCCGATCCGCCGGGCTGGCAGTGGGACTACTTCCGTCGGCTCGAGCAGCGGGCCACCGTGGAAGCGGTGCCGGTCGTGGTGGAGACGTTTGCTGGCGATGTGCCGGCCCCGTCGGAATCGGCGCTTCGCGCCTTTTACGACAAGTACAAAAATGATCTCCCTGAGGCTCGCAGCGCCGACCCCGGTTTCCGGGAGCCGCATCGGGTGCAATACGAATATCTGGTTGCCAAGCGAGGCCTCTTCGAAGAGGAGGCCGCCAAGGAGGTAACCGACGAGCAGGTCGCCGAGTATTACGAGAAGAACAAAACGTCGATGTTCCGCGCCAAGCCCGCGGCACCGGAGTCCAAGCCAGCTGCGACAGAAGCCAAGCCCGCCGACGCTGAGGCCAAGCCTGCTGCCACCGACGCCAAGCCCGTTGAAACGCCCTCCAAGCCCGCAGAAGCGAAGCCTGAGGCCGCGCCACCCGCGCCGAAGGGAGCAGCGGTCGGAACCAATCCTTTTTCCACCGTGTCGTTCAAGCAACCGGCTGCAAAGCCGGCAGAGGCACCTTCGGCCAAGCCCGCTCCCGACGCACCGAAAGCCGACACGCCAGCGGAGAGCCCGAAGAAGGAATCCGCTCCTGCCGCTTCCACGGACGCTGGCAAGGCGTCGGACACGCCTGCCGCCCAACCAGCGGAGAAAACCGACGACGCGGCACAGTTCGAGCCTCTCGACGCGGTGAAGGACGACATCCGCAAGCGATTGGCGCGAGAACGGGCCGACGCCCGAATCGATGCCATTTTTACGGCCGTGGCGGGTGACATCGGCCGCTATGCAGAAGACTACGCACTGTGGCAGGCACGAAAGCCCGCCGGCGTCGAGGCTCCGCGGCCCCCGGATCTGGCGAAGATCGCCGAGAAACAGGGGCTGCAATCGGGCCGCTCAGAACTCGTCGCTCCCGATGAGGCTTTTGCAGCCGGCGGCATCGGCGGCAGCTTTGAGTTTGTCCAGGATCCCTCCAGCCGCTTTGGCATCCGTCAACAACGCTGGCTCGACCAGATGTTCGGGGCCGGTGCGATGTCGCTGAGGCCCATCCGCTCGCGCGACGTCGAGGGCAACCGCTATCTTTCATGGCGGACGGAGGACCAGCCAGAGTTCACGCCGACTTTTGAGACGGCCCGCCCGGGCGTCGAACGCGCCTGGCGGATCGTCGAGGGCCGCGGTCTGGCCAGGAAACGCGCCGAGGAACTCGCCCGGCAGGCTGACGCGAAGCAGCAGCCTCTCGAAGCGACGCTCCAGCAGGCCGGCTCCAACGGCACCGAGATGAAGGCGATGCAGGTGGGGCCGTTTTCCTGGCTCACGCAGGGTCTCGCTGGCGGCGTGGCGGGAGGCGGAGCACCGGTGCTGTCGCAGCCCGAGGGCGTGTCGATGCCCGGCGACGAGTTCATGCGGGCCGTGTTCTCCCTGGAGCCCGACCGCACGGCGGTGGCGTTCAACGAGCCGCGAACGGTCTGCTACGTGATTCGACTCGTGTCGCAGGAGCCGCCCACGACCGAGCTCAGGGAAAAGTTCGTTGCCGGCCGCGATGACCGGCAAAAGATCGGCATGGTCGCGCAACGGGAAGCTTCGAACACGTTCCGCGAACTCATCGAGGGCATGGAAAAGCGGTACCGCCTCGACTGGAAACGGCAGCCGAGATAGCTGGAGCGGTTCGCCGCGTGGCCGTTGGCAGTCTGCCTGGCGTTATGACGGGTGACGCATGCTCACGCTGTCGGCATCATGCCGCGATCGGGTCCGCCACCCGATCGCCCCTGCCCGCCGGGACGTTCCACCAGGTGATGGAACAGCATGGCCATCAACACACTGCTCGCCCACGCGGCGACCATGCCGGCAAAAGCCTGCATCGGAGTGAGTTCCCAACGCGACAGCCAGGCATTCACCACGAGACAGACGGGAAAGTGGATCAGGAACAGGCTGAACGAGATGCGGCCGAGATAGGCCACCATCCGGCTGTCGGGCAAGTGCCGGAGTCGATTCCACGTTGCCGCCAGCAGGATCAGGCCCGCCGTGGCCGCCGCCACGACCAGTCGCGGCCGCCAATCGCTCGCCACCGCCACGGTGACCAACCCCAGGTAGGCCCAGAGCATGCGGCCGGGCAAGCGGCCGGAAATGGTCCATTGCACCAGCATGCCGAGGAAATAGCTGCCGAGGTAGTACATGCCCCAGATGTCGAAGACCGGATGCCGGTTAAAAAAGAAGAGTGACGACGTCGCCAACACCGCAAGGATCCGCTGCGTCCATACCAAGGCATCATCCGCTTCCCCGCCACCGCGCCAGGACACAACCCGCATCGACAGCATGGCCACTGCCAGCGACAGCAGGAACAGCTGAAAATCGATCGCGAGGTACCAGATCCCCGCCGACAGCGGCTCATACCGCAGGATGTCCTGCAGGAACAATGCGTGCGACACCAGCTGCGCGAGGCTGGGGGCCGCTGCGATGGAATGGTGTTCCATCCATCGCCCGGCCAGCGCATTGGCGCACACCGCCACCGGTAGCATCGCGAGGTAGGGGATGCCGATGCGGCAGTAACGCCGCACGATCTCCGTCCAAAAATGCCGCCAGCTCGCCCCACGTAACCGGGCAAGGTGTTGCGCCGCGCCGAAGCCGCCGATCACCAGGAACACCTGCACCACCATCCGCGCCGGATCCCCGAGCCACCCCAACAGCACCGGCGCCAGCGAGTAGGCCTGATCGGCGAGCGGACCGTAAAAGGCAAGGTGATGCCAGACGAGAAGCTGCGACGCCAACGCCCGTAGCAGGTCGATGCACTGCAGCCGGCCGCTGGCGACAGCCGATGCGATCGGGCGAACGTCGTGGGACATTTCGGCGGAACCTTCGCTACCGCAGCTTGAGCACGATCACGGCCAGCGGCGGCAGCGTCAGCGCCAGCGAGTGCTCGCGGCCGTGATGCGGCTGCGGCGATGACTGGAGCCCGCCACCGTTGCCGGTGTTGCTGCCGCCGTACCACGCCGAATCGCTGTTGAAGATTTCCTCGTAGGAGCCGGCGGAAGGAACCCCAACCCGGTAGCCATGCCGGAGCACCGGCGTGAAGTTGCAGCAGACCACCAGCGTATCACGGCTATTGGAGCCGCGACGCGCGAAGGCGAGCACGCTGTCCTGCCAATTGTGGCAATCGATCCATTCGAAGCCGCGACCGTCGAAATCGAGCTCGTGCAGGGCCGGTTCCCGCCGCACCAGGTCGTTGAGGTCGGCCACCGCGCGTGACAGCCCGCGATGGCTCTCTCCGGAGAGCAGATGCCAATGCAGGCTTTCGTCGAAGTTCCATTCCTGCCACTGCCCGAATTCGCTCCCCATGAAGAGCAGTTTCTTGCCAGGATGGCACCACATGTAGGAATAGAGGAGCCGAAGGTTGGCGAACTTCTGCCAGGCATCCCCCGGCATCTGGTCGAGCAGCGATCCCTTGCCGTGCACCACCTCGTCGTGCGAAAAGGGCAGCACGAAGTTCTCGTGAAAGGCGTAAATGAGGCTGAACGTGAGCTCGTCGTGGTGATACTTGCGGTGCACGGGATCGTGACGCATGTACCGGAGGGTGTCGTTCATCCAGCCCATGTTCCACTTCAGGCTGAAACCGAGCCCACCCACGTAGGTGGGCCGCGACACGCCAGCCCAGGCGGTCGACTCCTCGGCGATCGTGAGCACACCGGGATGATGCGCATGGACCTGGACGTTGAAACTCTTGACGAAGTCGATCGCTTCGAGGTTCTCACGGCCGCCGTGGCAGTTGGGCACCCACTCGCCGTCCTTGCGGATGTAGTCGAGGTAGAGCATCGAGGCCACGGCATCGACCCGCAGGCCGTCGACGTGGTAGTGGTCGAGCCAGAACAGGGCGCTCGACACGAGGTAGTTGGAGACCTCGTTGCGGCCGTAGTTAAAGATCAACGTTCCCCAGTCGGGATGTTCGCCCTTGCGAGGATCCTCGTGCTCGTAGAGCGCCGTACCGTCGAACCGACGCAAGCCGTGGCCATCCCGCGGAAAATGGGCCGGCACCCAGTCGATGATCACGCCAATGCCGGCCCGATGCAGGGCGTCGATCAGCGACATCAAGTCCTGCGGCGAACCGAAGCGGCTGGTGGCCGCGAAGAGGCCGATCGTCTGGTAACCCCAGCTGGCGGAAAGAGGGTGCTCGGTGGGTGGCAGGAACTCGACGTGCGTGAACCCCATCTCGACGCAGTAGGGGACGAGTTCACGCTCGAGTTCGGCGTAGGAGAGCCAGCGGTGCGGATCGCCGCCCGGCCGCCGCCAACTGCCCAGGTGCACCTCGTAGATGGTGAGCGGCGCCGAGAGGCTGTTGCGAGCGGCCCGTTGCGTCATCCACTCCTGATCGCGCCAGGCATGGCTGGAGAGATCGGTCACCTTGGAGGCCGTCCGCGGCGGCACTTCTGCCCCGAACCCGTACGGGTCGGCGCGGTCGCTGAAGCTGCCGCCCGCGTGGATCCGGTACTTGTAGAGCGTGCCGGCACCGATGCCGGGCACGAACAGTTCCCAGATCCCCGACGGGATCCTTTTTCGCATCGGGTGCCGCTGGCCGTCCCAACCGTTGAAATCCCCGACGACGCTCACGGCCTCTGCATTTGGGGCCCAGACAGCGAAGTTCACTCCCGACACGCCGTCGGCGACATGGAGCTGCGCCCCGAGCTTCTCGTAGCTCTTCCAGTGGCGGCCCTCGCCAAGCAGATGCAGATCGTAGTCGGTGAGCATGGTGCCACATGGTATCGTTCCCGGATGCGGTACGCCTACCGGAGCCTGCTGTCGCCGCCGCCAAACCGCACGAGCGAGCCGGCACGGAGGGTCACGAACACATCTCGGTGGAGAGAGGAGCCTGCATGGGATTCGAAAGGTTTGCGCCGGTGGAGCGGCGGATCGACATCAACGGCCGCCCACTCTCCGTCTGGCGTCCCCCGGACATGGAGTCGCTCATCGATCTGGCGGCCTTCGAGGAGGACGAGCGGATCCCCTACTGGGCCGATGTCTGGGAATCGGCGATCGTGCTCGCCGAAGAACTCGCGGCCGTCGACGGGCAGGGATTGACGCTCCTGGAGCTCGGGTGTGGCTTGGGCCTGCCCTCGCTCGCGGCGGCCCGTGCCGGGTTCGCCGTGACCGCCACCGACTACGAGTCACCAGCCCTGGAGGGCGTGCGGTACAATGCGGCCCGTAACGGCCTCGACACGATCCACGCCCGCGAGCTCGATTGGCGGAGGATTCCCGCCGATCTCGGCCG
The DNA here is from genome assembly GCA_964581055.1 of uncultured Candidatus Kuenenia sp. Lineage (GTDB taxonomy): Bacteria > Planctomycetota > Planctomycetia > Pirellulales > UBA1268 > CAMCQY01. Next base: position 36,843 of record CAZOMJ010000019.1, read on the forward strand.
CTACGACCGCGTGGTGGCGGCCGACGTGCTCTATGAATCGCACCATCCCGCCGCGCTCGCCGACGTGATCGCCCGAACGCTCAAGCCCGACGGCATGGCGCTCGTGGCCGATCCCTGCCGTCAGAAAGCGGCCGGCTTCGAGCCGGCCGCGCGGGCTGCGGGCCTCGGGATCGTCAAGCAGCAGGCCCGCCGGCCGCGTGGTGCGACCGACGGGCCTGCCGTCGAGATCTACTGCGTGACGTTTCCCGGCTGACCGGGTTGAACTGCGATGCTCAGGCGACGGGATCGGCCTCTTCAGGCCACCAGCCGCATTTCCGGGATCTCACCGGTGATGCCGATCACGAATTCCTCGAAGATCTTCACGTCGAGCGCCGAGGCGCTCTCCGCCTCGGGGTGGAACTGCGTGCCGATCGCCACCCAGCCCTCGACCGCGCTCTCGATCGCCTCGACCACGCCGTCCGGGGCCCGTGCGGTCACCTTGAAGCTCTCGGCGACATCGTCGACGCCCATGTGGTGCATGCTGTTGACGCGGATTTCGCCGTCGCCATAGACGCGTTCCATCACCGAACCGGGCTCCACGACGAGGGCGTGCCGGTGGGCCTGATCGATCGGATCCTTGTGGGGGATTGCCTTGGGCAGATCCTCTGGAATGTGGAGGAACAGCGTGCCACCCTCGGTGAGGTTGAGCAGTTGCATGCCGCTGCCGATCGCCAGCACGGGCATGTGCCGGGCGCAGATGTGCTTGGCCAGCAGGCGGTCGAAGTCCTCTCGCCGTGCGTCCATCGGCCGCACCGCCGGGTGCGGCATGTAGCCGTCGCGACGCGGATCGAGGTCGGCCCCTCCCACCAGCACCACGCCGTCGAGCAGGTCGAGCAGGCGAATGACGTCGTCCTCATCGGCCAGCGGCGGCAGGATCACGGGGATGCCACCCGCGGCGGTGATGCCGTCGTAGTAGCCAGCCGCGACGAACGAGAGGGCCGCATGCTCCTTGCGGGTGGAGCGATAGTCGGTGTTGATGCCAATGAGGGGTTTGACTGCCATGGGGTTCCTCTGAAAAAGCGACCAGCCGGCATCCTGCCGACCGGCTCTCCGACGTGGTGGTCAATGCGACCCCCGTGTGCTTGCAGATGGCTCCCTCCCCAGCGCATTCCCGATACGGAATGCCAGCCGGGCGGCAGGGCGCGACGCAGACGGCCACGATGCCACGAATGGCACGGGCCTGGCAGCGTCATCCCTAACGCTTCGACCGTCATCCTGTCGGGGCTGCACGGCGGGCGGGTGCCATCCGGGCACCGGGCCGGCACCCCACGGGGGCACCGGGCCATTTCCGTCGTTCGAGCCACGATCCGATCCACTGAGCCGATCAAACGGATCCATCCGTTTGTCGCGTCCTGCCAACCACCTCGCGGCGGGCGGCAGATGCAACGGGCGAGAACGTATCGGGCCCACGACGCAAGGCAAGGATTTTTCTGATTTTGTGGTGGTGAGGCCTCCCGACCCCCTACATCCGGTGCTAGCACGGCCCATGCTAGCAGCGTTGCAGGTCGCGGACGCGAACGGGACCGGGGAACAAGAGGAGGCTCAGGCCCCGATCCAGATGGCCGTTTTGAAGCTCCGCAGCCAGGTGAGTTGCCGCTTGGCCAACTGCCGCGTTCGCTGCTGGGTGAGCCGAAGTGCCTGCTCCGGTGGCATCCGCCCCGCCAGCACCTCGAGAGCCTCGGCATAGCCCGCCGCCTGCCGGGCCGTCGCACCGATGCCCCCGGGTCGGCCGGAAGCGACTCGAGCCTCCTCGATAAGGCCCTCGGCAAACATCGCCTCCACACGGCGGTCGATCCGCTCGTGGAGCGTCCGCCGCGGCTGGTCGAGGACCAGCATCTGCCGGGCAAACACCGGATGCAGAGGCCGGCTGTCGCCCCACGACGATGGCATCGGCCGGCCCGTTCCCTCCACCACCTCCAGGGCGCGGATGATTCGCCGGACGTCGTTCGGATGAATCCGGGCTGCGGCGGTCGGATCAAACGCCGCCAAGCGAGCGTGAAGGGAGCCCGAGCCGGTTGCTTGCATCTCCTCCTCCAGCCGCCGGCGGACATGCGAATCTCCTGCCGGCTGCGGATCGAGACCGTCGCGGAGCGCCCGAAGATAGAGCGGCGTCCCCCCCACGAAGAGCACCCGTTTTCCACGGCTGCGGCAGGCTTCCACGGCAGCCCCTGCATCGGCCAGCCAACGGGCCACGGTGTAGATTTCGCCAGGTTCCACGACGTCGACAAGATGGTGCGGCACCGTCGCCTGCTGGGCCGCCGTGGGCTTGGCCGTGCCGATGTCGAGCCCCCGGTAGACCGCCATCGAGTCGACGCTCACGATTTCCGCATTGAGCCGGCGGGCCAGCAGCAGGCCGAGGGCCGTTTTTCCCGCGGCAGTCGGCCCGGAGAGGATCCAGCAGTCTTCCCGCAGGACAGGTCCGAACGGGGCCACCGAGGCCGATTCCGAGCCGACAAATGCCCCGTTCGGGCATGCTACAGTTGTGGGCCCCCCCGGAGCGGCCGGCGGGGCGGCCTGGTGCTGGTGACTGTCTGGAGCCATCGATGCGTCGGTTGGGCGAAACCCTGGAAAACTTGGAGCGGGTGGTGGCGGCGCGGAAGGAAGATCCTTCTGCACGATCCTACACCAGCCGGCTCCTCGCCGGCGGCGTGCCCGCGATCGGCGTTAAGGTCACTGAAGAGGCCGGTGAACTGGTCGCGGCCGCAGACCACGAAACCGATGACCGTGTCGTCTCCGAGGCGGCCGACCTCGTCTACCACATGCTCGTCCTGCTCGCCTGCCGCGGCGTCGGGCTCACGCAGGTGGAGGAGGAACTCGCCCGCCGGTTCGGCATCTCGGGCCTCGATGAAAAAGCCTCCCGCACCGCCGGAACCGGTCACCAGCCCCCTGCCCCCGCACCCCAACGCACCGACGGAGCAACCTCGTGAGTGATCACGCCAAAACACCGCTGCTGCGAATCGGCGTTCCCAGCAAGGGCCGCCTCGCGGAAATCTCAGCGCACCTGCTCAACGACGCCGGCGTCTCCTTTCGCCGCAACGAGCGGAGCCTGTTCGCGCTGTGCCGGGGCATGCCGGTCGAGGTGATCTTTCTGCGCACCGACGACATTCCCGTGCTCACGGCTGAGGGTGCGATCGATCTGGGCATCACCGGTGCCGACCTCGTGGCCGAGAGCGGTGAAAAGCTCGTCCACCGGCTTGACCTCGGCATCGGCTCCTGCCGGCTGGCACTCTGCGTGGCCGACGACTCCCCTGTGACCGACGCGCGTCAGCTCGCCGGCAAGCGGGTCGCCACCAGCTTCCCGCGGATCACGCGGCAGTGGCTGGCGGAACGGGGCGTGGAGGCCCACTTCGTGGAGCTGTCGGGCAGCGTCGAGATCATGATCAACCTCGGCGTCGCCGACGCGATCGTCGATCTGGTCGAGACGGGCAGCACGCTCGCAGCCAACAGGCTTCGCGTGCTCGACGAGATCGGCCGCTATGAAACGGTGCTCGTGCAGAACCATCGGGTCCGCGACGCGGCGACGGCCGACCGCATCGTGCGGCGGCTGGAGGGGATCGTGATCGCCCGCAACTGGTCGTTGCTCGAATACAACGTGCCGAGAACGCGACTCGCCGAAGCAGAGAAGATCACCCCCGGCTTCAACTCGCCGACGGTAAGCGGCCTCGAAGACCCCGACTGGTGCGCCGTGCGGGCCATGGTAAAGCGGGGCGAGGCCCACGCGATCATGGAGCGACTCGACGCCATCGGCGCCTCGGCGATCATCGAAACCCAGATCGCCAACTGCAGGCTGTAACCGGCCGTGGACGGCCTGGACCGCGGAATCTCCACAGCCGCTCCGCGACCGCCGTGGGCAGGCGAGGTCTTCTAGTCGACGGCGGCGACCTCGCCTCCCGAGGCGCTCGCCAATGCCGCCCACGTGGTGCGGTCGATGGCAGCGGCGATAAACCGCATCGCTCCGTCTCCCATCACGACGTTCGCGCCGGCAGGGTGCTGCGAGTACATCTGGTCGCAGTGCCCGGCCGGATCGTTGGGCACGTGAATGATCCCTGCCTCGCCCGCTGCCGGACCGCTGTGCGACAGCACGAGGGCGGCCGCGTGCTCGGGAGCCGTGGTGCCGCGAAAGGCATCCGCCGGATGGCTGAATCCGCCCGGCACGACCCCGGCCCAGGCTTTCTGCGAGAGCGCCTGCGAGTGTTCACCCACGAAGACGGTCTTCGACAGACCATCGGAGATGTCGGCCGCTTTCAGTCGCGAATTGCGATAGAGGGGACCGTTGGCGATGCCACGCCAATCAAGTCGGGGTGATCCATCCCAAGGGTCCTCGTGGCCGGCGTTGGCGACGTAGTCGCTGCGACCGAGCACCGCGCCGGATGCGTGGGCCACGCCGTTGGCATCGAGAACGGCAAAACCGTCGCGCGCGCCGGTGGAAGATGGACACAGAAAGGTCACCAGCCGGCGCGACACGATCGGGCGATTGGCGACGGCGGCGACACCGGAGGCGGGATCATAGGCCGCCGTCGCGGCGGTCTCCTCCAGAAACGGGGCGATTGCCAGTCCCCAACCGGTACCAGGGGGGGCGTCGAACGTTTCGGCATCGCGGCCGGCAGACCCAGTCTCGGCCAGGTACCCGGCGGGGAAGTGCCGCCGTCCGTCGAGAAAGTTCTGCATCGCGACACCGATCTGCCGGAGGTTGTTACCGCACTGGCTCCGTCGGGCGGACTCCCGCGCCGCCTGCACCGCGGGCAGTAGCAGGCCGACGAGCACGCCGACGATCGCCACGACCACCAGCAATTCCACGAGCGTAAATCCGCGTTGACGCATGGAAGGCCCTTCAAAAATAATATTTTGGTGAACCAAAAATATTATTTTGAACAATCGAAAAAGTCAAGCGAGCCCCTTTGCGGACCTCAAAACCGTGGGCCACCCGGCGTCGCCGATGTCGTTGGCTGCTCGCGGCGGCTGCCAGCCTTTCTCGTCACCCAAGCCCGCCCGCGACGACCCGGCCGCGGCAGAGCGTGGCGATCACCCGCGTCGCGGGATCGAGCACGCCTTCGCAGGGATCCTTGTACCCTCCGACCGGCCGCAGGATGGCGAGGTCGGCCGGCCAGCGGCACGCCAGACTGCCGCAGCGGCGTTCGAAGGCCAGGGCCCACGCGCCGTCCCGCGTGGCCATCGCGAGCGACTCCGCCGGGCTGACCATGCCGGCCTCGACGAGCGTCCGGCACTCGGCCAGCACCGAGAGATCGGGGTTCGACGCCCGGCTGTCTGTGCCGATCGCCACGCGGATGCCAGCAGCCCGAAAGGCCTCCACGGGTGGGAGCCTGCCGGAGAGCGCGAGCGTGGTCCGCGGGCAGACCGCAACGCACAGCCGGTCGCGATGCCGAGCCAGCCGCGATAAAGCAGCGTGATCCTCCGGCAGAAACGTGCCGTGTACCACGATGCCCCGCGGCGCCCGGGCCAGGAGCGTGATCCAATCGGCCACGGGCAAGAGCCGCGGCGGCGTGTCAGGCTGCCAAGCCCCAAGTTGCTCGAGCAAGCCGCGAAAAGGCCCCCCGCCCGTCGCGAGCAGTTCCGCCTCGTCGCGGCTCTCAGCCAGATGCATCGCCACCGGCAAACACCGACCGACCGCCTCTCGGAGCATCTGCCTGCCAAGAGGTTCGGCCACGGAATACGGGGCATGGGGCGAGATGCCGGCGCAGGCTCCGGACGACTGCATGCTCGCCAGATCGCGCCGGAGCGTCGACCGGGCCGCGGTCATCGCTGCGGGTGATAGCCCGATCATCTCGCGAAATACCCGTACGAGTGGGCCTGTTCCGGTGGCCTCCGGATGCGACGCCGTCGCGATCTCGCCGATCGCCGTCACCCCGGCCGCCGCCGACTGCTCGAGCCCGCTGGAGACAGCGGCTGCCAGCCGCGATGTCTCACAGACCCCCGAAGCACCCCGCGACCGACGCATCGCCACCACCCGTTCGATCCACGCGGGTAGGCCACCGTTGGCAGGCAGTGGACGATCGAGATCGGAAAACTCGAGGTGGGTGTGCGCGTTGACGAGGCCTGGAAGGATGATCGCATCCCCGAGATCGTGCACCGCACCAGAAGTGTGTCGCCGGCCGATCGCGACGATCCTGCCCCGCTCGATCCGCACCCAACCGTTTTCGATCGGAGGCCCAATCATCGGCAGCACATGCCGTGCCCGAAGCGTGATCGGCGTCGTGCGGGAGCGGATCTCGGTCACAAAGAGTGTCTTTCCAGGACAACAGAGAAACCGCGAGTCAGGCTACTCTTCGCTGCACGAAAAATCTCCCGATGCCGAGGAGCCGGTCGGAGGCACGCGCAGGAGTTGGTGACTTCTGCGACTCACGAGAGACTTACCATCATCCAAGAGCCTCCCGTAGCAGAATCCGCCAGCGACGAGCATGCCGCAGCCGGCGAGCCAATCCGCGCGACTCCGGCCCCTCGCTCAAGGCGTCGTCGCCGCCACGGGCAGGTGAACGGCCCGTGCTTTTTCACGCGCGGGCTCGGCTGGCGACACAGGCTCATCATCCTCGAACAGTTCGTAAAAGACGTTGCGACGCCGCGGGATCCAGCCCAGCTCGGAGATCGCCGATCGCATCTGCTCGAGGGTGAGGTGATGCACCGTGCCCGCGGCACTCACGACGTTTTCCTCGATCATCAGGCTGCCCATGTCGTTGGCGCCGAAGAGCAGCGCGAGTTGGCCAATTTCACGGCCCTGCGTCACCCAGCTCGACTGGATGTTCGCGACGTTGTCGAGATAGAGCCGGGCGACAGCCTGCGTCTTCAGGTATTCGAAGGGGCCGGACGGGGGAATGTCGGCCATCTCCGTGTTGTCTGGCTGAAATGACCAGCAGATAAAGGCCGTGAGGCCGCCCGTCTCGTCCTGTAACTGCCGCAGCCGCTCGAGATGCTCGATCCGCTCGGGCAGTGTCTCGATGTGGCCGAACATCATCGTGGCCGTGCTGCGGCCACCGAGTGCGTGCCACTGTCGGTGTACCTCCAGCCAATCGTCCGTGAGCACCTTGCCACGGGTCATCGCCTGCCGAACGCGATCGACGAGGATCTCGCCGCCCCCGCCCGGCAGCGAGCCGAGCCCGGCGCGAGCCAGACGCTCGAGCACCTCCCGCAGCGGCCGCTTCGACACCTTCGTGAAATGGTAGATCTCCGGCGGCGAGAAGCCGTGAACATTCACCTGCGGAAAGCGGGACTTGATGTCGTGGAGCAGTTCTTCGTACCACTCGAGCGTGAGCGTGGGGTGGAGTCCTCCCTGCATGAGGATCTGGTCGCCACCGAGAGCGACCGTCTCCTCGATCTTCGTGAGCAACGTTTCCCGGTCGAGTACGTAGCCCTCGGGATGCTTCGGCCCGCGGTAGAAGGCGCAGAAGTCGCAGACCGCCGTGCAGACGTTCGTGTAGTTGATGTTCCGGTCGATGTTGTAGGTTCGAAAGGGCTCGGGATGGAGCCGCCGCGTCACCGCGTCGGCCGCACGACCAATGGCGGCCAGTTCCCTCGATTCAAGAAGACGCACGGCATCAGCCGCTTCCAACCTGCGGCCGGCCACGGTCTCGTCGAGGATGCGTTGGATCGATGCTGCCATGGATATTTCGCCGCTCCGTCTGTCCGGAATCATACCGTGGATGGCAACGCAGTCGCGACATCGAAGCCAGCCGGAGCCAACGCGATCGTCTCGGCATGTCGGTAGAACCGCACCAGTGCCGCCCGCTCTCTCGGGCCCAGTTCGTAGTGAAGGTTATCGCGGAGATAGCTGAGGCACTGCGGCACCGTCAGCCCGTGTGGCGCCGCCTCGGCGGCGGCGATCGACGCCAGATTGGCACGCCCCGCATCGCGGGCCGCCGCCAGAATCGGCTCGATGCCCGACCCGTCGATCCCGGGGCGAGCAGCCCAAACGGCAAAGACGAACGGCAGGCCGGTCCAGCGGCACCACTCGTCCCCGAGATCCCAGATCAACTGGAACGATCCCCGCTGCGAACCGATCGCCCGGTCACCGATCAGCAGCACCGCGTCGGCCGATGTGTCGGCAAGCCCGGCGCCGATCGGCAGCACCTCGATCTCCGGCACGACGCCGTGGCGTTCGGCCAGGAGGATGCGTGCCAACGTGGCACTCGTCCGCGACCCTTCGTCCACCGCCAGCCTGATGACCCGGCTTGGCTGGGTGCGAAAGTACAGTTTCACGCTCATCACGGGGCCTCGGCAGCCGATGCACGCATCGGAGACGACGCGGTACTCGGAACCGCGAAACAGTTCGATCGAGGGGATCAACGCCACATCGAGCAGTCCCGCCGAAAGCTGGTCGGCCAACCGACTGGGCAGATCGTAGGAGACGTCGATGCCGCGGGCGGCGAGGCCATACACCAGCGGTTTGGTGTTGAGATACTGAACGGCCCCGATCCGCGGGGCGGAGCCAGGGTGGAAGGATTTGGGGGCGAGTCGGTTGACCATACGTTGCTCTCCACCATGACAACCGTGGCGGATCGGAAACTCTAACCGCCGGGCAGGCCACAGCTTACGGCTCGAGGCGGCGGAAGGCCCGCAGACCCAGTTCCAGCGGCACAAACGTGGCGATCACACCCAAAAATCCGATGACCAGGAGGCTCGCGGCCGTCCCCTGGGGCCCACTCGCCCATCCGAGGAAGCCGGTCGGGGGGGGGCCTCCTCCGCTGAAGGCGCGGGTCACCATGGCCAGGTGCGTCGGAGCCGCCGCGATCACGACCACGGCCATGATAAACAGGGAACTCAGCACCAGGCAGAGCGTCCCGCCGAATCCGGCGGCGATCTTCGCGGGCGAGGATTCCCGCAGGTCGGGCATCCGGGCCCCCAATCCCACTGCGATCCCCGACAGCCCCATACTGAGCACCACGCAGCAGATTTCATGGACCCAGAGCAGCGACGTGGAAATGCCCAGCATCGAGTCACTGAGGAACAAAAGACCGCAACAAGGCAGGAGCCCACCGAAAAACGAGAACAGAAACTTCGACCAGACGATCTGATCGCGGTGCACAGGAAGAAGGCCCAGGATCCAAAACCGTCGACCTTCCAGACTGATCATCGGATAGACGAATCGGGTCGTGAACGTCGAGAGAATGAGCCCGGCGACGGCGAGGTTCAGAAAGCTGATCATCGACGCATACGCCAGGTTGTAGTTGAAGGCCCGCAAATTGAAAAAATAGAGTCCCAACAGTCCGAAGAAGATCACGAACTGTGACCACTGGGAGATGTCGCGGCGAAACAGCCGCAGATCCTTGACGAGCAGCAGCCGGAGCGGCCGGCCATGGGCCGTGCCGGCGGCCGACAGGGCCTGGTCGGCCCATGCGATCCGTCGCTGCCGACGGGCCGGCATCTCGCCCACCAGTTGGCTGAACCCACGCCGATAGCACGAACGGGCCAGCCAACGGGCCAAAAGTTGCAGGAGCATCCCGTTGGAGACCAACACCGCCAGAAACTTCACCGCCTCGACGAGCGAGGCCAGCCTGGTTTCCGGCCGCTCGTTGGTTCGTGCGGCTTCGATCAAACCACTCGAGAGCCACCAACTCGGCAGAAACTTCTGTTCGGCGATGGACAGCCGGGCGACGATCTGCTCGAACCATTGTGTGGTCCCGCCGGCTGCAGGACCTGAGCCGAACACCGTCCAGCCCAACCACACCGCCCCCGCGCAGACGAGCGTGCCAAGGATCGTCAGCGCGTGCAGTCTCAAGCTCCCCAGCCAGGCGACGGCCGCCATGCAGCAGACCGCACCGAGCGTCGCGGGGATGACCACGAACGACACCATGAAGGGGAGCAGCAGGAGGTAGTAGGTCCACGGGGCCCCCCGCACGACACCGTAGGCCACGAGCATCGGGCTGCCGAGCAGGATGAAACCCCAGCTGGAAAACCACATCGCCTCGTGGAACTTATGCGAAAAAATAGTCTCCGACCGCGCCGGCAGCGTGAGCAGCAGCCTCGCCTCGGGGGAGCAATACATGTTGCCGTAAAGAAGGATCGCCGTGGAGAAGACGAGCATCACCATCAGCGACGAGAAGAATGCATTGAACAGCAGCGAAATCACCTCGGCATGAATCGAGTCGAGAAACAGGAATCCCTCGTAGAACAATCCGTAGAGCGACCCCCAGAAGACCGTGCTGAGCAGGACGACTACCGCCAGCCGCAACCGCGCCCCGGCAAGCATCGACCGGAGCGTTTCCCAGGCGATCGTGGCCCGGAGCCGGGAAAAAACCCGCGATTCCACATCAACCGACACGAGGCGGCAGGTTTCACTCTGCGCGGCACGTTTGCTCATGCTCCACCCTGAAGTGCCACTCATGGCGAAGCCGGCCTGACGCTGGTGAGTTCGAGGTACAAGTTCTCAAGACTCGTGGTTTCCATGGCCACTTGGTCACGAAGTTCAGCGATGGTGCCGAGAAACCGCAACTGTCCCCGCACCATGATGCCGACGCGATCAGCCATCTCCTCGGCCATCGCGAGCGTGTGCGTCGACATGAAGACCGTCATTCCCTCTTCGGTACGCGTCCTGAGAAGATCCTTGACGATCCGGACGCTCCGCGGATCGAGCCCCACCATCGGCTCGTCGAGCACGAGGACATCCGGGTCGTGCAGCAACGCAGCAGCGAACACGAGTCGCTGCTTCATGCCGAGCGAATAGCTTTCGGCAAGATCGTCGGCAAATTCCTCGAGTTCGAAGTGCTCGATCTCCCGGCCGATCTTCTGCGTGGCGATGTGCCGCGGCATGCCGAACATGTCGGCGATGAACCAGAGGAATTCTCGCCCTGTGAGCTTGTCGTAGAGCGTCGGCTCGTCCGGCACGTAGCCCGTATGCAGGTGGGCGATGCGTGCTTCCTTCGCCAGGTCGTGCCCGCAGATGCGGACGGCACCACGCGAGGGCCGCAGCAACCCGACCAGCATCTTGATCGTCGTCGTCTTGCCAGCGCCGTTGGGGCCGAGGAGCGCGAAGAGTTCGCCCCGGGGAATCGACAGGGACAGGTCCGTGACCGCGGGCTTCGGCCCATAGGTGCGGGTGACGTGGTCGAACTCGATCATGGCGACTCCCGCTCGGCGTCGTCGGCCGGCACATCATGAGTGGTTTGCTCCAGGGCAGAGGATGGCTCGCCCTCGTCCATCGGCATACTGGCGATGAGATCTGCCGCCCCCGCATCCGACCGCCGCACGAAGACGAGTTTGGCGCCGAGCATCAGCGATTCCTGCTTGAGCACGCGTCCGCTGTGATCGACCCACAGCCGGCACCGAGGTTCGCGGTGCTTGGCCGGATCGTCGCTGTAGTGCACGACATCACACCGCACCAGTTTGTCGTCCCAAAACATGGACTCTTCACCCGCCACCTTGGCGTGGAGGATCTGGATCGGTGCCTGGCCGGGACGCAGCGGGCTGTAGACCGGGACGGTCCATTGTCGGTTGCGGTAGAGGCCGGGCAGCGTGGCCTGGGGCGAAAGCTCATCGCCGATCGTGATGTGTCTTGGCAGATGCCGCGAGACGCTGTAGTTCATGCCGTGCGCCCGCACGTCGACGGTCACCTCGCCGTCGTTGATCCTCCCGTTGAGAAAAACCCGGTCGGCGGTGGCCGGAAGGTTCACGATCGAACTGAACGACTGCAGGTTCCCCCGACGATCGATCGAAAGATGCCCCCTCGCATCGAGGGCGTACGACGTTCCGGGATCGAACGACTGCCGCAGGAACATTTTGGTCCATGGCGGCAGCACCTCGTCGATGGGAAGGCGATCGAAATGGAGAAGGCTTTCCACTTCCATGCCCCCTTCCTCGGTGCGCTCCGACTGGCTCATGGCCCAGCCGAGCGGCTGTTCGTTCCAGAGCACCGTCCAGGCGACCGGAACGAGGCGGTTCTCCGCCATGTAGAGCGCTTGGTAGCCCGGCGGCGAACCGGGCGAGAGCGACGGCAGGATCTTTTCGACGAGGAGCCAGCCGCTGCTGACACACCAGAAGAGGATGACCAGCGGAATCAGCCAGGGGCGATGCAACATGGTGAGATCCAGGGCGGCGAATGTGCAGGAAATCGTGGGGAAACGCGGGGAATCCGATTCCCCGTTCCGGCAGCTTCAACGGCGGGAATCAAAACAAGTTGCACCATGCCGCCACGGCACCATTGTAGCGGTCCCAGCAAAGTCCAAAAACTTGCATCTCATGTCTTGCAGAAATCTCATCTTTCCCGCAATTGCCGGGAAGAGCCTGCGGACTTAAACTCAAATGCCCAGCGAGGGGCGTCAGTTTACGATTCACCCATCCGTCATCATTCCGCCGCAATCAATCCGCCGTGGGGGAAATCCGATGGACCACGAGCACGACAACCGACTGCACGATACTCAGACGCCGTTGGAGCGGGCTGACAACCCGGTCTGCTACCACCAAAACTGCCCGGTGTGCGGCCGTAACCTCCGGATTCGCGTCATGCTGCTCGGCCGACGGGTTTATTGCCAGCACTGTGGCGGTGGGTTCGTCGCCAGCGATGACTGCGCGGGCGTTTCGACTCCTCCTGTGGCAGACCGACCCCAGTCAGCCATCGTGGACGAACTGATCGAACGGGCTGCGGTTATGCTGGGGCTCACGCCGGGCCAGGATGGCGAGTGATGGCGGTCAGGCGATCCCAGTAATCCGGGAACGTTTTCCCCACGCACGCCGGATCGGCCACGAAGACACCCGGCACTCGCAACCCCATCAGGGCGAGACTCATCGCCATGCGGTGATCATCGTAGGTCTTCACAGTCGCGCCATGGAGACCGGCAGCACCCTGCCCCGCTCCATTTCCTCCGTTGTTCACGGCCGGGACAATGGTCAGCCCGTCGGAATGCTCCACGACGGTGGCGCCGAGCCGCCGTAATTCGCAGGCTAGGTCGCCGATGCGGTCGGTCTCCTTATCGCGGATGTGGGCGACGTTGCGGATCGTGGTCGGCCCGTCTGCGAAGGTCGCCACCACGGCGAGTGTGGGCACGGTGTCGCTGATCGCGTTCATGTCGATGTCGATGCCGTGAATCGCGCGGCCTGTCACCGTGATCGACTCATCCGGCCCGTCGTTCCATGCGACCGTGCAGCCCATGCGGCCGAGCGCATCGGCAAAATCGACGTCGCCCTGCACGCTCCTGCGGGAAAGCCCATCCACCCGCACGCTGCCGCCGGTGATCGCAGCGGCAGCGAGAAAATAGCTGGCCGCCGAGGCATCGGGCTCGATCGCGTAGCCGCGGCCCTGGTATCCCGACGGCGGAATCCGCCAGCCACGGTCTCCGACCGGCGTGCAGACGGCACCGAAGGCCTCCATCACCCGTCGCGTCATCTCGAGATAGGGAAGCGAGACGAGCGTGCCGGCGAATTCGATCTGCATGCCCTGCGACGTGCATGGCGCCACCATGGCAAGACCACTGGCGAACTGGCTCGACGTGCTGCCCCGCACGCTGGTCGCCCCACCCTGCATGCCCCGCGAGCGAATCACGACCGGAGGACATCCCCCCGGGCTTTCTGCGACGGCGTCGACGCCCAGCGACTGCAGCGACTCCAACAGGTCTCCGATGGGCCGCTTCCGCATCCGCGGCGTGCCGTCCAATCGGTAGGTGCCGTGGCCGATTGCACAGACCGCTGACAGGAAACGAATCGTCGTGCCGCTGGCGGCGCAATCGAGCAAAGCCTCGGTGGCGGGCACCCTGCCACCGCCGCCAGACACGCGGATCTCGCCCCTCGGCCAGTCAGCCACCACCCCGATGCCGAGCGACACAAGCCCGGCGGCCATCACACGAGTGTCCTGGCTGTCGAGCACCCCGGTCAGCAGGCTGTCGCCCCGGGCCAGTGCCGCGCAGACGAGCGCCCTGTTCGTGAGGCTCTTGGAGCCCGGCGGCCGGATCGAGCCAACGATCGGATGCGGGCAGACGGGAATGGGAAGTGGATCGATCATGGTCATGGTCATAGTCATGGGAAGGCTATGATATCGGCATGCCACGGTCCATGGACGACGCTCTCACCGCCTACGATTTCGCCGCGCCTCCGCTGATCCGGTTTGGCGCCGGCCGGATCGACGAGATTGGCGAGGTGGTCGGGCTCTGGGGCAGGCGGGCTTGGATCGTGGGCGGGGGCCGCAGTCTCGCCGCCTCAGGGGCGCAGCAGCGGATCGACGCCAGTCTGGCCGCAGCCGGGATCGATTCGCGGATGGTTGCCACGAGCAGCGGCGAGCCGACGGTGGAACAGGTCGCCGCCGCACTGGGCCGCCTGGCCCACGAGGATCGCGATGGCGTGGTGGTGGTGGCCGTTGGCGGCGGGGCGACCATCGATCTCGCGAAGGCCCTGGCGGCCCTGGCCGCGAACATGCCGGCAGACCTGCGTTCCCGCCCCGACGGTTCCCGCCCCGACCTGGAGTCGCATCTCGACGCCTTCGTCGTCGATCATCTGGAGGGTGTCGGCCGCGGTCTCACGATCCGGCGCTGGCCGCTGCCCGTGGTCGCGGTGCCCACCACGGCCGGCACCGGCGCCGAAGCGACGCGAAACGCGGTGATTTCCTGCCCAAGGCGGCGGTTCAAGAAGAGCATGCGGAGCCCGATGATGGTGCCACGGGTGGCGCTCGTCGACCCAGACCTAACCGCTTCGTGCGCCCCGGCCACCATCGCCGCTTCCGGACTCGACTGCATCACGCAACTGATCGAATCGTTCGTCTGCCGGTTCGCGAGGCCGCTGCCGCGGTCTCTGGTGCTCGAGTCGCTGCCGCGGGCGCTGCATGCACTGCCTCGGCTGTTGGAGCGCACGCCTGCAGGCGAAGCCCCGCAGCGCTGGGACGACCGCCGGGCGGCCGATCGCGCAGCCTTGAGCCACGCCGCTCTGCTCTCCGGATTGGCGCTCACCAATTCGGGCCTCGGACTGGCACACGGCGTGGCGGCAGCCCTGGGCATCGCATGCGGGGCACCGCACGGGGTGGCCTGCGCCGTCATGCTGCCCGCCGCGTTGCGGGTCAACCGCGAGGCGTCGGAGCGTGATTTCGCAACGCTCGAGCGGGCAGTCGATCCGGAGGCGTCGCGAAACGATGCCGCGGCTGCGGACGCCTTCGTGGATCGGATCGAACGCCTCTGCCTGCCCGCTCATCTGCCGAAGCGGCTGTCGGAACTGGGCGTCGGAGCCGACCAGCTCGACTGGCTTGCCGAGAACTCCGGCGGTGCGAGCATGCGGGGCAACCCGGTGCAGCTGCCAACGGAGGAACTCCGCAGCCTGCTCGCGGCCATGCTGTGAGCGGAAGTGCCTATTCGGACCGGGCGAATACCGGATCGTCGAGCAGGGGCATGAGATCGGAGGCATCCGCGCCCGCCGCCTGAGCCTGCTCCCAATGCTCGCGGGCCCGCTGCAGATCGGGCTCCGGCTTCGCCAGATGATAGGCGCCAATGTAGAGATTATTGGCTGGATTCGAGTCGAACCACTGCATCACGATGGCCAGAACGATACCCGCCGGAATCTTGTCGATTGGGACCGTCTTGTTGCCGCCGGCTGAACGGTAGATGAACTTTTCCGCATCCACTTCCACGACGCCGATCTTTTGATTTATGACGTCGTATTCGTCACCCGGCTTCACCGCGGCCAGCGCCTTCTCGCGGTAGTCCATGAAGCCTTTGAAGTAGGTGGCCAGTTGCTGCCAGCTGGCGACTCGCTGACCTGCCTGTGGGCCACGTGCCTCCTTGGCCGCCTTCGCGAGGAGCCGCGTGACGGAGTCGTATTCCTGCTGCCGAAGCGACTCGAGCGACTCGGAAAGCGTGTCGTCAAGCTGGCGATTCTCCACTGCAATCAAGCCGGCTGCTGGCTTCTCGTCTGCTGGCTTCTCGTCTGCAGCCATGGCTTCCTCTTCCATGGGCTTCGGAGTCGATGCTGGTGGCGCCTTCGTCGGCAGGGACACAACTTGAGGTGGCTCCTCCTCACGCTCTCGTCTGGCTTCGGGCTCGGATCCACGGGAGCGTTCCTTTCGTGCAGACGGCGGCTTGCTGGTCGACACGGCCCGATCGGATGCGGGATCCAGCGGTTCCTCCTCGTGCGGTTCGGCGGGCTTGTGTGCAGGCCGCTCCACAGACTCAGACCTTCGATCCTTCTCAGGCTCCGCCCCGACCCGCACGGCAGCCGAATCAGCACGGGCCATCTGCCGACCACCAGGTTTCCTCGCCTGCAGATTTCCGTAGGAGGCGAAATAGGAGAGCCCGCCGGCCACGGCGGACAATGCGAGGACCGTCATGGCGATGCCTGCCACCGGCGTCTTCTTGCGATACACCGTCGTGCGGATGGCGATCGTCTCGACGCCACCGCGGTCGCCAGGAAACGCCCCGCCCGGCACCGTCGGCGGCACGGGGGGCACAGTCCCCGGCACTGCGGGCGGCATCCCCGGAGCCGCCGCGGGACGCGTCGCCGGAACCGGTGGCGAGCTGGCCGCCCGCTGCGAGGGGGGGGCGGGCATGGCGAAGGCGACCGCGGCGTCGGGCCTGAGCCGCTGCGGAGTGGCGGCGATCTCGGTGAGCAGTTTCTCCCTCGCCTCCTCCACACGTTTGATCAGCCCGGCGCGGGCCATCTCGAATGGCCCCGGCGCGATCGTGCGGAGCAGATTCAAGCGGGCTTCAGCAGCCCGCACAACGGCGAGAGGATCCATCTCCTGCGGCGAAATCCCCAGCACGATGCGTGCATTTCCCAGGTCGATGGCATCGATGCCGAGCCACTGCCGGCAGGGATCGACGGGAGCTTCTTTTGGCATGATCCAACCACCGCGAGGAGGGGCAGCCCGGAAACACGACGCCCACAACGGATCTTGTGCTCCCGATTCCCGAACATCAGATCGTACCAAATCATTCGCGGTTCGCTCAATCGCGACGCCAGATGGTCATCTCCGCCACCGAATGCTGGTGTTTCCTCGCCGTCTCCCGGATCACAAACGGTATGTCCTCACGGTGCAGCAGGCCAAACCGAGGCTCGAGCGTTCGCCTCAGCCCGACCAGCGTGGACAGAGGCTCGCCGTGCTCCCGACGACCGCCAACCCACTTGGCCTTCGGAGTGTATTCCTCGAGCCATGTATACGGGGACGTGATCACGAGCAGTCCACCGGGCAGAACCCGCGTCGCGATGCCTTCGAGAAACAGCGAGGGGTCGTACAGGCGATCGATGAGATTGCCCGCGAAGACCAGGTCGTAGCCGGTATAAAGGGCCTTCAGGTTGCAGGCGTCTCCCTGCATGAAGAGCACCCGGGAGCCGACGTCCGCAAGCCGCAGTCGATCGAGGGAAATGGTCCGCGAGAGCGTCAGCTCTCCTTCAGTCGGGATCTCGTAAATCAGATCACTGCCCTGCTGCAACCGCACGCCCGACTGGATGAACCGGGCCGAGAAGTCGACGGCATCGACGTGCTGGAAGAAGCGGGCAAATTCAAACGCCGACCTCCCCACGGAACAGCCGATGTCGAGACACTTGCGGCGTCGATCCTCCGGCACGTGCCGCATGGCCGCATCCACGCACGCCTGCGGGAAGTTGGGCACTTCCAACGCCTCGGGGCCATAGTGGAATTCCAGATACTGGGTCACGAGTTGGTCGGTTTCATACAGCCTCGACCCCTCGGTGACCGCCTCGCTCCCCGGCTCCTCGAGAATCGTGCGAAACCCGGCGTGCTGGAAGAAGTGGCGGCGGAAGGCGTAGCGGGCGCTGGCGAGCGATTCGTTGCCCGTGGAGATCCAGGAGCCTCCCTTGATGAGGTTGTGGCGGCCGTCGAAGGTCGGCACCGAGAAATCGTCGTAGAGCGGATGCACCTCGAAGCCCTTGAATGGCATGATCGGTGTGCGCGTCCACTGCCAGACGTTGCCGATCACGTCGCAGAATTCGCCCTGCGGAAACGCGTCGACCGGCGTGCTCGAGGCCCCGTGTTCCAGGTTGATGTTGCCAGCCGCCCGCTTCCAGTCGGGCTGGTCGGCCGAGAACGCCGACGGGAGCGACTGACGCAGGGCATACCAGTGGGGCTCCGTAGGTAACTGGACGTTCTCGCCCGTGCGGGCCGAAAGCCAGACGCAGTAGGCCTGCGCCTCCAGGCAGTTGACCTCGACGGGCCAGTCGAGGGGCAGAGGCATCTCGTTGAGCAGATTCCGTTGCCAATACGACGAAGCGGCTCCCGTGCTCCGCCGGTGCCAGAACTTGGGGTGCTCGGCGTGCGTGTAGTGCAGCCAGCCGCGGCCCTCCTCCGTCCACCACTCCTCGCGGGCATAGCCTCCGTCCTCGACGAAGGCGAGAAACTCCGCGTTCGAGACGAGCCGGCGGGCGGCCTTGAAGCCGGGCACCTTGACCTCTTCGACGCCGTATTCGTTGTCCCAGCCGAAAGTCTGATCGTCATCCGGCTTGCCCAGCCGCACGGTCTGCCCCGCGACCGGGATCCAGTCGTTTGCCGGAGGCTCGCCGGTGCTGCCACAGATCGACCACAGCGTGCGCTCCTCCGCCGTGAGTTCGTCGCCGTGCCGCAGCTCGTCGAGCGGCATCAGCCGCATGATCACGCTCGATGTCTCCAGATGGATCCGCTCGTGCTCGATACCCATGAGGATGATCCAGGCAGGCGAATCCTGCCGGATCGGCAACTCCAGCGGCATCGACTGGATGAAGGCATCGACCATCTGCCGGACGCCGGCGCGATAGTCGCGGATCGCGGCAACGCTCGGCCAATCGTAGTGGGCCGTGTTGAGATCGTCCCACGACATCTCATCCACGCCCACGGCCATCATCGCCTCGATCCTGGCATCGACCCTGCCGGAGATGAACCTGCCGGCAATGAGCTTGTTGACGTAGAAGACGGCGGGGTGGGCGAAGTAAAAGATCAGCGGATGGCGGAGCGGCTCGTGCCGTTCGTAATACGACGCGTCTTCGCGGATGACCCCGAAGAGCCGCTCGTAGAGCTCACTGGTCTGGTGGAAATAGCGGCGGATTTCCGCCCGCTTGGCGGCCGTCGGATCGGTGGCCGTCGGATCGGCGGTCAAGAGCACCGTTTTCGTGGGCACGAGCGGCGTGGACATCGCTGCAAAACGGGTGCGAGCTTCGGCGGGGGCGGCGGCGGACGCAGTCGGGTTCATACGCGCTCATGTCGAGTTCGGAAATCTACTCAGACACTTTAGCACCCAGCCGCAAGCCTTCCAGAAACGGGCCAGGAATCGGGCCGCTGGCGCCGAGGAGCGAGCCCACGACCGTGCCCCGGTGGCAGTTGTCGCCCCCCACCTGGGCATTGGCGCAGACGCCCGCCGCGAAGTCGCCGGCATACCGCCAGGCCAGAAAGAGTGCCGCCGGAAAAGCGTCGGGGATGTAGCAGGCCGGGCTGAGGAAACGTCCCACGACGACGTCGTCGGGATGCCGGTCCCAGTCGCGAATCTTGGCCGCGGAGATCCACCCGTTGGCATGGTCGATGATGGCGGTGCGGAGGTCCTCCCCCTGGCAGACGTGAATCAGCATCCTGGTGAGCACGTCGGCCGCGTCCAGCACCTCGTCATCCTTGTGTGTGAGGCCGACATGGAGCCGCACGATCCGGCGCAGTTCCGGATGACGGGGCCCGAGTGCCGCGACGAGCGCGGGCACGGGAACGAGCCCGCCGATATGCACGTCTCGGACGCCGCAGTTGATCGGTTTCCGGCCGGCGGCGAGGTTCGTGAAGAAGTCGCGGTGATACTCCTCCACGTAGGTGTCGCGGTGCCGGCCGGGTGCGAGCATGAAGGCGATGTAGCGGTCGAGCCAGCGTTCGGGATCGTAGTCACGATCCCGCCTGACCATGTCGAACAACTCGACTGCCAACTGTTGGTTGAGCGTGTTCTCACCCGCGGCGAGAAACTGGTGGTAGTGAATGCCACGCTTGCCCCAGTATGCCGCCTGCTCCCGCAGGATATCGGTCTTCGGGCTGGCGGCTGTATAGCTCGACCGCCAGAGAATGCTGTCGGGATGGGGATTCTTCGGGGCGAGGTAGCCCGTGAGCGTGCCGTAATCGCGGGCCAGCGCCTGCCTGTCGTAATACCAGTGCACCGGCATCGCGACGGCATCGGCGATCAGCGAACCGAGAAATGCCTGCCGCGACGTGTCGATCGGCTCGTGGACGTGGTTCATGGACGGTTCTCGCACGGGTTCTCGTTCGTCGATCATGGAAGGATCCTCGCGAAAAAACTGCGCACCCGCGGCACGTCGCAGCGGTCGATGATCTCGTCCGGCGGACCGTGGGCGAGCACGCGCCCGTCGCCGACGAACGCCACAAGGTCGGCCACGCGGCGGGCGAATCCCATCTCATGGGTCACCAGCACGAATTGCGTGCCCAGATCCTTCAACTCGCCGATCATCTCCAACACCTCGGCCGTCATCTCCGGATCGAGCGCCGAGGTGGGCTCGTCGAGAAACAATCGCCGCGGCCGCACGACCAGGGCCCGCAGGATGGCGATCCGCTGCTTCTGGCCGCCGGAGAGTTCGGCCGGACGCTTGTGGGCATGGGCGGCAAGGTGAAACCGCTCCAACGGCTCCTGGACGCGGACACGCGCCTCCGGCCCCGAAAGGCCGTGCACATGCACCAGCGGCAGGAGCAGGTTGTCCATGGCGGTCAGGTGCGGAAAAAGGTTGTAGGCCTGAAAGACCGTGCCCACCGTCCGACGATAGGCACGCAGCGACGGCTCATCCCGCGGGAGCGGCTCGCCATCGAATGTCACGGTGCCGGCCACCGGCACGTCGAGCCCCGCGAGGATCCGCAGCAGCGTTGACTTGCCGCCCCCAGAAGGGCCCACGAGCACGAGCGATCGCACGTCACCGGTACGCAACGCCAAGCCGTCGAGCACGGTGGTCGTGCCGAATCGCTGCACGAGGCCGCCGATTTCAAGATTCATGATGCCCGGTATTCATGAGTGTCCGTCTTCATGCCTCATACCGGTAGCGGCGTTCCAGCAGCCGCGACACGGCCGACAGCGGCAGCGTAAGCAGCAGGTAGCCGGCGGCCAGTGGCAGATAACTTTCCAAGGTCGAGTAGGTGAACGAGTTCACCTCCTGGGCGGCGAGGGTGAACTCCGAAACCGCGATCACCGACAGCAGCGACGAATCCTTGATGAGCGACACGAACTGTCCCGCGACGGCGGGTAGCACGAGGCGGACCGCCTGCGGCAGGATCACCAGCCGGAACGACTGCCAGGGCGTCAGGCCGATGGCCCGGGCGGAATCCCGCTGCGTCTGCGGGATGGCGGCGAGGCCGCCGCGGAAGATCTCCGCCATGTAGGCACCGCTGAAAAGCGAGAGCAGGAGCACGCCGACGATATAACGGTTCTCGAGGCCGACGGCGCCGGCCACCACGTAGAAGCCGATCAGCAACTGCACGAGCAGCGGCGTGCCGCGGATCAGCTCGACATACACTCGGCCCACCGCCTCGAGCAGCGTGTTTTTCGATCCCAGCAGCAGCGCCGCCAGCATGCCGATGATGGTGCTGACGACGAGCGAGGTCAGACTGAGCGCGACGGTGACGCCGAAGCCCTGCAGCAGCTTCTGGCGGTATTCCCAGACGCCTGCCCAGTTCCACGCGTAGTCCACCCGCGAAAATGCCAGCGCGATGAGCGACGCGAACAGGATGACGACGATCGTATGGGCGAGCCAGCGGGGCATGCACGCCAGTCTAACGACAAAAAGGGAACGCAGCTCTTTTCTGAGACGTGGCCACGAGTTTTTAACTTGTGGAATCGATGCCGGGGACACGGACAAGTTGAAAACGTGCCGCCACGGGGGCAGCACATCCCCTCTTCAATTCAGAAGTAGAAGGGAATGCCCTGGGCCTTGAAGGAGGCCTTTTCCTCGGGCAGGAATTCGTCGCCGAGTTTCTCGAAACCGCCTTCGGCCCGGAACTCCTTCAGGAATGCGTTGACCTGGTCGCGGAGCTGCGTATCGCCGGGCCGCAGGCCGACCGCCCAAGTCTCCTCCCGAAACGGACGAAGCAGGGCCCGCGTCGTGTCGGGGTGCCGCTTGTGGTTCTGGTAGACCGACAGCGAGTCGTAGATGAAGGCGTCGGCCTTCCCCTGCGCGACCTCCATCACCGCCGCCGATTCCTTGTCGAGCACGAGCAGCCGGGACCGCTTGAACGTCGTCGAAGCGTATTGATGGCCCGTCGTGCCCTTCTTGACCGCGATCGAGCGGCCAGCCGCATCGAGATCGTCGGCCGACTGCACAGGAGAGCCCTTGCCGACGAGCAGCGCCAGACCGGTCTTCAGATAGGGCTCCGAGAAGGCGATCGACCGGCTCCGCTCCGGCGTGGCGGTCATCGAGGAGATGATGCAGTCGATCTTGCCGGTCTTGAGCGCGGGAATGAGGCCGTCGAACGAGATGTTTTCGATCACCACCTCGCGGCCAAGGTGCTGGCCGAGCGATTGGGCGAGTTTCACGCTCACCCCCATCGGCCGCCCCTGCGGATCGGTCATCTCGAAGGGCGGGTAGGAGAGTTCCATCCCCACGCGCAGCGGCGGTGCGGCGGATGCCGAAGCCGTTACGACAAGGAGGCACCCGATCAGGATGAAATCCAAGACTCGCATGAGGTGTTCATACCCTGCGGCCAGCCTGACCGCCAGCCGTGCGGGAACTCCTGCGTCACATCACCTGAGTCGCTCGCCCACGTATCGGGCATCCCTGGCCGCAGATTGGCACACGCGAATCCCTGCTACGCCGCGGACCGTATCCCGCGGCGTGCCGCGGCGGCCTGCTGGAGGAGCGCGGCTTCCACGCTCTCCGCGAAGTGGCAGCCGAGGCCGGCTAGCCACGTCTCGTGCATCGACCGGTTTTTGTGGTAGTTGTTCGGCAGAAGCGTGACCTCGCGGCCCATATGAAGACCGGCGATCGCAAAGTGCAGACGGTCGGTGATGATCCGCCGATACCGCGACGCCAGGGCGAGCGACTCGGCGGGCGTGTCGCAGAGGGCGGCGGGATCGCGGGCGAGCTGCAGCAGACGACCTGTCCGCTCATGGTCGCGTCGCATCAGGATGCCGAGATCCTGCACCGGCGGGCCGAGGGCGGGCCAAGCCAGGCCAAGCGCAAGATCGGGGGCGAGGATGCCGTCCGTTCGGAGCCCGAGGCTCGCCTGCTCGCGGACGAACACACTCGCAAATGGCCGATCCTCCCGGTCGGTGAACGACTGTGGCAGGATGACGACCGGCACGCCGAGCCCGAGGATCCGCGTGCGAATCGCGTGGTTCTGCACCGATCGCCGGCCCATGCTGCCGCCGCCGCCGAACACGACCACATCGACTTCGGCTGGATCATCGAGATCGAGCGGCACGCAGACGATGCCAAACTCCGCGAAGAGTTGCATCATGGCCAGTTCGATCAGGGCATCCCCGACATGCCCCACGGGCCGCACATAACCAACGCGACGACCTACCAGCGGCGTCATCACGCGGTCGAACGCGTCGGGGCCCAGGAGGGCCCTACGGGCCATCGCTCCACCACCAGTGCCGGGCAGAATTCTCAGGGCCGGCATCGCTTCGGTGGAACTCCGACTGCGGAGGCTGCGCGTCTTCGCATGACAGCCTCCGGCACACGGTTTCCGCTCGTTGCGATTCCCCATGAGGGGGTGTATCGACCCGCAAACGCCGCAAGGCCTGCGAAATAACCACGGGTCCACTCGGGAAGACTGGGGAAAATGGGGACGGGAGCGATTTTTCGACGGCCGAAGGCCACGTGGATGGTGCCCTTTTAAAAAATCGCTCCCGTCCCCATTTTCCGGTCACTGCACCGGTGCCTCGTCGAACGGCCCCTTCAGCACCGCGTCGGGCTGGTCGTGCCGCCCCGTCTGATCGATCAGATACCGCGCCTGCGGCTTGAGGTCGTCCGGCACCTGCCAACGGTCGGGGGCCGCCGCCTTCGCGGCGACGTTGAGCACGAGGTAGGGCGGGATCTCGTTGGCCGTCTCGCGGATCGGCACGGTTTTTGGATCGGTGCCGGCGAGCAGATCCGCCGCCAGCCGGCCGGCCACGAGGCCCACCTCGCGGAAGTTGAAGCCGACATCGAAGAGCGTGCCCCGATCGGGCACGCCCGGATTCACGCTGAACACCGGAATGCCAGCCTTGCCGGCGGTAGCGATGACCGAATCGACCGCACTGACCACCGTCGTGTCGCCCGGCACGAAGATCGCCTCCGCGCCCCGCGCGATCGTCGACTGCACCGCCTCGATCACGCCGGACGAATTCTCCACCGGCGCCTCGAGCAGTTCGATGCCGAGCGACTTGCAACTGGCCCTCGCCAATTCCATGAAGCGACGGGAATTGCTCTCGGAAGGGTTGTGGGCAGCGCCGACGCGGGCCAAGCGGGCATTCAAACGCCGGGCGACCAGGAACGTCGCATGCACCGGCGCCAGGCTGCCATACCCGACCAGGTGCGGCGGATGCACGAGCGGGTCGGCGCGGTCGAAGCCGACGCCCGCGGAAAACGGATCCGCGACCGCCGCGAACACATGTTTCAGCCGGCCGCGGGCGTTGGCCGTCGCCACCGCCTGCAGCGACGGCGTGCTGGAGGTGAGCACCAGATCGAACGGCCCGCCGACGATCTCGCGGGCAATCGCGTTGCCCTGAGCCATGTCGCCCTCGGCGTTGTAACGGCGGATCGTCACCGTCTTGCCATCGACGAAGCCGCGCTCGGCGAGCCCCACGATCATGCCTTGGACCGCATCCTCGAGCACCATCGAGCTCGTCTGCTGGAGCACGGCGATCGCCGGCAGCGCACGCTTTGCCGACTGCCTGTCGGTGAGCAGAAGGAGCGCCGATGCGCCGACCAGTAGGGCCACCGTCGGCACGGAGCGGCGAAGAAAGGCGAACACCGAGGACGGAATCATGGCTGCTTGGTGCCGGGGCTACAGGTAGAGTTCGGAGAGGGAACATGCGGCGGCTTCGTCGAACTGGTCGGCGGACCGCAGCCGATCGAAGCGATACGCGAGATCGTCCGGCGAAAGCCGCCGCTTGGCCGCTCCATGCAGGTCGAGGGCGATCCGCCCCCGGTGCACGAGCAGCAGCCGGTCGCCGAGCGACGCGGCCTGCGCGAGCGAATGCGTCACCATCAGGGCCGTGAGGTTCTGTTCGCGGACGAGCCTCGCCGTGGCCTGCACCACCCGGTCGGCGGCGGCCGGATCGAGCGCGGCGGTGTGTTCGTCGAGAAGGAGCAGGTCGGGCCGGTGCCATGTCGCCATGACGAGCGTCACGATCTGCCTCTGACCGCCCGAGAGCGAGCCGATCGGCTGGTCGAGACGGGTTTCGAGCCCCGGCACGATTTCCCCCAGCCGTCGGGCGGCCTCGGCCCGCAGGCTGCGGCTGGTCGCCCATGAGAGCCCGGCCCGCCGCCCGCGACAGGCGGCGACGGCGATGTTTTCGAGCACGGTCAGGCTGGCGGCCGTCCCGGCCCGTGGATCCTGGAACACCCGGCCCACCAGCCGGGCCCGCTGGTCTTCACGCCATCGCGTGATGTCGTGCCCGGTCAGATGGATGCTCCCGCCGTCGAGGCGGACGGTGCCCGCGATCGATCCCAGGAGCGTGCTCTTGCCCGAGCCGTTGGTGCCGATGACCACGACGAACTGGCCGCTGGGAATCGTCAGCGACACGCCATCGACCGCGCGGACCAAAGGCCCGCCGGGGGCGGAGAACGTCACCGTGGCGTTGCGGAGTTCGAGCATCGACAGTGATCCGGCGTGGGAAAACGGGTGTGGAAAAACGGGTGTGGGTGATCCGGCGTGGCCGGGGGTTATCGTGCGACGGAAGCCTGGTGCCGTCGCACGAGCAGCCGCGGCGCGACGAGCGCCGTCAGCACGACGACGGCCGTCGTGAACTTGAGCCAGTCGGGGTCGAGCCCGGCGCGAAGCGCGGCGGCGACGAGCAGGCGGAAGGTCACGCTGCCGGCGAGCGTGGCCACAAGCGCCCCGCCCAGCCGCACCTGGCCCACGAGCGCCGCGCCCAGATACACGCTCGCCATGCCCCACACCACCATGCCGATTCCCATCTGCACGTCGGCGAAGCCCTGGTACTGCGCGATGACCGCCCCAGAGAGCGCCGTAAACGAGTTGGCGATCGCGAGACCGGCCACGGTGAGCCCGCCCGTGTTGCGGCCGAGCGCCCGGGCCATCGTGGGCGTGTCGCCACCGGCCCGCATGGCGGTTCCCAGCCGCGTGCGGAAAAAGGCGTAGAGCACGAGCACCGCGACGGCGGCGGCCACGAGCACGAAGCCCAGCCGGGCAGCCTCTCCGGCGGCAGCATCGGCGAAGCCGAGCAGGCGTGCCGCGGGCAAGAACGCCTTCTCGGCCCGGTCGAGGAGCGTCGTGACCCCGGAGAGCGGCACGTTGCTGCGGCCAAGCACCACGAGGTTCACGCTCGCCAGCGCCGTCGTCATGAGGATGCCGGAGAGGAGCGGCTCGATGCCGAGGATGGCGTGCAACATGCCGGTGCAGCAACCGGCCAAGGCGCCCGACGCCATGCCGGCGAGCGTGGCCGGCACCGGATCGACGCCCGCCACCAGCAGCACGGTCGCGACCACGGCGCCGAGTGTGAAGGAGCCGTCGGTCGTGATGTCGGGGAACGAGAACAGCTTGTAGCTGACGAACACTCCGAGCGCCACGAACCCAAGCGCCACGCCGAACGTCCAAGTGGAAAGCAGCGTGATCATGAGCCGCCCCCCGCTGACCGCTGCCGCACGGCTACCGACAGCGGCGCAAACCAGCAGCAGCCGCGGACGAGTTCCGATTGGCCGCTGCCGAGCACCGGCTGCGGATCGCCGAGGAGATGCATCACAGCCAGCGGCTCGGACGCGGCGAGGTCGGCGACCGTGGCGGCCAGGTCGACGGCGCCGCGTTTGAGGGGCCGGAGGGGGAAGATGGCGGCGTGGGCGTGGCCGGAGGGGCCGCCGGTTCCGAGCGGCCGCACGAACTCGGCCAGCGGGCTGGCGGGATTTCCGCGAGTGACCACACCCACGATCAACGCGGTGTGCCGCGCATGCACGGGCTCACGAGAAAAACTCAGCCACCGCGAGGCCACGGCAGGATCACGGCTGCGGGGGTGATCTTCGGCGGTCGCCTCGGCGAGCGGCCGGATCAGTTCGACGCCCACGATGCCATGCACCTCGGCGATCACCACCAGTGCCAGACATTCGGCATGCGTTCGTTCAAGCAACGCTGCCGCCAATTCGTCGAACCGCACAGCCGGCTCTTCGTCGGCCGGTTCGAATCCGGCGCGGCCCCGAGGCAAGCCCTCCCAGATCAGGCCCGACGCGAGATGCACGTCAGGCACGTGGCCCCCCTCACCCAGACTGTAGTCGACCGCCGTAAATGGCTGCGGTCCGCGGTGGAACACCGCCCCGCAGGCTGCCAGCATTTCACCAGCGATCGCGGCGAGTGGTCTGTCATCGGCCAGACCGGCCAGCCCGAGGCCGAAGGCGTGACGCGGCACGGCCCGTGGCGGCGTCTCGGCCAGGCGGCCCAGCAGGGTGTTGTCGGACGAACCAACCACGTCACCCTGCAGCCCGCCGCTGCCGGGCGATTCCAGGCCGATGAAGAGGATCCTGCCCTCACGGCAATCTGTGGTGTCATTTCTGGCCGCGGCCGGAGGCGTGTGGTCGGGCGGGATCGGGCCGCGGCCGCCCGTTCTCTGGGAATCTTG